>DNAS01000157.1:18254-18572 GCA_003485185.1 Phycisphaerales bacterium | reverse complement strand
CTTGGCCAGCGCGTCGGTCGGCGCGGCGGCGCAGGCGAGGGTTTTGGCGTCCGGCGCGAGTCGCAGCTCGTACCACGCGGGGATCAGGTCGGCCGAATCCGCGGCGGCCAGCCCGAACCGCAGGCTGCCGGCCGACGCCTGGGCGCCCTCGATGCGGGCGGCGAGGTAGAAGTTCTCCGCGTCCCAGGCGAACCAGACTTTCCCGGTCGGCGGGGGCGTTTTAGGCGGTTCCGGCGGGGCGACGGGTTGGGGCTTCTCTTGCGGCTCAGCCGCCGCCGGCTGGGCGGCCGGCTGGGTCTTGGCGTTTTTGGTGGCCTG
>DNAS01000157.1:431-18102 GCA_003485185.1 Phycisphaerales bacterium | reverse complement strand
CGCGGCGGCGGGGGCGACCGGCGGCCAGACCTCGCCGTCCGCCGCCAAGTCGATGGCCGGGGCGTGGTCCCAGTCGCCCAGGTCGCCGTCGGCCCGCACCGTCCGCCGGTAGCACGGATTGCAGGAGGCCTCGTCGCTGAAGAGCATCGCGTCGCGTCCCTTGAGCTTGACGGACGCGCTGACCTTCGCCGTGCGGTAGTCGGGCAGGTCGGCCAGCGGCAGGCCGAACCGCAGGTCTTTCGAGGCGGGCAATTGGATGGCCGTCGCCTGGACCGTCTGCGGGGCATCGGCCACCTTCCACGAGACGCTCTCGACCTCGTAGGCGGTCCGTGGGGAGGCGTTGCCGAGCCGCAGCTCCATCCCGCGCGAGGCGTCGATTTTCGCGTCCGGCGAGAACGTCAGCGGGTCCACGACGTGCACCGTCACCTGGCCCAGGCCGGCGGCTTTTCCGTTGAGGGTCAGGCGATAAGCGTATTCGCGGGTGTCGACGGTTTTCGTGTCTTCGCCGGGGATCGTCAGGCTCAGGTCCTGCGCGGCGCCGGCGGGGCAGGCGATGTTCGCCTTCTGCCCGTGCGCCTCGAAGACGCCTTCCAGGGCCTGCGCCCCGCCGCGGTTGTCCACCGAGAACTTCAGCGTCACGTCGCCGAGGATGTCGGCGGCCTGTTCGGCCGCCAGGACGAATCGCCCGCCGGCGGGGAGGATTTCCTTCGTCGCGCCCTTCACGTAGACGGCGTTGTCTGTCAGCGTCAGGTAGACCTTGCCCTCGACGGGTTCGAGGCGCTGCTCCTGGCCCATCAGGTCCGTCACGGTCAGCGGCGCGTCCGCTGCCAGCGCGAAGTGCGCCGGGACGGTCGCCCAGCAGACGCGGACCGGCTCGCCACCCTTGTCGAACCGGTAGACGCGCGTCCGCGGGTCGGTCGGCTCGCGGCGGACGAACTTCGCGCCGGACAGCTGGCGGATGAGGTTCGCGTAGGCCGGGTACGGCGGCGCGACGGCGTAGCGCCCCATCGGGTCGTTCGGGTCGCGCAGCAGGCCCATGGTCTTGAAGCTGGAGTAGTCCCGCAGGAGGTACCAGTAGATCTTCTCGCATTCCTCGCTCAGCAGCAACGTGTACATGCGGACCAGGTACCGCGCGACGTTGTACCGCCCGTGGGGGGTCTTGTCGTGGGTGCCGGTCTCGGTCACCCAGATGGGCTTGGTCTTCCCGTCGTTGTACTTCCGCATCAGGTCCTTCAGCTCGCGGATTTCCTCTTCCACGCCCTCCGGCGCGGCCCGGTAGGGGTGAATGACCACGCCGTCCATGTACTTCATTCCGCCGTGCTTGAAGATGCCCTCGAAATACGGGCGGGGCAGCAGCACGGCCGCGCCGCCCAGCACCTGCACGTCGGGGCGGATTTCCTTGATCGCCTCGTAGGAATACTTGAGCATCTGCGCGTAGTATTTCGGGCGGTCGTCGGCGGCCGGGCCCTTGCACCACGTGCCGTTGTACTCGTTCCAGATTTCCAGCCACTGGATCTGCCGGCCGTACTTCTTGAGCAGCTCCTGCCCGTAGCGCCCGTAGGCCTTGCACCCCTCGGGGGTGTGGGGCGTCAGTCCCTCGTCGTAGTTCTTGTTGGCGAAGGTCATGGGGACGAGCGGGTCGATGTGGAACTTGGCGGCCTCGGCCATCCAGTCGGTGAACTTGGAGGTGAAGACGAACTCGTCCTTGTTTTTCTCGATCTGCTGCCAGTACTGCTCGTCGCGGATGGACGTGATGCCGGCCTTGGCGATCAGCGGCATGATGTCCAGGTCCCAGCCCTGGGCGAAGTGGGTCATCACGCCGAAGGGGGAATCCTTCATCGTCGCGATGTCCACGGGCGTGATGACGGCGAAGCTCGTGTCGGTCTCGGCCAGCGTCAGGTCGCCCTTGCGGATGACCAGGCGCACCTCGAAGTATCCCTTCCTGCCGGCCTGGGGCTCGATGACCGCGCGGGTGTCCCGCACGACGGCGACGCCGCGCTCGACCTGCCGGTGCCAGAAGTCCCGGACGGTCCACTCGATCCGATCGCCCTTGCTGACCAGGGGGATCCGCACGGTCTCGGTCGTCAGGAAGACGTTGCCGAGTTGGTCCTGCTCCATCTCCAGGTCGGGCACGAACGGGCCGGGTTCGGCCAGCGCCTCGATGTCGTCGATCCAGAGCGTGCGGGTGACGGGCCCGGCGGCGTCGCCCTTGCCGATGACGAAGCCGATTCCCTTCGCCGGCCAGTGGAACCGCCCGTCGTTGGCCCCGCCGTAGTGGCGGTAGCCCGGGCCGGTGTCGAACGCGTCGATGGCCACCTGCTGCCACTCGCCGTCGGGCTCGATGGGGACGGACTGGTGGTGCGCCTGGCCCGTCTTGTCGGTCAGGATGAAAGTGAAGGCCTTGACGTCCGCCGAGCGCACCCAGAACCGGATGCGGCGGAACTCCCTGACCACTTCGAGCGACCGGCCGGCCGGCCGCCAGGGCTGGCCGCCCTCCCTGGTGAAATCGCCCTCGAACCTGCCCGACGCCGCGCCGCCCTTGAACTCCTTGGCGTCCTGGGCGAGACCGCTGAGGCGGTCTTCCATCTTGCGCTGCTTGAAGGGCGCCTCGAAGTCCTCCAGGACCACGGTCTCGCAGCCGTCCAGCACCGTGGCGGGCTTGCCGGCGAGGTCCAGCTCCACCTGGTCGATCCAGAGCGACCCGGCGACCTTGCCTTCCGGAAGGTTGTTCTTCTCGAAGATGATCGCGAGGCGCCTGGCCGGCCAGTGGAACCTGCGGTCCTTCGCGCCGCCCCAGGACTGGTAGCCCGGGCCTTTCTCGAACGAGTCGAGGACCACCTGCTGCCATTCGCCGTTGGGCTGGAACTTGGGGCGAAGCTGGTGAACCTGCCCGGAGCTGTCGATGACGCGGAAGGTCAGCCCGCCGGCGTCGTGGGAGCGGACCCAGAAGCGCACGGCGCGGATCTCGTTGGTGTAGAGCAGCGGCGCGCCGACGATTTTCCACGGCTCGGCCTTGGCGTTCGTGAAGTCCGCGTCGATCCGCCCGGACGCCTGCCCGTTTTTGGCGACGGCGGGGTCGCGGACTAAGGAGGCCTCGAATCCGTCGCGCCCCTTCTCGAAGTCGGCCAGCACGACGGTGGCGACGGGCTCGTCGGCCGGCGCGGCGGCGCAGAAGGCCCACAGGCAGACCAGGCAGGGGAACGCTTTGGCGACGTTCGTCATCAGGGGGCTCCTTCGCGGATTCTGTATTTTGTATGCGGCAGGGGGGCGGATGGGCGAGAGGCCAATCGCGATCCTCTCGGTGGTTCTCGTCGATCGGGAAACCGCACGGGCTGCTTCCTTCGCGTTGGGAAACAGCGGGACACCCTATTCCATATCGATATAGAAAACAAGCAAAAAGTTCATTTTTAGCGGGAGAATCGTGGGAGTATGGGGGGGACCCGCAGGTCGTTTGGCGAGAAAACCATTTGCGGAAAATGCCTGTCGGAAGGGCAGTTCGGCCCGCGAATTCCGCCGGGAGCATTCATTGCGCGGCGGAACGCGGCTCGCGGCCGCAGCGGACAAAGGGCTATTGCCGCACAGGACGGCCTGCGATAGGATAACCGGCCGTATGGCCGACGGGAGATCATTCGTTGACTGCCTCCAAGGCTGGAGTCCGTCCGTCAGGCGCGGGGAAATCCCGGTCAGGTTCGCGGCGCTCCGCGACGGGCTCAAGGACCCCGCGCCGCGGAAGGACCGGGGCAACCGCCCCGACCGGACGAGGGTCATCCCGAACGGCTGCAACTCTTGCGACAGACGGGAAGGAAGGCCCGCAACATGGGCGCGAAGTCGCTGAACCGAAGCCTGCGCGCCGCGAGGGCGGCCAAGCAGGACGAGTTCTACACCCAGTACGTCGACATCCAGAAGGAGGTTGAGGCCTACCTCGAATTCGACCCCAAAACCTTCCGCGGAAAGGTCGTCTACTGCAACTGCGACGACCCTTTCGAGAGCAACTTCTTCAAGTACTTCGCCGCCAACTTCAACAAGCTCGGCCTGAAAAAGCTCATCACCACCAGCTACGACGGCTCCCCGATCGCCGGCGCACAACTTCCGCTCTTTGAGTACAACGACGGGAATGGCAAGCGCCAGAAGCCCAAGGCCCTCGCCGTCATCCTCGACCGTGTGAAAGACGAAGACGGAGACGGCGCTGCGAACGTGACGGACGTCGAGCTTTTCCTCAAGCGGAACAAGGCCGCCCGGAGAGCCTTGAAAGGCAACGACAAGCACCCCGGAGGCGATTTCCGCAGCCCCGAGTGCATCGCGCTGCTGAAAGAGGCGGACATCGTCGTCACCAACCCGCCCTTCTCCCTCTTCCGCGAATACGTCGCCTTGCTCGTGGAACACGGGAAGAAGTTCCTGGTCATCGGTAATGTCCAAGCGATCACGTACATAGAGATATTCCCGCTCATCAAGGCTGACAAAATGTGGATGGGCGTCACGATCCATAGCGGCGATCGCGAGTTCCGCGTTCCCGGCCACTACCCGCTCAACGCGGCCGGCTGGCGGGTCGATGAAAATGGCGTCAAATACATCCGCGTCAAGGGCGTTCGCTGGTGGACGAACCTGGATCATGGGCGCCGCCACCAGAAGCTGGAGTGCATGACTATGGAGCGGAACTTGAAGTTCAGCAAGCACAAGGAGATTAAGGGCAAGGCGGCGTACGACCGGTACGCCAACTACGACGCGATCGAAGTGCCGTTCACCGACGCGATCCCCAGCGACTACGACGGCATGATGGGTGTCCCCATCACCTTCCTCGACAAGTACAACCCCGACCAGTTCGAGATTCTGGGATCAAGCATGACCCTCGGCGTCCCGATGTCTCAGGTCGCAAAAAAGGGAAGCTACTTGCAGGGCGGGCCGCGTTTCTACATTGACAATGGCGATGGAAGCTATCGCCGAATGTACGACAGAATCGTCATCCGCCACCGCCGCCGCACCCGGCGCGAAAGGGGGAGGAAAAAGTGAAGACCACGCTGAGAATCAACATCACCGTCGCCGACATCTGCGAGGGGTTTGTGTACAACCAGTTGGAGGGCAAAGGATTGTTCGGGCTGGGCGGAAAGCTGACCATCCAGCCGGAGTACCAGCGCAACTACATCTATGCGGATAAGGGCGGCAGCAAGGAGCAGGCGGTCATCGTATCGTTGCTGAAGGGGTATCCGCTCGGATTGATCTATTTCAACAAAGTCGCCAAGGACAAGTTCGAGGTATTGGACGGCCAGCAGAGGATCACCAGCATCGGACGGTTCGTGACGAACAAGTTCGCGATCATGGAAAACGGCAACCCGAAGTACTTCGACAGCCTGCCCGCCGACCAACAAGCCTTGATTCAAGAGTCGATGCTTCTGATTTACGAATGCGAAGGGCTCGAAAAGGAGATCAAAGACTGGTTTGAGACCATCAACATCGCAGGTGTGGAACTCAAACCGCAGGAGCGCTTGAACGCCATCTTCTCCGGGCCGTTCGTGACGCTTGCGAAGGTCGAGTTCAGCAACAGCCAGAACGCGAACATCCAGATGTGGAGCGCGTACATCAAAGCGGAAGTGAATCGGCAGGGGTACTTGGAGCGGGCGCTGGACTGGGTGAGCAAGGGCGACATCGGCGGCTACATGAGCCGGCATCGCAACGATAAAAACATCACTGAGCTGAAGACCTACTTCAACAGCGTGATCGACTGGGTTTCAACCGTGTTTAGCGACGTTCTCCCGGAAATGAAGGGTTTGGAGTGGGGCAGGCTCTACGAGGAATATCATTCCAAGTCATATGACCCGGCCAAGGTTTCCGCCGAGGTCAAGCGGCTTCTTGGCGATCCGTACGTCAAGAACCGTCGCGGCGTCTTCGAGTATATTCTCGGCGGCAAGAAGGACAAGAGACTCTTGGACGTGCGGGTGTTCGACGACGCCACGAAGAGGGCGGTCTACGAGAAGCAAACGAGAGATGCCAAAGCGAAGGGCAAATCCAACTGCCCGCTCTGCGCCGAGGGGCACGACGCAAACAAGGGAAAGGTCTACGAACTGAGGGAAATGGACGCCGACCACGTTGCCGCATGGAGCAAGGGCGGCGGAAGCTCGGCCGAGAACTGCCAGATGCTCTGCATTACCCACAACCGGGCCAAAGGGAATCGATGATATGGGCGGAATCCCCATGAGCCGACCCAATGTTCTTGTCCTGCTGACGGACGATCAGCGGTTCGACACCATCGCCGCGCTGGGCAACGAGAAGGTACACACGCCGAACCTCGACCGGCTGGTGCGGCGCGGGACGAGCTTCACGCGGGCGGCCATCATGGGCGGCTCGTGCGGGGCCGTCTGCATGCCCAGCCGGGCCATGCTCCACACCGGAAGGACGCTCTATCGCATCGCGGACAAGGGTGAGACGATCGACCCGGCCCACGTGACCCTCGGCGAGCACCTGGCGCGGAACGGCTACTCGACGTGGGCCTGCGGAAAGTGGCACAACGGGCGAGAGGCCTTCGCGCGGAGCTTCGGCGGCGGCGCGGAAATCTTCTTCGGCGGAATGGCCGACCACTGGAACGTGCCCGTCTACGACTACGACCCGTCGGGCAAGTACGACGCCACGCTGCCCTGCTGCAAGGACGCGTTCCACAGCAACGAGCTGGAGCACCGCCATGCCGACCACATCCGCTGCGGAGTGCATTCCAGCACGCTGCTGGCCGACGCGGCCGTGCAGGCCCTGCGCGAGCAAAGCGGCGACAGGCCCTTCTTCCTGTACGTCGCGTTCCTGGCGCCGCACGATCCGCGCACGATGCCGCAACGGTTCCGCGAGAGGTACGACCCGGACCGGATCGAGCTTCCGCCGAACTACCTGCCGGTGCATCCGTTCGACAACGGCAGCCTCGCCGGGCGCGACGAAGAGCTGGAGAGCTGGCCGCGAACGGAACAGGCCATCCGCCGCCACGTCGCCGAATACTACGGGATGATCAGCCACCTCGACCACGAGATCGGGCGCATCCTGGACGTGCTGGAGGCCGGCGGGCTGGGCGAGTCCACGATCGTCGTGCTTGCCGGCGACAACGGCTTGGCCTGCGGGCAGCACGGCCTGATGGGCAAACAGAGCCTCTACGAGCACAGTGTCCGCGTGCCGCTGATCTTCGCCGGCCCGGGAATTCCCGCCGACGCGCGGCGCGAACAGTTCTGCTACCTGTCCGACATCTACCCCACGCTGTGCGACCTGGCGGATCTCGATATCCCAGACACCGTGGAAGGCCGGTCGCTGCGCCCGGACATCCAGCGCGACGCGCCGGGGCCCGCGACACGGTATCATTGTTTCCAGCGCGTCCAGCGCGCCGTCCGCGACGGTCGCTACAAGCTCATCGAGTATGTCGTCGACGGCTGGCGCCGCACCCAGTTGTTCGACCTGCGCGAGGATCCGTGGGAGATGCGCAACCTCGCCGGCGAGCGCGCGGCCTCGGCCGAGCTGGCGCGCCTGCGGAAGGAACTGGTGCGCCTGCGCGACGAACATGACGACCATCGCGCCGGACAGGGCGGAGACTTCTGGGCGGGATTCGCCGCCGAAGGGCCTTGATTTTCCGCGGGATTCCGGCGGTTCCGCGCCCATTTCGGACCTTTTTCCCCCATTTCCGCGCGCTTTTTTCGCCCTTTTTGGGATTTTCGTGCGCGCCTTCCGACGAGTCATAATATATTGTATAACAGGCGGTTAAGTGCGTTTTCTCTCAAAGTGCCTGATAATCAGGTATTTTCTTTGTGATGGCGCAATCATGAGGTACTATGAGGAATCATGGCCAGAGTCTCCGCCATCACGGACACCCTCGAGCAGCGCGTCCTGAACGCCGACTACCGCGCCCGTCGGTTCCCCTCGCTGGCGGAGCTTTCGGCCGAGTTGCATGCCAATCCCCGCACCGTTCGCAAGGCGCTGCTGGATCTTGTCCGGCGGGGGATTCTCCACAAGCTTCCGTCGGGGCGCATCGCCGTCGCGCCGGAGACTCCGCGCGCGGTCCGACACCTGGTGCTGTTGGCGCCGGCGTATCCCACGCCGTGGATTGCCATCTGGCATCGCGCCATCGAGCGCCTGGCGACGGCGCGAGGCTGGCAATTGAAGCTCGTTGGCTACACGCACTGGCGCGACGTGATGATCTCGCAGACGATTCGCGCGTTCGACGGCGTGTTCTTCGTGCCGCTGGGAGACGACCTGCCGGCGGAGGCCGTCTCGCTGCTCAAGAGTTCGGGCCGGCGCGTCGTCGTGCTGGAGCAGGACACGTCCGGATACGGATTGCCGTGCCTGCGGTTCACCACGCCGTCGTCGATCCGCCGGCTGCTGGACGAGGTGGCGAATCATGAAGCCGTCTCCTGTTTAAACACCCAGCCGATGGGCGGCAACATTCAAGATCGGATCGACCAGTGGCGCCTCTGGACCCGCGCGCACGGAAAAGTCGGACAGTTGTTCAACGAGCCCGTGGAGTTGTTCGGGTCTTCCCTCGAGCGCGCCTACGCGACGACCCGCCGCCTGCTGGAGCAGCGCGCCTTGGGCGGCACGGCCCTGTTCTGCGTGACGGGCGCCGCGGCGCTGGGCGCGATGCGGGCGATCCGCGATCACGGGCTTTGTCCCGGGCGGGACATCGCGGTCTGCTCCGCCGACGACGACGCCGGCCGCCTGCCCTACACGGTTCCCTCCGTGACCTGCCTGAGTTCGCCCGAGTGGGATCCGTACCTGCAAGTGTGTCTGGACTGGTTCGCGGGCGACCATTCGGAATGGCAGGGCCCGCTGCTGGTCCAGCCGGACGATGTGCCCGTCTTCCAGGGAGAATCCACCGGCACATGAGGAACCCGACGAGACAATCCGCTGGCGTTTCGCGCCGCGTCGCAATCGCCTGTCGTCCGCGCGGCTTCACCCTCATCGAGCTTCTGGTCGTGGTGGCCATCCTCTCGCTGCTCGTGTCGATCCTCATGCCTTCCCTGCGCAAGGCGCGGGAGCTGGCGATGGTCGCCGTCTGCCTCAGCGGGCAGCACGCGGTGGGGGTGGCCCTGTCGCTGTACGCCAACGACAACGACGGCATCATCGCCAACACCGGCAACCAGAGCGTCCCCAAGTACGTGACGTGGTGGTGGTACGAGTTCTACCTGCCGCCCTACGCGTCGGGGTACCTGAGCGCTTCCCAATCGGGCCCGCCGCATTGTCCGAAGAACAACGAGAAGAGTCCCGGCTGCCTCGGCATGTACTGCGTGTTCGGCGGGGGCGCATACAGCAATCCCAGCGTCTATCGCGACGCGACTTTCATGATCCGCCGCAGTTGGGACGGCGGCCTGTTTTACGGCTTCCGAAGGGACGACAATCCCACGCCCGCGGAGTTCTGCATGGTGGCGGACACGTCGGCCGGCGACGGCTCGGCGGGAAAGGCGAAAGTGGACGAGGGCTCGCCCCAATTCCTCGCGCGGATGACGTGGTCGGACAGCTATCGCAACCAGCAGTCGGCCTGGCTGGCGCACGAAACCGGCACGGCGGCCCTGATGGGCGACGGACACGCCGAACTGTGCGACCCCTACCGCCTGCTGACGCTGCACAACAGCATCGTCACCACCCTGCCGGGAACCCAGGGCATTCGCGTCTGGAAGGAGCAGGATGGAACGCTGGTGGTGAATTGACCGGCCACCCCGACGGAACCAGCAGACGGAATGAAACACGAAGAACACAAACGGAATTCGGATTGCGGAATTCGGATTGCGGAATCCCTCTCCCTCCAAGGGAGAGGGCGGGGTGAGGGTGCTTTTCCCCCGTCCCCGGTTCCTAGTTCCGGGTTCCTTCCTCCTCGCGGCATCCGGCGACCGCTCCCTCACGGTCGCGGCTCGGTAAGAGGCGCGCCGGAATGTCCCGCGATTGCCTACGGCCTATTGCCTTCTTCTTCCCTCAGTCCTCGGTTCTCAGTCCTTCTTTCTTCGTGGTGAGTCTTTTTCCGCAAGCAGAAAAAGGAAGCGAGAGATGAAACTTGTCGTCCGGATCATGGCGTTGCACCTGCTTCTTCTCGGCGCCGCGGCGCGGGGCGAGGAAGGCGGGTTCGTCAACCTGTTCGACGCCGAGGGCAAGAGCCTCGGCTGGTCCTTCGGAAACGGCCCGGAGTTTCCCGGCGCCACAGGCGGCATCGAGGTCGAACCGCCCGAGGGCGACCGCGGGCCGGCGCTGAAACTCACCGCGGATCTGACCCAGGGCGGATTGTACGTCCATGCCGGCAGGAGCCTGCCCAACCTGGCGATCCGCACGCTGATGCTGGAGGTCAAATCCCCGCAGTCGGACGTGCTGAAGTTCCGTGTCATCGACTCGGGCGGGCAGTGCCACCAGGTCAAGCTGCGAATCCAGCGCGGCGAGCAGTGGCAGCAGGTGGTCTTCCCGCTGGAGACGTTCTTCCAGCGCATGGGCAAGCCCGACGCGGTTCCCGGCGTCGCGCAGTATCAATACTGGGGCGGTGCGAAGGACGGAAAGTGGCACGGACCCGCGACGGGGCTGTACTTCCTGACGGGCACGAAGGGGCAGAAGGACTCGCTCTGGTTGCGCGATGTCCGCGTGGCCGTCGGCGCGTCCGCCGAATCGGCCCCTGCCGCCCGGACCGCCACCTGGGTCCGTCTCGACGAACTGCTGGAAGGCCAGACCGACTGGAACCTGGGCATCGGGCAGGAATTCCGCGGCGCCAAAGGCGCGCTGGACGTGGTGGCCAACCAGCCGGAGAAAGGCCAGTCCTGCCTGAAGCTCCACGGCGACTTTACCGCCGGCGGGCGGTACGTCGAGGCGCAGAAAGACCTGCGCGCGCTCGGCGCGGAGGACCTCGTGACAATCCGCTTCCGCGCCCGGCTGGAGGGCGGGCGACGGTTCGGACTGCGCCTCGTCGATTCCTCCGGCCAGACCCACCAGAAGCGCGGCGGGATTCCCGTCGAGCCCGACGGGAAATGGCGCGACTATACGCTGAAGGTCTCCGACATCGCCGGAAGCGAGTCGTGGGGCGGCGCGAAGGACGGCAAGTGGCACGGCCCGCCGAAGCTCCTGACGATCACGCTGCCCATCGGCCCGGACGAGCAGACCAAAACCCCGTCGCTGTTCCTGGCGAACGTGGAGGCGGAGGTCGTCGTGGCGGGCAAGGTCCAGCCGTCGGCCTACCGCGAGGACTTCGAGAAGTCCGACCGCCTGCCGACGGGCTGGGAGTCGCAGGGGGAGGTTTCGATCTCGGCGGAAGAGCCGTTCCAGGGCGCCCGCTCGCTGTGCGTGGCGCGTTCGCAGGAGAAGGTCAACGACCCGGCCGGGGCGGCCGGGCCCGCCTTCGCCGCCGCGCCGGGACAGTGGGAACTCGGCGGGGCGTTCCGCGCCGACCTGTTCTCGCCGGACAACTCCTACAACGCCGTCGTCACGCTGGAATGCCTCGACGCCGGCGGGCGGCGCATCGGGCAGGTGGACGTGGCGGAACTGTACGGGAAGGTCAACTGGCAGCCGGTCCGCAAGCGCGTCGCGCTGCCGGAGGGCACGGCCTCGGCCCGCTTCCGCGTCCAGCTCAACAAGACGTACGGGCGGTTCCGGATGGACGACCTTTCTGCCGCGTTCGTCGCGCCGGTCTTCCAGAGCCCCGAGTCGATCACGCGGGCCCTGCTCCGCGGCGAACGCGAGGGCAACATGTTCTATCCGGGCGACGCGATCAAACTTTCGCTGAAGGTCGAGGCGGCCCGCCCGCTGCCGCCCGAGCGCCGCACCGTGACGTTCGTCCTGCGCGACTACTGGGGCGCCGAGCAGGCCGAGCCCCTCACAGCCACCCTCGAACCCGCCGAGCGGGAGAAAAAAGCCTTCCTCTACACCGCCACGCTCGATCTGGCCAAAACGCCCCTCGAGACCGGGCGGTACTACGAACTCCACATCGAGATCCCCCGCAAGGGCGGCGAGTCGTTCACCGAATTCACCTCGCTGGCCGTCCTGCCCGAAGCCGAGGCGAAAAAGCACCCGTGGAAGGACATTCCCTTTACCAGCCGCAACTGGGACAACCGCATCGTCGAATACTTCACCCTGTCCGACCGCTTGGGGCTCCGCGTCTGCGGAATCTGGAGCCGCTGGAAGGCCCAGCCGCCGTACAAACCCTCCGCGCCGCGGTTCGATCTCATCGAGAAGTACGGCATGGGGGCCGTCATGGGCACGGTCGGAAACACCATCGAGTATCGCCGCAAGGGCTACGAGGAATACGACGAGACGTCCCTGCGCGAAGGCGCCGCCAACCTCGTCAAGGAGTACGGAAAGGACGGGCGGATCATCGTCTGCCTGGGCAACGAACCTCACGGCAAGGGCGAGAAGGTGCTCGAGGACGTCCGCGCGTACAAGGCGATGTACGAAGGCGCGAAGCGCGCCGACCCGTCCGTGCTGGTGCTCGGGACCTCCTCCGGTCCGATGGAGGAATACTTCCAGGCCGGCTACGGGCAATACTGCGACGTGTACGACTTCCACACCTACAACGACGTGGACAGCATCCGGCGGACCTTTGAGAAGTACCGCGAGCTGTTCAAAAAGTACGGGCATCCCAAACCGATCTGGTCCACCGAGCTGGGCCTGAACAGCCAGGGAATGACCCGCCGCGTCGTCGCGGGCGACCTGGTGAAGAAGTTCGCGACGTTCTTCGCCTGCGGCGGGCAGAACGCCTCCTGGTTCGGACTGCTGTATCCCGATCCGGAAGGAAAGAACGAGGGCAGCTCCGGGCAGAGCCACAACGTCTTCTTCTGCCGGTACAAGTGCTACAGCCCCAAGCTCGACGCGATCGCCTACTACAACATGGTCAACGGAATCTGCGTCAAGAAGTTCGTCGTCGAGAAGCAGTACGACCCGCTGCGGGCGATCCTGTTCCGCGATGAAGCGGGCCAGTGCCTCCAGGTGCTCTGGAGCGAGCGCGGCGCGAAGGACGTGTTTGTGCCGCTCAAGGGCGTGGGCGAGGTACGGCGAATCCGCATCGACGGCGGGATCGAGACCTTCGACGCCGGCGGCGCGGGCCTGACCCTGCGCGTGGACGAGGATCCCATCCTGCTGCTGTACGCCGACGCGGCGGGCACGCTGCCGGACGCGCTGGGCGCCCCGGCCGCCACGCTGACGGCGGCGCCTGCCGGCGCCGTCAAGGGCGGTTCGGCGCGCCTGGCGCTGGCGCTGACCGGCCTGGAGGCCAAGGACGTGACGGTCGTCGCGCCGCCGTTCTGGAAGGTCGCGCCCGCCCCCGCGGGAGAGGCCGCGGCCGCGTTTACCCTCACCGCGCCCACCCAGACCCTCGTCCGCGACGCGCCCGTCCGCGTGCTGCTCAACCGCGGCGGTAAGAAGGTCGGCGAGCTGGCGTTCCTCCTGCCCGTCCGGGGCGTGCTGGACGCCCAACTCCTGCCGCTGGCGGGCAAGGGCGGAAAGGCCGGCGCCGCGCTGATCGTCGCCAACAACGGCGACAAGCCGCAGGAGATCACCTGGCGGATGGCCCTGGCCGGAGAGGCGCCCATCCAGATCGGGAAGTTCAATCTCCAGGCGATGGAACCGGCGAAGGCGTATTTCGCCGAGGCCGCCGAAGGCACGCGCACCGTTCCGCCCCGCGGGCAGACCCGCATCGAGGTGCCGCTGGCGGGCGTGGACCCGCTGTCGGTGTATCGCGTCAAGGCCGTCGTGGTCGACCCCGAGGGGCGCATCGTCGAGATCGCCCGCTATGTGGGCGGGTTCCTGGCCGCGCCCCGCGCGGACAAGGCAATCCAACTGGACGGCCGGCTCGATGAGGACGCCTGGGGCAAGTGCCCCGTCGCCGAACTGAACGACGCCCGGCAGGCGCGATCGCTCCGCCGCGACCAGGCGTGGAAGGGCCCCGAAGACCTCAGCGCCAAGCTGCGCTTCCTGTGGGACGACAAGGGCCTGTACGTCGCCATGGAGGTGACGGACGACGTGTTCAGCAATCCCAAGGAGGCGGAGTCGATGTGGAACCAGGACGGGTTGCAGTTCCTGATCGACCCGTTCCGCGCCGCGACGGACAAGGGCGGCAAGTACGATTACTCGCTGGGCCTGGGGCAGAAGGGCCCGCAGGCGTGGTGCCACCTCGCGCCGGCGGGGGTGTCCAGCGGCGAGGCCAAGGACGTCGTCGTGGCGGCCAAGCCCACCGGAAAGGCCGGCGGAATGGTCTACGAAGTGTTCTTCCCGTGGGCGCGCCTCGCGCCGTTCTCGCCGGCCGTCGGGGCCAACCTCGGCATCGCCGCCATCCTCAACGAGGACGACGGCCCCGGACGCGCCAGCTTCATGACCTGGTTCGGAGACATCCAGACCAAGGAAGTCGATGCCGTCGGCGACGTGATCCTCGCCGAGTGATTCCCGGATGGAATGAATTTCCGCCTTCAAGGAAGGCACAAGGAGCTTGCGATGACTCGACCCAAGACGACGCGAAAACGCCCCTCTTCCAAAGGCCGGATGACGGCCGTCTCACTGGCGGTCCTGACCGGAATCGGCTCGGTCTCCGCCGGGTCGCTGCCCGACACGACCGTCCCGCAGTCCTGCGGCGTGCAGATCAAGGGGCACAACCACTCGGCCGCGAACCTCGACGAGATCCAGAAGATGGGAATGAAGTTCGTCCGCCGGGGCTTCATCTGGCAGAGCGTGGAGAAGAAGCCCGGCGTGTATGACTTCAGCGAGTACGACCGGCTGATGAAGGACTGCAAGGAGCGCGGGCTGTCCGTGCTCGGCTGCATCGCCTTCAGCAACCCGCTGTACGGCACGGTGCTGGAGGCGCGCGGGCGCGAGGGCTACGCGAAGTTCGCCGCCGCGCTGGCCGTGCGATACAAGGACTACGACGTCATGTGGGAAATCTGGAACGAGCCGAACACCCGCACGTTCTGGGGCAAGCACGGAATGCACAACTCCGAGCAGTACGCCGAGGAATACGTCGCGCTGGTCAAGGTGGTCGCGCCGGCCATGCACAAGGCCAACCCCGACTGCATCGTCGTGGGCGGGTCGGTCTCGGGCATCTGGTCGGCCTCCTACGCCTGGATGGGCTACTGCTTCCAGAAGGGCGTCCTCAAGTCGGGCATCGACGCCTGGTCGCTGCACCCGTATTCCACCAAGTGCCCGGAGGACTATCTCGAGGCGTATGCGAAGGTGCGCGAGATGATGGCCGCCGCCGGCACGAAAAAAATGCCGCTGCTCAACAGCGAGCGGGGGTTCCCCATCGGCAAGGCCGAAGGATACGCCGGCGGCGACCCGAAGCTCAGCCGCGAGTACCAAGCGTGGCATTTCGTCCGCCAGTACATGGTGGACCTGCTGTGCGACATCCGGCTGACCAGTTGGTACGAGTGGAGCGGCAAGGAGGGCTTCAGCCTCGTCGAGGGCAACAACCGCCCGACGCCCGCCTACACCGCCTGCAAGTTCATGATCGAGCAGCTCGACGGCTATCGCCTGGACAAGCGGATTCCGCTGGACTCGCCGCGGGATTTCGTGCTGCGGTTCGTGCACAAGAACGGCGGGCAGAAGCTCGTGGCGTGGACCAGCCCGCCGCCCGGCGAAAGCCCCGACAAAGCCACGACCCACGCCGTCCGGATTCCCCTCCGAGCGAGCGGCGCGCTGAAGGCATACAAGCTCTACGGAGAGCAGGACACCGTGGAAGTCAAGAACGGCGCGATCGCGCTCATGCTGACCGGCGCGCCGCAGTACGTCGTCGTGAAGGACAATCCGTAATCACGGAACCGGGAACCGGGGACTGAGGAAAAGCACCCTCGCCCCGCCCTCTCCCCTGGAGGGAGAGGGATTCCGCAATCCGAAATGGAGTTTCCCGCGGCGGAAGGTTTTCACCTCGGCGGCGCGTCGCGCAGGGTCAGCGGCACGGGAATCTTTCCGACCGGCTGGAGCTGTCCGGCCAGCACCTTCAGCGCCGCCTCGCGGCAGAAGCCGCCGTCGGCCGCCCAGATCAGCCTCGGCGTCGGCGGAAGTTCGCGGGCGGCGTAGGGGTTCCCGATCAGCACGACGGCCGACAGCTTGTGCGACAGCCCGTCCAGCAGCGAGATCAGCCGCCGCGTCAGGTCCGACGAGCCGGTGTAGCTGTGGGTCCACGCGTAGGCCACCATCACCACGCTGTCGTAGTCCATCGACTTGCTGCACGCGTGCTCGATCTCAACGGCGCTGGGGTAGTCGCTCAGGGGGATCACGTCGGAGCGGGGGAACAGGCGTCGGACGGCGGGCTCCATGTCGCGCGTGTCCTGCCCGTCGCGGTCGATGTAGCGCTTTCCGTTGGCGGGGCTCGTGAAATCGTTGCTCACCTGCACCAGGAACAGGTGCCGCTTGTCGGTCGCCAGCGCGGGCGACGCGGCGCCGCGCAGCACCGCAGCCGGCGCCGACTCCGAGACGCGCAGCGCCGACGCGTGGTCCGCGTCGGTCACGCGGGGCTGGCTGGCCGGCTGGAGCGTCCGCGCCTGCGCCGCCAGCACGTGACGCGCCGCGCTGTCCACCTGCTCGTCGGACACCTGCCCGGCGCGGTACGCCTTCAGCATGTATTCGTACGCCACGCGGTTGTCCAGGCGGTAGCTGGTCATCACCATGTCGTTGCCGGCCGCCATCGCCAGCCCGTGGCACGCCTCCAGCCCGAACAGGTTCGTCAGGCCCACCATCGCCAGCGAGTCGGTCATGATCAGGCCGTCGTAGCCCGCTTCCCGCAGCAGCCCGATCAGCGCCGGCGACAGCGTGGCGGGATACTTCGGGTCGACCTTCGGAACCATGATGTGCCCGACCATCACGCCGGACAGGTCGGCCGTCCGCATCGCCTCCAGGTAGGGGCGCAGCTCGCGCTCCAGCAGCAGCTCCCGGTCGCACGTCAGATACACCATGCCCAGGTGCGAATCGATCTCCGACTCGCCGAAGCCCGGATAGTGCTTGGCGGTGACGATCATCCCGTTGTCCTGGTATCCGCGGATCATGGCCGAGGCCATCCGCGCGACGGTCTCCGCGTCGGCAGCGAAGCAGCGCGGGCCCACGCAGCACGCGCGCGGGTGCATGGCCAGATCGACGATCGGACCGAAGACTACGTTGAATCCGCGGCTCTTGGCCTCGATGGCGGTGATGCGCCCCGCCTCGTACGCCAGCTCTTCCGAACCGGATGCCCCGATGCCCATCTGGTCGGGGAACGGAATCGCCTGGGCGTTGGTGAACCCCTTCTCCATGTTCTCGCAGAGCAGCAGGGGATAGTCCGCGACCTCGTGGATCCTTTCGACCATGCGAGGCACCGGCAGGTCGGGCAGGCTTTCGCTGAGATGAAGACCTCCCAGGCTTCGATTGCGGATCAGGTCCAGGATTGCCTCGAACCCCTCGCGATTCACGGGCCGGCGCGCCAGAAGCATCTGCCCGATCTTCTGCTCCGTCGTCAATTCCTGCAAAACCAACGCACGCATCCCCTGCTCCTTTGCCTCAAAACGAATCGGATGGAAACGCCCACGGATTTGCGGGGCTGCCTCGATACCGCCCAAAAACGGCACGGATTATACGGAGAAACCAATCCTCCGGTCCATACGCGGGTTCCTGCAATTGTCATTCCGCGCCGGCGCGTACGCGATCCTGGCGCTGTTGCGCTACGCCGGGCAGACGGGCCCGAACTACTTTCTGGAATCGCACTCGCACGCGGGCGGTGACCAGAGGCGCAGGGCGT
>DNAS01000157.1:0-197 GCA_003485185.1 Phycisphaerales bacterium | reverse complement strand
GGTCGGCATCCGGAGTGGCGGGGATGACGGCGACGGGTTGGCCGTCCGGGCCCACCGTCTGGTTGGCCATCAGCCGCCGGTCCGGGCGGACGAAGTGCCGCAGGAACGCGTTGGAGCACTTGCGCCCGATTTCGGCGTATTCGGCGCGCGCCTCCGGCGGCGCGACGGCCCACGCCTCGGCCGCGGCGCGCAGCGCC
>DNAS01000089.1:19005-19348 GCA_003485185.1 Phycisphaerales bacterium | reverse complement strand
CGTCGGCGCCGCGCGACCGGCGGACGTGGACGTTGACCCCGCGCCGCGACAGTCGCTCGGCGAAGGCCCGGACCGCCCGGCTCGACGGGCTGCGGAACGGCAGCGACGACACCGGATTGTACCGGATCAGGTTCACGTTGCAACGCAGGCGACTCGCGATCTTCGCCAGCGCCTCGGCGCAGACGGGCGTGTCGTTCACGTCGCCCAGCAGCACGTACTCCAGCGTGACCTCGCGCCCGCGCGCGTCGTAGAACTCCTGGGCGGCCGCGACGATCCGCTCGATGGGGACCCTGGCGGCTGCGGGAATCAGCTCCCGGCGCAGCGCGTCGTTGGGCGCGTGCAG
>DNAS01000089.1:13772-18850 GCA_003485185.1 Phycisphaerales bacterium | reverse complement strand
AGCGCGTCGTTGGGCGCGTGCAGGCTGATGGCCAGCGTGATCGGCAGGTTCTCCTTCGCGAGCCGGCGGATGGGCCCGGGCAGGCCGACCGTCGAGACCGTCACCCGGCGGGCGCTGAGGCCGAACCGCGCGGGGTCCGTCAGGGCGCGGACAGCGGCGACCGTCGCGTCGTAGTTGGCCAGCGGCTCGCCCATGCCCATGAAGACCGCGTGCGTGACCTTGCGCCCGCAGGCGGCCTGGAGGTGCAGCACCTGCTCGAGGATCTCCCCGGCCGAGAGGTTCCGCCGCAGCCCGCCCAGGCCCGTGGCGCAAAACGCGCAGCCCATGGCGCAGCCGGCCTGGGTGGACAGGCAGGCCGTCGCGAACCGCTCCGTGGGAATCAGCACGCACTCGATCCGCTCGCCGTCGTGCAGCTCCAGCAGGAGCTTGACCGTTCCGTCGGCGCTGTCCGCGCGCCCGGCCGGCCGGCTGGTGAGAATCTCGAACCGCTCCGCCAGCGCCTTGGGCACGTTGGTCATCGCGGCAGGGTCCGTCACGCCCTTGTGGTACACCCACTCGGCGAGCTGGCGCGCGCGGAAGGGCTTCTCGCCCATCTCCGCGACGGCCGACGAAAGCTGCTCCAAAGTCATGTCCAGAAAAGCCATGATTCTCTCAAAAGGAACCGGGAACTAAGGAACTAGGAACCCGGAAAAAGACTCTGCGCGGGCCCGGTTCCTGGTTCCTCAGTTCCGGGATACTTTTTTTCCGGGACTCGGGACCAGGGACCTGGGACCCGGTCAAACGGTCAATCGGTCTCATTGCGCCATTTTCGATTTTGGAATTTTGATTTTTGATTTTCCGCATTCCTGGCACCGGGACAGGCGCTCTCAAAGCCAAAATCCAAAATCAAAAATCTCAAATCATTTACCCCTCAGTCCTCACACCTCAATCCTTTCCGCTTCGGCCTTTTCCCTTCGGCCTTTCCCCTCTGATCACATTCGCTTCTTCGCCCGCAGCAGCGCGTCCAGTTCGCCGGCGGCGAGGAAGGCCTCGAACTGCTCGACGGTCTCGAAGATGCGGTCGCTGTAGGCACGGATGACCCAGTTGGCCTTCAGCGGCGTAATGGAGAGCACGACGGCGCCGTGGCGGGCGGCCTCGTGCATCTCGACGGCAGTGCCCATCGACGCGCTGGGCACGTACGCCACGAGCACGTCGCAGGCGGCGGCCCGGCGGTTGCCCTCGGCGAAGACCTCGCGGATCTTCGGCAGCTCGTAGGTGATGCTCTCCGGGTGCTCGCTGTAGTGGCAGTAGACGTCGGCGCGCGGCGCGTGGCGGGCCAGGGCCTGGCGGATCGGCCCGCGCCAGTCCTGCGCGTGGATGGAGGGCTCGATCTTCGAGCCCTGGATGATCCCGGCCAGGAACACGTTCACCCGTCTGGTCTTGTCTCGGGTCATGGGTCGCTCACTGCCGCGCCGTGCGGAAAAGCCCATCATACCGCATCGCCGGGGGCGATGTCATGGGCGGCTGCAAGCGATTCGACTTCCGCCAGCGCCGGGTGCGTCTCGTAGAGGAGCTTTTCGAGCAGGCCAGCCGGGGCGGGCGAGGCGAGATTCGCGCCGGCGAGTTTTCGCACGGCCGCCAGGAACGCGCGCGGATCGCCCGTCGCTTTCAGGGCCCATCGGTACGCCTGACGCTCCTGCGCGCGGCTCAGCCAGAGACGCAGCGGATGCGCGACCGCGCCGGCCAGCCAAAGCGCCAGCAGGATCGGCGCAAACGCCTGATCGAGATGGGTGTGCCAGTTTCCGTCAGGGTCCAGCAGGAGCGCCGCGCCGGCCAGCAGAAATGCCAGCAGAAACGTCGGCAAGGCCGACAGGGTGTCCCACATCGCGTGGCGCAGGCGCAGGTGCGCCAACTCGTGCGCGAAGCACGCCCGCAGCTCAGCCGGGTCGAGACGCGCGGGCAGGTCGCGCCCGAGCAGGACGGTCGGCTTGCCCGCAAGACGATACGCCAGCGCGAACATCTCGCCGCGCTCGTCGGGCGGCAGAAGTCGCAGCCGCAGGCCGGGCAGCCCGGCCTCCGCCGCCAGCGCGCGCAGGGCGTCGAACGGTTCGCCGCCCGGCGCGTCCGTCGCCAGCGCGTCCAGCGGGCGCGGCGAGCCGCGCGCAGGCGCCAGCAGCATCCAGACGGCTGCCGCCAGTACCGCCGCAGCCAGCGCGCCCACCGGCCAGGCCAGCGGCGGCGTCGCGAGCGCCATCAGTCCCACATACGCGCCGAGGATGAACAACTGGAGCCCAATCAGCCGCCAGGCGAGCGGGAGGATCACGTCCATCACGCCGAGCGCGCCGCGCCCGCGCAGGCGGCAGTCGATGTGATAGCGCAGCGGGAAGATCATCGCCGCGTACGCCACGAGGCACAGCGGCAGCGCCGCCGTCGCGCGGATGCCCCACGTGCGATTCAGCCACGGGAACACCCAATGTGTCCATGCCGCCAGCAGGCCGATGGCGGCTGCGTCGGCCAGATGCGCCGCCAGTTGCCATCGCGCCGCGCGGCGCGCGCTCGCGGCCGGGGTGTTGTGCCCATCCGTCATGCGGCGGATTGTACGTTCGCATGCCGCGCGATGCGCGCAAAAAAGCAGCCGGCGGGAAGACGCGGTTTCCGGATGAGACTTTACCGGAACCCTCCATCGCACACTTCCCGCCGGACTGCCGCTGCCACCAAGCTACCAAGGCGAAGGTCCGCCGCATCCCGTTTGCGAGGCTCCACCCTCCTTCTTGCACCGGCTGTGCCGTTGCGGAGTTTCATGGCCGGAAAAACAATGTCGTGAGGCACAAGTTCAAGCGAGCTAAGGGAATGCAACTGGAAGACAGGAAGAATCAACAGGCAGGTCGCGTCAGGATTTAGCAGGCAGGTGGGGGATAATGCGCATCACTTAGACGCGAATGGGGAATCAGTGCCCACGCCGTGTGGGGGGCGTGATGGGATGCCTGCCGAACCACCAGTACAGCACGAGCAGCGCCACGCCGACCACCAGCCAGACGTCGGCCACGTTGAAGATCCACGGATAGTTCACGCCGCCGATCTCGATGCGGCTGCAATCTATAAAGTCCCGTACTTCCTGGGTGATAGGTTCCATCCCGGGCAGGGCCACGGCCGAGAACATACGGTCGTAGAGGTTGCCGAGGGCTCCGGCCAGGATCATGGCTAACGCCACGTGCGCGGTCCGGGTACGGGCGTCGGACGTTGCGAAAAAATACCCAACCAGGCCGATGGTCAAAACGGTGGCGATCAGAACCGACCACGGCGGCATGTACCATCCGAAGACGATGCCGCGGTTTGTGGAGAGCGTAAAGTCTACTCCCGGCGCGACTTGCTGCTGAACCTGCAGCCGCCGCAGCGCGTCATGTGTGGTGAGATCCGCCCCGTACACCTTGCGCAGCCGCTCGATGCGTTCCGGAATCGACGGGTCGCGGAGCAGCGCCTCGAAGACGGCGTGCTTGCTGGCTAGGTCGGCCGCGAGTGCCGCGACGGTCACGACGAGAAATGTCACCACAGCCGCCGGACGGCGGAAGGCACAGGGGACTTGCGCAGGGGCCGCGGCAGGCTCTAACCCATTTTCTGCCTTGGCTTTGTGTTGAGATGGCAAGGGGCTATTCCTCGTCGTCGAGGAACTCCACTTCGCCCTCGGAATCGCCTTCGGGGGCGCGGTCGTCGTCGGCTTCGGCCTCGTCTTCGTCGCCCTCGTCCTCGTCGAACGAGTCGGGTTCTTCCTCGCCGGGGCGGACCAGGCCCTTCTCGATCATGCGGGCGTATTCGATGCAGTACTTCGCCCACGGCCGTGCGCGCAACCTCGGCTGGCTGATGGGCTTGCCGGTTCCAACGCACACGCCGAACGTGCCCTGCTTGATGCGGGTCAGGGCCTCGTCGATCTCCTTCAGCAGCGCCCGTTCGCTCTCCAGCAGTCCCAGGGTGAATTCCTGCTCGAAGTTGTCGGTGCCGATGTCGGCCGGGTGGGTCGGCATGTTGGACAGATCGCCGCTTCCGTCCTGCCGGTTGGTCCGCAGCGCCTGCGCCTCGATGCCGTTCATGTCCCCGACCAAGTCGCGCCGCTTCGCCAGCAGCAGTTTCTCGAACTCTTTCAACTGGGCCTTGGACAGGGGGGATTTCCTCATAACAGACACACTTTTCGCGTTTTTCGCGCTCTTTTCCGCCTTGGCGGGTAGCTTTTTGGAGGGTTTTTGCGCCGTCTTTTGGGCGGCTTTTCCGGGCACCTTGCGCGACGCCGACGTCTTGCGCGCGCGGCTCGGGGTGGGCTTCTTCGCCGTCTTGCTCCCGGCTGCGGACTTCCGGGACGTTGCCTTTTTCGCCACGATGTTTCTACCTCTTATTGTCTTGCCGTGCGTGTTCACGGGCACTTGCAGGCGCCTGGCGCTCCGCGTACCCAGGGATAGAACGGGGCAGTATAGAAACTCGCGCCGCCGATGTCAAGCGCGGCAAAACCTGCTGCGCACGTTTTACCCCGACACCTGCCCAAACAGGAATTATCGGCATTTCGCGGGCCATTTGTTCGCGGTTTTCCCGCCATTTTCCCCCGCGCCGCCCGCTTGTTTTTCGCCTCACAACCGCTATCCTGCTGGCATGGCCGACCGGAACGACACCTCCTCGCGCAGCCGCCTCGCGTGGCTTCTGGCCGGCATCGTGATCGCGCTGTCCGTCGCCGCCGCCGGCGGGTACTACCTCTACCTCCGCTTCTTCTCCGGGAACTTCCACACCGTCGTGCCGGGACAGGTGTATCGCTCGGCCCAGCCGTCGGACAGCCAGCTCCGCCGCTGGACCCGGCGCTACGGCCTGCGCACCGTCCTCAACCTGCGCGGCGAGAGCTCGCGCGATTTCTGGCCGGCCGAGGTCGCGCTGGCCGAGCAACTCCGCCTGCGCCACGTCAACCTCAAGCTCTCGGCGATGCGCCTCCCGCCGCGCCCGCTGCTGCTGGCGCTGGCCGACGCGATCGAGACGGCCGAGCGCCCCATCCTCATCCACTGCGCCCACGGTGCCGACCGCACGGGCTTGGCGAGCGTGATGGCGGCGATGGCCGTCGGCGGCCA
>DNAS01000089.1:5512-13605 GCA_003485185.1 Phycisphaerales bacterium | reverse complement strand
CCCTACGACGCCGCGCGCGAGCAACTGTCGGCGCGGTACCTGCACCTGGCCGACGACGGCGACGGCATCGGCGCGGTGGCCGGACTGTACGAATCCGCCTGCGCCGCGGCCGGGCGGCCCACCGGCGGCTGGCCAGAGTTCCGCCGCTGGCTCGTCGAGGAATACTGGCCGTACTACTACCGCGTGGAGATCGTCGCCCCGCGCGAGCTGACCGCGCGCCCGGGCGAGCGACTGACCGTCGAGGTGACCATCCTCAACCGCTCCGGCGAAACGCTGCCCGCAGCCGACGCGGCACGCCAATTCAACCTGGGCGTCTTCACCGGAAGCAGCGCCGCCGACTCGCCCGACCGCGAGCTGGGCCCGCGCACGCCGCTGGGCCGCCGCGACCTGCCGCCGGGCGAGTCCGTCACCGTCACGCAGATAATCAACGTGCCGCGCGACCTGCCCGCCGGCGACGTGACGATTCACTTCGACGTCGTCGAGGAGCGCCGCACGTGGTTCGCCCGCCAGGGCTCGCCCGTGCCCGGCTGTACGCTGCGCGTCCGCTGATTCCGCCGGGAAATGAGCCGCGAATGATGCGAAGACTGCTATGGTGTTCCAAGATGGCTTGGTAGTGAACGAAAGACATTTTTCAGGTACAACAATATTTTGACTCTTTCAGGATGAATTGGTTTACTACTCAGCATGCCCAACACCATTCCCGTCAAGCCTTCGGATTTATTGATAGATGAGATTAACCCCCGTATTCCGCTTCCCAATGCTGGCCAGCGGGAAGTGCAGCGAGAGCTTGCACGCCACCAAGGGCCCAAACTACTGGCCTTGGCTAGGGATATCTTGGGGCATGGTTTGAATCCTGCCGATCTGCCGATTGTTATGCCTTTCGAAGGTGATCACTCCCGTTGCATTGTTCTGGAAGGCAATCGGCGAATTGTGGCTTTGAAAGCACTCGAAAATCCAGAAATATTTGCCGGGGCCGTTGATGAAGGGGTGCTCAAAGAACTGCGCAATTTGAGTAAAGAGTACCAAAAGTCACCGGTGGAAGATGTACTCTGTTTGCAAGTGAAGGACCGGGACGAGGCAAGACACTGGGTCGAACTCCGGCATACTGGTGAGAACGGAGGCGCTGGAATAGTTCCTTGGAGTAGTGATGATGTTGCAAGATTCCAGTCGCGGACAAAAGGTTTTGATATTCACACTCAAGCTTTGAATTTTCTGGAAAAACATGGAGCGATAACGGCGGAAGCACGGCGTGAAGTACCAGCGGCTAGTTACAGGCGTTTGCTTGGAACTCCTGAAGTACGTGCCCAAATTGGCATCGAATGGAAAGACAAAAAGCTCAAGCTATTAGCTAACAAGAAGGATGTTGCGAAAGCTCTACTTTATATCGCAAATGATCTAACCAAAGGCACCACTAAGACGCAACATATTTACACCCACGAACAGCGGATCCAATACGCCAACAACCTTCCATCCGAGATTGTTGTGAGGCCAACCAAGAAGAGCGGCAACGGCATCGATGCGGAAGGAAGTCAAATCGAGGCCGGAACCAAAAGAGCGACTCGGAATAGACGTGCGAAACCTCGTAGCCGTCTCATACCGAGCGACTGTGTATTGAACGTAAGTGATCCTCGCGTCCGTGAGATTGAGAAAGAACTACGATATCTATCTCTGGAAGATTTTCCTAACGCCATAAGCGTCCTTTTCCGGGTGTTCATCGAACTAAGCGTTGATACCTATATTGGAGATAAAAAACTTTCGGTTGGGTTGGAGGCAAGATTGCGGCAGAAGCTTCAGCAGGTGCTTGCAGATTTAATCTCTCGAAAAAGTTTAACCAAAGAACAGGCCAGCCCAGTGCGGAGGGCGCTGCAGGGCGATTCCTTCCTCGCTCCGTCCATAAATATGATGAATAGCTATGTTCACAACGCAAATGTTTTTCCGGCTCCAGGTGATTTACGAGCTTCCTGGAACAGCTTGCAACCATTTATCATTGCCATTTGGTCGCCGTAGGCATAATTTGTATCGTAGTAGCAGATTGTAATCATACCATGTGAGCCATCGCGCATGTCTTACTATACACCTTTGCGATATCCGGGCGGAAAACGGAGACTGATCGGTACCATTACGCGACTTATGGAAGCTAATGGGCTGAAGGATATACATTATATCGAGCCATATGCCGGAGGAGCCGCTATCGCACTAACGCTAATGCTCGAGGAGTATGCCGCAGTAGTTCATATCAACGATCTCAGCCGCCCTGTATACGCATTCTGGCATACGGTTCTAAATGATACGGATAAACTTTGTCGAAATATCAGCCGCGTATCCATCACGATGCAGGAATGGAAACGACAAAGATCGGTGTACGATAATCGCGAGGACGCCGATCTTGATGCGCTGGGATTCGCAACCTTGTTCCTAAATCGAACAAATCGATCAGGCATTATTGCCGGCGGCGTAATAGGTGGCAAGAAGCAGGAAGGCCGATGGAACCTTGACGCCCGGTTTAACAAAGCCGAGATCATACGCCGAATTCGCCAGATCGGAAGACATGCTAGCCGAATCAGACTATACAACATGGATGCAATGCAGTTTACTGACCAAGTGCTTCCAACGCTGGGGAGGAATGCATTAGCGTTTTACGACCCACCATATATTGAAAACGGAGACGGCTTGTATCTCAACGATTACAAAGTGTCCGACCACCGTAGATTAGCCAAACGTGTGGCTAGATTGAGCCAACCGTGGGTGGTAACTTATGACTATGCCGCAGTAAGGTATGGCTTATACAAATCACATCGACGCATCGTATACGATCTACATTACACAGCCCAGAGCCGTTACAAAGGGCGCGAAGTAATGTTCGTCTCGGATAAGTTAATACTACCGAAAACATCAGAACTCCTGGGGCCTACGATGCAATACATACCGACAGCTTCTCGTATTGAATGCAAGAAAGAGAAGGTGGGTCATCGGCCTGCGGCCTCGACCCAGCCTACACGCTCGAATGCCGTGGTTTTTCAGGCCCGACGGGCCGGGGGAAGGTAGCCGGGGGTGAAGTCTTGAGCGAGCGACTTGTCCGGCGTAGCCGAAGGCGAAGCCGGAAGCGAGTCGAAAGACGAGCCCCCGGTAAGCGCGCCTCAATCGACAGAGCCCCGACGGGGCGACAGAGAGCAAGCCGAGCGCAACGCGAGTTTTCTTTCGCCCCGTCGGGGCTCTGGATTTTGACGGCCGCGTTCCGGGGGCTCCCGATGGTCGCCCCCGGCTACCGTCCCGCGCCCTTTCAGGGCGTGAAAGAGAAGGTGGATCCTCGGCCCTTGGGCCTCGACCCAGCCTGCCGTTGCCCGCGGGGAAACGCCGTCAAAGGAACCGTCATGGCGAAGCATCATGTGATGAGCATCGTGTGGCTGATTGGCGTGGGGATCCTCGTGTTCCCTTATCTCGGCACGATGGAGCTTCCGCAACACATCCACGAATACACGGTCCTCACGCTGGCGGGTTACGGCATCCTTGGCGTATGGGCCGTCGTCGTCGGCATCCTGGGCCTGTCCGGCCGGACCGTCTTGACGGAGGGCATTATCGCTTTCCTCCTGACGATTCTCTCGACGCCCGGGGCCGGCAGGAGGATTCCGGAAACCTTGCCGTGCAACGAAACCGCGCTGGCGATCTTGCTGCACGCGGTGTCCGTAATCATTCTGCTTGGCCCCATGCGTTCTATTTTCCAAAAACCGCGGCAGGGGATGAAGTGAGCCGCGAACCTCGCGAACGGGAATCGAGGATTCCAGATCCATGTTCTTACGATATTCGGACGGAAGGAAGAAGCGGTTGCCATCCCTTGCATCGCGTGTTAGCGTGTAGGCATGCCCATTTCCCGCAACACCACCGAGAATGGCACGTTCAACAGTAAGGCCGATCTGCCTTAGAGCGCCTAACAAAATGACGCATCGCACCGAGGCCGAGCGGTTTGCCGGCTGGCCAGGAGGGCGAAGCAGGCAACCCTGGTAGGTTGTCGATGCAGCCCGACGCCGCCAGACGGCAAACAAGCCGGCCGAATGCAGCGTCATTTTGTTAGGCGCTCTTATAATCTTCGGCTGGAAGATTTCCGTCTGGCGATGCAGGACATCTATGATTTCTTCTACGACGTAAATACTTTGCTGGTGGGCAAAGGGCTCGATCGCCTGGACGACATGCTCAGGCCTTCGATCATGTCGGGGTTGCTCTCGGACATGCTTACCGCCAGTGTGGCAAAACATTCTCGCAGCCTGGTGCAGAACGAATACTTCAACGGGCATCCTGATTTGCTCGTCAAGGGCGTCTACGCCAACAATTCAGTCAAAGCGGGGACCGAGGGAGTCGAGATCAAGACGACAAGAAAAGCGGGCGGGGCGGTTGACACGCACGGCGCCCGTGACCAGTGGATGTGCGTCTTTGTGTATGAGACGGACAATGCGACGGAGCCGGCCACCGAACGCCACCCGATGACCTTCACGGAAGTGTATTTGGGGCAGGTGACAGTGTCTGATTTCCGAAGCAATCCCCCCGGCCCGCTGGGCACCCGGACGTCCACCTTGGACCGCAATGGCGTACAGAAACTGCGGAACAACTGGATTTACAAGCATTCCCGGCTCAGCGAAGCTTAGATAAAGCCCCGATGGCCTTTTTGGCCGTTGCGATGTACGTTTCGTCCAATTCAATTCCGATGCTTTTGTATCCCACGGCTTCCGCGGCGGCCAGTGTGGAACCGGATCCGGCGAAAGTATCCAACACGGTGCCTTCTCCCAACGGAAGCACGGCCCGCACGATCTGTCGAAGGAAAGCCTGAGGCTTCAAGCTGGGGTGGGGCGCGATCTTTTTTTCGCAGCTTCGGGTGGGTGAGGAGGGGACTACGTCTCCGAAAGGCTTGTCGGGTTCCGGCCGTCGGAAGCCTCCAGTCTTCCATTTGCGCAGATTGTCCTGGACTCTTCCCTCCAGAGGTTTGCGGAAAACCACCCACGGTTCGTACATGGAACGAGGCATCACGCTCACGTCGGGAAACTCCAGATGCGCGTTCTTGGGGCGGTCGCCGCCGCGCATGGTCATCACAAGACGAATGATCTCGCCCCGCCTTTCCAGCCCGGCGCCTGCCAATGCGGAAGCAAGAAGGTGAGACAGAAGCGGGTTTGTAGCCACAACGACGTGAGCGCCCGGGACGAGGACAGGCATCAACAGCCTGGCCCATCGGGAAAAGAACACGACCAGCGCATCCAGATCGTCTTGCCGGAGCGTTGTAAAACGCGGCAAAGGAGATCGTTGATGGCCGTCGAAAGAGGGGGGGATCCGCCAGACTCCTCCTTGACCGCTCCGAAGTTTCTCTTGTTCTTTCTGGGAATATTCCACCAGACCATAAGGGGGGTCGGTCACGACGGCCTCGATACTTGATGGAGCGCGAACGGCCAGCCATTCGAAACAGTCCGCGTGGTACAATCTCGCTCCGCCGAATTCGAAGTTGGCTTTCAACCGCCGCGCGGGGACTTCCAGTGGTTCGACCGGAGACGAAAGTTTCAGGCGATAGGTGCCCACGCTGGTTCGGTCAAACAGGGTGGCGGTATTGAGGCTGAGATAACTGCGCACCGAGGATTTGGGGACCGCATCGCCCAGTCTGCGGTTCACCGCTTGCTGGATTTCCTGAATAGATGCTTCCGCCAGCCGGGAGCGAAGGAAATCAACGATGGCGTCACGAATTTGTCCCGGGAGTATCCTTTGCTCGATCATGACTCAATCAGGGTAGACGTCTAGACGTCGCGTTGCAAGCGAAAAACGGTCCATGTTTCCATGAGGCTGACATAAGAGAGAAGGTGGGTCATCGGCCTGCGGTCTCGACCCAGCCGGCCGTTTCGCGAAAGCGAGCGGGGGGCTTCCCGGCCGGGCGGAAAGATTGTGGATTCCGCGAGCGGCGGTAGAATAGTTGGCGACGCCCGCGACGGTCACGGGCCCCAAGCCGTGCGGCAAATCGCGAATTCGGGGAGAACATCATGGCCAGGACTGTCGGAATTGCGATGATCGTTCTTTGCAGCGTCGCGTCCGTGCTCTGTTCCGGCGAGTCCGCGACGCAGCCCGCCACTCAGCCGGCAGGGGGAACGTCCCTGGACCTGGGCAACGGCGTTTCCCTGAAACTGGTTCTCGTCCCTGCCGGCAAGTTCCTCATGGGCAGCCCGTCCGACGAAAAGAACCGCTCCAACGACGAAGGCCCGCAGCGCGAGGTGACGATCCGCCGGCCTTTCTACCTTGCGGAAACGCCCGTGACGCTGGACCAGTTCACGGCATTCGTCAAGGACAGCGGCTACCAGACCGAGGCCGAGCGAACCCCTCCGCGGGTGACGGGCTCGGAGGTGCGCGGCGGCAGGGCGGAGCTTGTCAGGAGCCGCGTTTACACGTGGCGCAATCCCGGATTCGAGCAGAAGGGGGACCATCCGGTGGTGCGGGTCAGTTGGAACGACGCGCAAGCGTTCTGCGACTGGCTTTCGAAAAAGAGCGGCCGGAAGGTCCACCTGCCGACGGAAGCCCAATGGGAATACGCCTGCCGGGCGGGCACGAAGACGGCGTACCCCTGGGGCGGCAATCCGGACGACGGAAAGGGCTGGGCGAACGGGCGCGATCAGAGCTATCGGAAGATGTATCCGAAGGGCGCGGCGGAACAATTCTTCAATTGGGACGACGGATTTGTCAACACCTCGCCGGTGGGGACGTTCCGTGCCAATGCCTTCGGCCTGCGCGACATGGTCGGGAACGTCTGGCAGTGGTGCGGCGATTATTATGAGAAGTACGGGAGCGGCGCGGCGGAGGATCCCACCGGGCCGGACAAGGGCAGCCAACGCGTGTTGCGCGGCGGGGCGTACGTCGTCGTGCCGTGGTGCTGCCGCTCGGCAGCGCGCAGCGGACGCACGCCTACCGACCGCAATCCCCAGACCGGGTTTCGCATTGCGGTGACGGCGGGGGAGTAAGCAGAAGGCGGCTCCTCTCCCCTCGCTCTGTTGAAAACATCCGTTCGCTGGATGGGTGGCACGCCCCTACGGGCGTGTTGCCGAATTTGGGGAGAACACGGCTTGCAAGCAAGCCGTGCCACCCCCGCGAGGCAAATCCCAAATCCGCATTCCGCAATCCGAAATCCGAAATGGCGTCAAGGTCTGCGTGGTTGCTTCGCCCTGCGGGCGCGGTACTGCGCAATCCACGACACCCCGCAGATCGTCAGGGGCGTTGGTTTCTCAGCCAGCGGTCGATGGCGGCGGCTGCGTCGCGCCCGGCGCGGATGGCGTGCACCACGAGCGACGCGCCGCGCGCGGCGTCGCCGGCTGCGAACACGCCCGGCTGGGACGTCTGGAAATCCTCGCCGACCGTCACGTTGCCGCGCGAATCGAGCTCCAGGCCGAGCTGCTCGACCATGCCCGCGTGCCGGACGTGCGTGAAGCCCATCGCCAGCAGCACCAGGTCCACCTTCATGCTGAACTCGCTGCCGGGGACTTCCTTCATGCGCCAGTCGTCGCGGTTTTTCTCCCAGAGCACGTCGCAGCCGTGCAGCTCGCTGACGCGCACGCCCACGCCGCTGAGCCGTTTGGTCAGCACGCTCCAACGGCGGTTGCAGCCTTCCTCCTGCGAGCTGCTGGTGCGGAGGATTTTCGGCCAGAGCGGCCAGGGGGTCTCCGGGTTGTCGCACTCGGGCGGCTTGGGGAGAATTTCGAACTGGTGGATCTCCCGCGCGCCCTGGCGGCGGGCGGTGCCGATGCAGTCGCTGCCGGTGTCTCCGCCGCCGATGACGGCGACGATCTTGTCCTTCGCGTCGATGCGCCGCTCGGAAGGCGGCAACTCGTCGCCGGCGTTGAGGCGGTTCTGCTGCGCGAGGTATTCCATGGCGAAGTGGACGTTCTCCAGGCCGCGCCCGGGCACGGGCAGGTCGCGCGGCTCGCCGGCGCCCATCGCCAGGCAGATCGCGTCGAACCGCCGGCGGAGGTAGCGCGGGGAGACATCCTCGCCGACGGCGACGGACGTCTGGAACTCCACGCCCTCGGCGCGGAGCTGGGCGAGGCGCCTCTCGAGGATGCGCTTGTCGAGCTTGAAGTCGG
>DNAS01000089.1:1057-5358 GCA_003485185.1 Phycisphaerales bacterium | reverse complement strand
CCGCGCGGGCGAGCTGCTGGGCGCAGGCCAGCCCGGCCGGGCCCGAGCCCACGACGGCCACCCGCTTGCCCGTCTTGCTCTCCGCGGGTTGCGGGCGGATCCAGCCCTCCCGCCAGCCGCGCTCCACGATCTCCAGCTCGATCTGCTTGATCGTGACGGGGTCGTCGTTGAGGTTCAGCGTGCACGACGCCTCGCACGGCGCGGGGCAGACGCGCCCGGTGATCTCGGGAAAGTTGTTCGTCGAGTGGAGGTTCTCGCAGGCCTCGCGCCATCGCCCGCGCCAGACCAGGTCGTTGAACTCGGGAATTCGGTTGGCCAGCGGGCAGCCCGCGCCGTGGCAGAAGGGAATCCCGCAGTCCATGCAGCGCGCGGCCTGCCGGAGCAGCGCCTCGTCGGGCAGGGGCAGGTTGATCTCGAAGTAATCGCGCACGCGCTCGGCCACCTCGCGGTGCGGCGGCTCCTCGCGCCGGTATTCCAGGAATCCCGTCGGCTTACCCACGGTACACCTCCTCGGTGGCCGGCGTGTATTCCGCGCCGCGGTCCTCGGCCTGGCGGATGCGCTCCATCGCCTTGCGGTAGTCGATGGGGATGACCTTGACGAACCGCCCCACCATTTCCGGCCAGCGGTCCAGCAGTCGGGCCGCCTGGCGGCTGGCGGTCAGCTCGTGGTGCCGCCGGATGCACTGCTGGAGGAACTCCACGTCCGCCGGCTGGTGGACGTTCTCCAGGTCCACCATGTCCAGGTTGCAGAGGGTGTCGAAGAGCTGGTGCTCGTCGAGCACGTAGGCGATACCGCCGGACATTCCCGCGGCGAAGTTCCGCCCGGTCTGCCCCAGGACGATCACGCGTCCGCCGGTCATGTACTCGCAGCCGTGGTCGCCCACGCCCTCGACGACGGCCAGCGCGCCGCTGTTCCGCACGGCGAACCGCTCGCCGGCCATCCCGTTGATGAACGCCTCGCCGCCGGTCGCGCCATACAGCAGGGTGTTTCCGACGAGGATGTTCTCGCTGGGCTCGAAGGGCGCCCCCGGCGGCGTCTGGACGATGATCCGCCCGCCGGAGAGGCCCTTTCCGACGTAATCGTTGGCGTCGCCCAGGAGCCGGAGCGTCACGCCCGGCGCGAGGAACGCGCCGAAGCTCTGCCCGGCCGAACCGCGGAACGTGATCTCCAGCGTGCCGTCGGGCAGGCCCTTGGACCCGTGGCGGAGCACGATCCGGTTGCTCAGGATCGTCCCGACGGTGCGGTTGACGTTGCGGATGGGCAGCTCCAGCGAGGTCTTTTGCCCGTGTTCGACGGCGGCCGCTGCCCGCTGGAGGATCGTCCAGTCCAGGTGGTCCTTGAGCGTCTCGGTCTGGGGGCGGACGCAGCGGACGGCCTGGCGACCGCCGGCGGTGTCCGGGCGGGCGAAGATCGCCGAGAAGTCCAGCCCGCGCGCCTTGTAGTGCTCGACGGCCCGGCGGACCGACAGGCGGTCCACCCGCCCCACCATCTCGTCGAAGGTGCGGAAGCCGAGTTGCGCCATCAGTCCGCGCGCCTCCTCGGCCACGAACCGCAGGTAGCGGACGAGGTGCTCCGGCCGGCCCGCGAACCGCCGGCGGAGCGCCGGGTCCTGCGTGGCGATGCCCACCGGGCACGTGCCGTGATGGCACTTGCGCATCAGGATGCACCCGAGGCTCACCAGCGCCGCCGTGCCGAACCCGAACCGCTCGGCCCCGAGCAGCGCGGCGATGACGATGTCGCGCCCGGTCTTCATCTGCCCGTCGGCCTGGATCAGGATGCGGTCGCGCAGTCCGTTGAGCACGAGCGTCTGCTGGGTCTCGGCCAGGCCGAGTTCCCACGGGCAGCCCGCGTGCTTGATGCTGCTGAGCGGGCTGGCGCCGGTGCCTCCGTCGTGCCCGCTGATGAGCACCTCGTCGGCGTTGCCCTTGGCGACGCCCGCGGCGATCGTCCCCACGCCCACCTCGCTGACGAGCTTGACCGACACCTTCACGCCCGGGTTGGCGCACTTCAGGTCGTAGATGAGCTGCGCCAGGTCCTCGATGCTGTAGATGTCGTGGTGCGGCGGCGGGCTGATGAGCGACACGCCCGGCGTGCTGTGCCGTAGGCGGGCGATCTCCTCGGTCACCTTGTGCCCGGGGAGCTGGCCGCCCTCGCCCGGCTTGGCGCCCTGCGCCATCTTGATCTGGAGCATCTTGGCGCGCGCGAGGTACTCGATCGTCACGCCGAACCGCCCCGAGGCCACCTGCTTGATGCCGCAGTTGGCGTCGTCGCCGCCGGCGCGGGGCCGGTAGCGCGCGGGGTCCTCGCCGCCCTCGCCGGTGTTGCTGAACGTGCCCAGGCGGTTCATCGCGACGGCCATCGTCTCGTGCGCCTCGGCCGAGATCGACCCGTGCGACATCGCGCCGGTGTAGAAGCGCCGCACGATGGACTCCGCAGGCTCGACCTGCTCCAGCGGCACGGGCTCGGACGGAACCAGCTCGAACAGCCCGCGCAGCGTGCAGAGGCGGCGCGACTGGTCGTTGATCGCGCGGGCGTAGCGCTCGTACGCGCCGGCATCGTCGTTGCGCACCGCGTGCTGGAGGTTCGCCACCGACTCGGGGTTCCAGAGGTGGTTCTCGCCGTCGGCGCGGTAGTGATACTCGCCGCCGTAGTCCAGCTCCAGCTCGCCGGGCCCGCGCGGGCGGAACGCATCGCCGTGGCGCGCCATCGCCTCGCGGGCGATCTGCTCCAGCCCCACGCCGCCCACCCGCGACGCCGTGCCCTTGAAATACGCGTCCACCACGTCGCGGTTCAGGCCGATGCACTCGAAAATCTGCGCGGTGCGGTAGCTCCGCAGCGTCGAGATGCCCATCTTGGACATCGTCTTGAGGATGCCCTTCTTGACGGCAGTGATGTAGTTGTCCACCACCTGCTCGCCCTCGAGCTTCTCCGGAAGCTCCCCGCGCCGATGCAGGTCGGCCAGCGCGTCGAACGCCAGGTACGGGTTGATCGCGTTGGCGCCGTAGCCCATCAGCAGGCAGAAGTGCATGACCTCGCGCGGCTCGCCGCTCTCGACGACGATTCCCGCCTCGGCCCGCAGGTTGCGGTCGAGCAGCCCGTGGTGCAGCGCGGCCGTCGCCAGCAGGCAGGGAATCGGCGCCCGCCCCGGCGCCACGCCGCGGTCCGAGACGATCAGCAGCGACGCGCCGTCCTCGATGGCGCTGACGGCCGACGCCAGCATCGCGTCGAGCCCGCGCCGCAGCGCCGCGCTCCCGTCCGCGCCGTCCGCGTCGAACAGCGCCGGAACCGTCGCCACGCGGAAGTCCGCGCGCTTCGCCGCCCGCAGGCGGTCCACGTCTTCATTGGTCAAAATCGGGTGCGACAGCTTGAGCTGCCGGCAGTGCTCGGGCGTCTCGGCCAGCAGGTTGCGGCACTTGCCCGCGTAGAGCATCAGCGACATCACCAGCCCTTCGCGCAGCGGGTCGATCGGCGGGTTGGTGACCTGCGCGAACAGCTGCTTGAAGTACTCGAACAGGCTCTTGGGCCTGTCGCTCAGGACGGCCAGCGGAGTGTCCGTGCCCATCGAGCCGACGGGCTCCTGGGCGTCGGCCGCCATGGGCGTCAGCACCATCTTCAGCTCTTCGCGGGTGTACCCGAAGGCCCGCATCTGCCGCGCCAGCTCGTGCGGCGCGAGCGGTTCGAGCCCTGCCGCGTTGAACAGGCCCCGCAGCTCGATGCGGTTCTCCTCCAGCCAGCGGCGGTACGGCTTCTGGCGGGCGATCTTGCTCTTGATCTCGTTGTCGGTGACGATCCGTCCCGCGACGGTGTCCACCAGGAACATGCGCCCGGGCTGAAGACGCCCTTTCTGCGCGATCCGCTCCGGGGGAAACTCCACCACGCCCACCTCGCTGCCGAGCACCACCAGCCCGTCGGTGGTCACGACGTACCGCGCGGGGCGCAGTCCGTTGCGGTCCAGCGTTCCGCCGACCAGCTGGCCGTCGGTGAAGACCATGGCGGCCGGGCCGTCCCACGGCTCCATGATCGTGCAGTGGTACTCGTAGAACGCCCGCTTGTCGGTGCTCATGTGGTAGCGCGGCCCGAACGCCTCGGGAATCATCATCATCATCGAGTGCGGCAGGCTGCGCCCCGCGCGGACCAGCAGCTCCAGCGCGTTGTCGAACTGGGCCGAGTCGCTCGCGCCCTCCGTCAGTACGGGGCGCAGGTCCGAAAGGTCCTCGCCCAGGCGCGGGCATTCCAGGCGGCGCTCGCGCCCGCGCATCCGGTTGCGGTTTCCGCTGAGCGTGTTGATCTCGCCGTTGTG
>DNAS01000089.1:706-859 GCA_003485185.1 Phycisphaerales bacterium | reverse complement strand
AACGTGTTGGTGCTGTACCGCTGGTGCACCAGGCACAGCGCCGACTCGACCCGCTCGTCGGCGAGGTCCGGGTAGTACGCGAACAACTGGTGCGCGAAGAACATGCCCTTGTAGCAGACGGTGCGGCAGGACATGCTCACGACGTAGAAGTCG
>DNAS01000089.1:0-571 GCA_003485185.1 Phycisphaerales bacterium | reverse complement strand
CGAACCGCTCGCGGACGAGCCGCTCGGCGCGCTTGCGGGCCAGGAACAGGCGGTCCTCGAACCGCTCCTCGTCCATGCCGCAGGCGTCGAAGAACGCCTGCCGGACCGACGGCTCTGCCGCCAGCGCCAGCTCGCCCAGCGTGCGGTTGTCGCACGGGACGTCGCGCCAGCCGAGAACCTTCATGCCGTAATGCGCCGCCGACGCTTCCAGCAGTCCGCAACACGCGGCGAACAGGTCGGCGTCGTCCTTCGGGCCGAAGACCGTCGCCACGCCGTACCGCCCCGGCGCCGGAAGGGCAAAGCCCAGGCGCTCGCCCTCGGCCGCGAAGAACCTGTGCGGAATCTGGAAGAGGATCCCCGCGCCGTCGCCGGTGGTTTCGTCGGCGCCGGCCGCGCCGCGGTGATGCAGGTTCAGCAGCACCTGCTTGCCCGTCTCGATAATCGAGTGGTCCCGCCGCCCGGAGAGGTTGACGACCGCGCCGACTCCGCACGCGTCGTGCTCGCGGTCCGGGTCGTACAGGCCCTGTGATTTCGGGGGAACGTACATGACGCTTGCGCTGCCTTTCTTCCC
>DNAS01000094.1:9798-18646 GCA_003485185.1 Phycisphaerales bacterium | reverse complement strand
ATGCCAGGGGGCGTGGCGGGGGTCGGCCTGGAAATCGTTGCAGGCGACGGGGCGGGCGGTCCGGATGGCCGTGCCCGTGGGCCCCCGGCCGTGTTCGTTGTCCGCCCAGGAAATCTTCAGATCGCGGAGGTAATCGGTTCCCTGCCCGGCCCAGGCGATGGGGCGGACGGTCTTGGCCTCGTTCAGTTCCGCCAGTCCCACCCAGGCAAGGCGGTATCCGCCGGCCTCCACGACGGCCCGGCAGACCTTGTCGAGCAGTTCGGGCTCGTCGGTGCTGCGGACGAGCGCCTCATTGCACTTGCTCTGGACCGTCAGGGCGCGGTTGGCGGCCCGCAGCGCCGTCTCCGCACGAAGCTGCTCGGTGATGTCGGTGACGGCGGCGACGCACCCGTCGAAGGCGCCGGTCTTATCGAACAGCGGGGCGGCGTTGATGGACAGGATGATCCGCTGCCCGTCCGGCGCCTCGATCGCATGGCGGATATCCCAGACCGGCTGGAGCGTCCGGCGGACGCGCGAGAAGGGAAGCTCTTCATCGGGGAAAGGCCCGCCGTCGAGGGCGGTAAGCTTCCACGCGGGATCGTTGTAAAAGCGGCTGGCAATTTCGTCGCGACTGAGACGGAGCGTCTTTTCCGCCTGGGCGTTGGCGAAGACGATCCGCCCGTCGCGGTCCAACACCCTCACCCCGGCGGGACTGGTCTCGGTGATTCGCGCAAAGAGGTCTCGCTGGTGGCGCAGATCGGCGGTTCGCCGGCGAAGCTGGACGCGGAACAGGAGCGTGATCAAGGCCAGCAGGACGGCCAGCACCGCGACCCACCCCAGCACCCACAGCAGCCAGTCTGGAACCCTCTCCACCGGCGCCTCGCCCAGCCATCGCGACAACGACTTGTGGTAAACGGAGGTGCTTTCGGCCTTCATCCGGTCCAGCTCGCGGTCGATTGCCGCGATGGTCTCGGCGTGCCTGCCCTTGGTGAACGCCAGGCGGAGTTCCGAGGGGGCAATGACGATCAGGCTGCGTTCAATGTGCTTGTAGTTCCGCTCGTGGGTCACGCCGTAAAGGCGGGCGACCAGCCCCGCGTCCGCCTTGCCGGCGTCCACGATCCGGAGAACCTCCGGGTAATCGGCCACCACCACGAAACGGCAGTCGATGTCCAGCTTGCCCAGGAGCCTGCGGAACTCCTCGTAGTAATAATCGCCCGTGATGACCGCGACGGACTTGCCCGCCAGGTCCAGCAGCGAGTCGATCTGTCGGTCCTCATGGGTATACAGCTGCCCCCAGTTGGCCAGGATCGATTCGCGGGTGAAGTCGTAGAGTTTCTCCCGCTGCTCGGAATAGGCGATGGCGACCAGGGCGTCGATCTGTCCTTCGCCCAGGCGGTCCAGGCATTCCAGCCACGTTCCGGGCACGTACTCGAGTTTCCATCCCTGCCGGGAGGCGATGGCGTCCAGCACATCCACGTAGACTCCCTCGGGACGGTTGGATTCGCCCATCGAGGCCAGCGGCGGATTGTCGTAGATGCCCACGCGAAGGGTTTTCGTCTGGGCGCTCAACGGGACGGGCAGGATTCCCAGCAACAGCGCACTTACGAGGAACGGCAGTCCATGGATTCTCATACGCAACCTCGAAACTCAAAGGCACACATCAAAGCGGTCGCCGAGACCGCTTCTACTGCCTGACGGCATGGAAAATCGCCAGACAGCGTTTCAGAAGGGCTTCCGTCTGACGGAGGGGAATCTGGCTGGCGGCATCGGACTTGGCGCGGTCGGGGTCGGGATGGGCCTCGACAAACAGCGCGTCGGCGCCGGCGGCCATCGCCGCCGCCGCCAGGACCGGCGCGAATTCCCGCTTTCCGCCGGAAGCGCTGCCCAGCCCGCCCGGTTCCTGAACCGAGTGCGTCGCGTCGAAGACCACCGGCGCGTACGCCTGCATCTGGGGGATGCCCCGGAAGTCAGTCACCAGGCGATTGTATCCGAACATCGTGCCTCGCTCGGTCAGGAGCACCTGGCGGTTTCCGGTGCTCTGGACTTTTTTGACGGCCTCGGCCATGTCCCACGGGGCCATGAATTGCCCCTTCTTGACGTTGACGCACTTTCCGGTTTCCCCGGCCGCCACGAGCAGGTCGGTCTGTCGGCAGAGGAACGCCGGAATCTGGAGGCAGTCCAACACTTCGGCGGCGGGGGCGCACTGGGAAACCTCATGCACGTCGGAGAGCACGGGCACGCCGAATTTTTCACGGACCGTTGCCAGCCAGTCGAGTCCTTTCCGCAGCCCCGGGCCGCGGTACCCCGAAACGCTGGAGCGGTTCGCCTTGTCGTAGCTGGCCTTGAAGACGTATCCGACGCCCAGGCGCCGGCACAGGTCGGACAGGTGCTCGGCCGACTCGAGGCACAGTTCGAGGCTTTCGGCCAGGCAGGGCCCGGCGATCAGCGCCAGTTTTCCGCGGGCGAATTCCACCGACCCGATGTTGCACGAGGGAGTTGCCATCGCTCACGCGCCTCCTCTCCACGGCCAAAACGTCCAGCCGTTGGTCTGCGGGGGAACCATCAGCTTGATTTTCTCCGGCGCCACCGAGATGTCCACGGGGGTGTTGGGTCCCAGGTCGCCGTCCACCTGGCAATGGCTGGGGCGGTCGGTCTCGATCCGCACGCGATGGACGCGACGGTAGATCACCCCGCCCTTGAGGGGGTGCAGGCGCAGCAGCGTCCAGGCGGCATGCAGCAGCAGGGCGCTCTGTTCGCGGCAGGGGAAGACCACCAGGTCCAGCAGTCCGTCGTCGAACCGCGCGTCGCGGCAGATGCGCAGACCGGTCGCATACCGCGAGATGTTCCCCACGAAGGCCAGCGCGTAATCCTTGAACAGTTCCTCTCCGTCGGCGACGATCCGCATCCGGGGGAAGTCGTGCTCCCAGAAGGTCCGCCACATCGGCCAGAAGTAGCTCAGGTGGGAGATGTGCCCGGTGCGCTGGGAACTGAGTCGCCGGACGACCTCGGCGTCGAATCCGATGCCGATGATCATCAGGAAGTTCCGGTCGTTGATCCGCCCCAGGTCGCAATCGACGGTCTGTCCGGCGGCGACGATCTCGGCGATGCGCCGCGGATGCGAGGGAATCCGCAACTCCTTGGCCAGCAGGTTCTCCGTTCCGACGGGGCAGGGGATCATCGGCACGCCGGTGCCCGCCAGACCGTTGGCAACCTCGTTGGCGGTTCCGTCGCCGCCCCAGACCACCACCACGGAGGTTTTCGGCGCGACGGCGCGGGCGTATCGCGTGGCGTCCCCGGCGCAGGTGGTGACATATTCGACGGATCGCAAGCCCCGCTCGCGAAACGCGCTGCGCAGACTGAGGAGTTTCTGGCGATTGCCCCCGTATCCGCTGTGGGGGTTGATGATGATCTGTACAGGTCGATGCATGTCCGCCGGCGCCATGGGTTCCCTGGGCCCGGTGTCGATTGGGATTGAACATCCCGGGCCAATAGCTATAATACCGAAATTTCCGGCCCGAACAATCGGCCGGCGGCTGCATTATCCAAAGAATCGTTCCCAGGAGAACCAGAATATGGATCAGAGTCTTCAGGACAGCATCGGTCCGATCGTTTCCAAGGAAAGCTGGTCGGCCGAGGACCATCAGGAATTGCTGACCCGCATGAGCGGAGTGAGGGACGCGGCGGGCAAGTTCCGCGGAATCGTCTCGGAGATCGAGGCCTCCACGCACGATCCCAAGGGCGCCGCCGCCCTGAAGATCGGAATCTGCCGCTACATGACCTGCCGCTTTTCGGCAGCCTTGGACATTCTCGGCGCCGCCACGGACAACAAGGACCGCCGCTACTTCCAGGCGCAATGCTTCAAGCAGCTTCGGCAGTTCGACAAGGCCGCCGAGGAAATGCAGCGGGCCAAGGACCGCGGCTGGGACGAACGCGACGCCGAGCTGGAACTGGTGGAACTCCAGGCGCTCGGGGGCGACGTGGAAGGCGCGGCAAAGGCGGTTGCCAAGCTCGCCTCCAAGTGCCAGGGCGATCCGAAGTTCTTTTACGTTCGCGGGCTCGTCGAGGAGCTGTCGGGCAACGGCGATGCCGCCGTCCAGGCCTATACCCAGGCCCGCACGCTGAAGCAGGGGTACACCCCGGCCACTTTCCGCCTGGCATACTATTACGACCTGCATGGGGAAGAGCAGCAGGCGATCGACCTGTACAAGGAATGTCTCTCCAGCCCGCCGGTCCACGCCAGCGCGCTGCTGAACCTGGCGGTACTCTACGAAGACGCGGGGAAATACGACAAGGCGACGAACTGCCTGAACCGCCTGCTGGCCTGCCACCCCGGTCACGCCCGGGCGAAGCTGTTCCACAAGGACGTCGATGCGTCCAAGACGATGTTCTACGACGAGGATCAGGCCCGGCGGATCGCCAAGCGCAACGCGGTGCTGGACATCCCGGTGACGGACTTCGAGCTGTCGGTGCGGGCCCGAAACTGCCTCAAGAAGATGAACATCCACACCCTCGGCGACCTGGTCAAGACCACCGAGGCGGAACTGCTGGGATACAAGAACTTCGGCGAGACGTCGCTGAAGGAGATCAAGGACATGTTGACCGCCCGCGGGCTGAGGTTGGGACAGGCGCTGGAAGAACCCGCGCTGTTCCAGACGGATCGTCCCGCCGTGACGATGGCCCCCGCGCGCAACGAAGGCGTCCTGGCGACCCCGATCGAGCAGGTCGAGTTTTCCGTGCGGGCGCGGCGGGCACTGGAGACCCTCGGAATCCGCACCCTGGGCGATCTGGCCGGCAAGAGCGAGGCGGAACTGCTCGCCTGCAAGAATTTCGGGCAGACCAGCCTCAACGAAGTGCGCCAGCGACTCAGCGAATACGGAATGGCGTTCCGCGAACCGAACTAACGGTTCGGTTCCTGTTGATGGGTGCCACGGTCAAGCACTGTTTACTTGACCGTGCGAATATCCTCAAGCAGACGACGCTTAAGGATGACGCTTGGCGCCCCGTTTGCGAACACACGGATGGATCGACGGATAGGGCAAATTCTGTGGATTCGCGTCGCGCCGTTCGCGCCGCTGGCGTTGCTTTCGGCCGTGTGCCTGGCGACGGCGGGGGCGTTGAGCAGTTGCGGGCGCCAGGCGGCGCCGGCGGTGGAGGAGCAGCCCCTGCGGAGCGACCAGGCGCCGACCGTCCGCATCCTGCTGGGCGGCGGGCCGGTGGACCGCGTGATCGTCTCGACCACGGGCGGGCGCATCCGTGTCGACGGGCAGGACCAGGGCTCGGGGGAACTGAGCAACATCGAAGTCTCGCGCCGCGGCGGGCTGTGGAAGTTCAACAATCTCACCGTCCGCGGGCAGCAGGCGGAAATCCTCCCCGGGCCCGGACACTACGTCCGTCTCGGCGCCACCACTTACCGCGGAAGCCTCGTGCTGCTTCCCGCCGGCGACGACCGCTTCTCCGTCATCAATCGCGTGGACCTGGAAAGCTACCTCGCCGGCGTGCTGTCGAAGGAGCTCTACCCCTCCTGGTCGAAGGCGACATACCGCGCCCTGGCCGTCGCGGCGCGCACGTTCGCGCTGTACCACGTCACCACGTTCGGGAAATCGCACGAGTACGATCTCGGCGACGACCAGAACTGGCAGGTATACGGCGGGTTCACGGCTGAGACCGACAAGTCCTGGGATGCCGTCCGCTACACGCAGGGGATGGTGCTGACGCACGGCCCGCGCGGGAAAGAGCGGATTTTCATGGCGCAATACTCCGCCTGCTGCGGGGGGACGGTCAACGGGGCGTACGTCATCCGCGACGCGCCGCAGATTCCGCCGCTGCTGGGCGGGCAGACGTGCGAGGACTGCCGCGGGCACCGCCTGTACCGCTGGGAGCCGGTGCGGTTCCGCAAGGCGGACGTGTTCTCGGCGGTCTCGCGGGCGTACCCCGCCACCGGGGCGATGGACGGGCTGAAGGAGATCCTGGTGGCCGCCGCCGGGCCCGGCGACCGACCGATCTGGCTGGACCTGGTCGCGCCCAACGTCGCGCGCATCCGCATCCGCGCCGAGGACCTGCGGATCTGTATTCTCCGCAGCGGCCTGCCGGACGCCCGCCGCCTGTACTCCATGAACTGCCGCATCCGCGACGCGGGCGAGCAGGTCGAGTTTTACGCGGGGCGCGGGTTCGGCCACGGCGTGGGGCTCTGCCAGTGGGGCGCGCAGGGCAAGGCCGAACGCGGCGCCACCGCCCTGGAAATTCTCGACGCCTACTACCCCGGCGCGACCCTCTTCCGGGCGTACTGAGCTTCTCCACCTTGCATCGGCGCGGCGGATCGGCTACGATGTTCCCTTGCCGTGCTAGGTGGGGCGCCAGCGGTGCCCTGACTCCCGCAAGGGACGACCCGTAATCCGCTATAGCGGGGCTGAATCCCTCGTCGAGGGTCGTTTGCGACCGGTCTCCCCGTTGGGCCGGCGGTGATGAAGGTTGGGTCCTCTGCAACGACGCGCCGTGAACCTGGTCAGGTCCGGAAGGAAGCAGCCATAAGCGAGCTTGTGTCGTGTGCCGGAGGGTAGCCTGGCTGGAGCCGTCGTGCCCCCGCGGGCCCGGTGGCGGCGATTCGACGCGAGGTGCACGGCTTTTTTATTTTCCCTTTCCCCTTACAGTGTCGGTTCTTCCAGCGGTTCGGGGCAATACTCGCGCCTTCCGCATTCGGCGCAGGCGCCGCCGGTCCAGACCTCCTGGAGCATGTCCAGCACGGGGTCGATCAGCGACACGTCGTCGGTCCACACGCCGGCCTCGAAGTTCCGCCGGCGGGCGCTCTTGGCACCCAGTCCCGCGCCGGTGAGGTTGGCCGAGCCCAGGTACATCTGCCGCCCGTCGACGATGACGGCCTTGGCGTGCACGCGCGGGCAGCGGCGCAGGACCATCCCCTCGGGCAGGGGGCGCTTGGAAAGGCGTTCGCGCAACGGCCCGGAGGGCACGCCGCTGTGCAGCACGTGCACTTCCGCGCCGTTTTCGGCGAGTTGTTCCAGCAGTTCCAGGAAGCTCACGGCGCGTCCGCCGCCGATCGGCACGTGGACGTCCTTGAGGTCAGCCGTCGCGATGAACAGGCGGTGGCGGCAGGCGCGGGCCGCCTCTTCCAGCACCGCGCCGAGGTGTTCGTCGTTGAGAACCAGTCGGATCATGGAGGAATTATCGGCAGGATGGCCCGCTGAACCATCGCGGAAGCGGGATTGACGATTGATTCGGCGCGTCCGGGGCGGAATAATGGGCTTTCGCGATCCGCGGGGCGGGGATCGCGGGCGAACCGGAAGGCGACATGGCGGAATACCTGGTCCTGGCGCGGAAGTACCGCAGCACGACGTTCGACGAGGTCGTCGGGCAGGAGCCCATCGCGCGCACGCTGGTCAACGCGATCACGGGCGGGCGGATCGCGCACGCGTACCTGTTCACCGGCACGCGCGGCGTCGGCAAGACGACGATGGCGCGCCTCTTCGCCAAGGCGCTGAACTGCCTGAACTCCGACGCGCCGACGCCGACCCCCTGCAACCGCTGCAACGCGTGCGTGGCCATCTCGCGCGGGGACGACGTGGACGTCGTCGAGATCGACGGCGCCAGCAACCGCGGCATCGACGAGATCCGCGAGCTGCGGGCCAACGCCATCTACCGACCCGCGCGAAGCCGCTACAAGATCTACTACATCGACGAAGTGCACATGCTCACCAAGGAGGCCTTCAACGCGCTGCTCAAGACGCTGGAGGAGCCCCCGGGGCACGTGAAGTTCATCTTCGCCACCACCGAGGCCGAGAAGCTCCCCGCGACGATCCTGTCGCGCTGCCAGCGGTTCGACTTCCGCAACATTCCGACGCGGCGGATCGCCGAGCACCTGCGGGCGATCTGCAAGACCGAGAAGGTCCAGGTCGCCGACGACGCGCTGTTCCGCGTGGCGCGGTCGGCGGCGGGTTCGATGCGCGACGCGCTGAGCCTGCTGGACCAGTTGCTGGCGGCCGGCGAGGGCACGGTGCGCGACGAGGACGTCGTGCGCCTGCTGGGCGTCCCGGGCGACGAGCGGGTGCTGTCGATCGCGTCGGCCATCGCCGCGGGCGACCCCGCCGGCGCGCTGAAGGGCCTGGACGACGCGCTGGCCGGCGGCGTGACGCTCGGTGTCGCCGTCGGCGCGCTGGGCGAGACGTTCCGCAACCTGATGATCGCCTCGGCCTGCGGGTCCGGCAGCGAGCTGATCGAGCTGCCCGACGCGCACCGCGCCGCGGTTATCGAGCTGTCCGGGCGGTTCTCCCTGCCCGCGCTGGTCCATGCGGTCGGAATGCTCCAGACGCTGCTGCGGACCGTCCGCAACTCCAGCGTCGCGCGGGCGCTGGTGGAGGCGACGCTGGTTCGCCTGGCTGCCGCCGAGAAGTTCGTCGATCCGACCAGCCTGATCGAGCGGCTCGAGTCGCTTGCGTCCGGCCGGCCGGGCCCCGCCACGGGGCAAAAAAAAAATTTCCCGCTGAGCCCGCCCGCCGCTGACGCCGCGCGCCTCGCGCCGGCGCGGAGTCCGAATGTCGCATCGTCTTCGCCCGCGACGGGCGGCGGATTCGAGTTGAAGCCCCCGGCGGGCTCCGCGCCGCTGAAGTGGGAGGCGTCCTGGCTGGCGGCGAACTGGCAGACCGTCGGCGACGAGCTGGTCGCGCGCGGGCAGACGCCGGTGGCGGGGACGATTCTCCCTGCCATGGTCGTCGGCTTTTCCGACGGAGTGCTGACGCTCGGCTTCGACGACGCCCACGCCCGCCTGCGCGAGCAGTGCGAGGGTCGCGCGGGCGAGGCGGTGGCTGCGGCGCTGTCGGAGCTGGCGGGGCGGGCGATCCGCTGCCAGTTCGTGGCGGTA
>DNAS01000094.1:2532-9540 GCA_003485185.1 Phycisphaerales bacterium | reverse complement strand
CGGACAGCGGTCCCCGCCGCGGCGGCTCCGCTGAGCACGCAGGAGAAGAACGGAATCCTGAAAGACCCCGCCGTGCAGCAGGCGATGTCGCTGTTCGGCGGAGAGGTGGTTCAGATGGTCCGGACGGCGCCGCCCTCGCCGTCCGCGGCACCGTCCGGCGCGCCGATTGACGGCGGGGTTTCTGTGCCCGCCGCCGGGCAGGCCGCCGACGAGGACGAAGGCGATGAGGCGGACTGACCGCCCGCGAAAGGGGAACTGCCATGATCGTCGTCACCTGTGCCCGTTGCAGCCGTCGCATCGAAGTTCACGATTCGCAGGCCGGCCAGTCCGTCACCTGCCCGCAGTGCGGGAACGTGAACGTGGCCCCAGCTGCCGGCGGCGACGCGCCGCAATCCGTTCCGCCCGCGCCGACGCCTCCCGCGCCTTCGGCCCCGCCGGCCGACCAGGACGTCAAGCTCTGGTGCCTCGCCTGTCACCTGTCGGCGCTGTCGGGCTTCATCGGCGTGCCGTTCGGGTGGGTGGTCGGTCCGCTGATCGTCTGGCTGATCAAGGGAAAGGAAATCCCCGCCGTCCAGGAGCACGGAAAGGACGCCCTGAACTTCCAGATTTCGATGACCATTTACGGAATCGTGGCCGGGCTGCTGATCTTCGCGTTCATCGGGTTCCTGCTGTTGCCTGCCGTCGCCATTACCGACCTGGTGCTGACGATCATCGCCGGCCTGAAGGCCTACAACGGTGAACGATACCAGTACCCCCTGACCATCCGGTTCCTGAAATAGGTCCTGAGGAGAAGTGAATGTTCGGCAACCTGGGGAAGATGATGAAGATCGCCGGCGAGATGAAGACGAAGTTGCCGGAGATGCAGGCGAAGCTGGCGGCGAGCGAATTTTCCGCCGAGGCGGGCGGCGGGGCGGTCCGCGCGACCGTCAACGGCAAGCTGATGGTGACGGACGTGACCATCGACCCGGCGGTGCTTTCCGACGGCGAGCTGGACGCCGAGATGCTGGGCGATCTGGTGAAGGCTGCCGTCGCCGCTGCCCAGGCGCAGGCGGCGCAAGCGGCCAAGGCCGCCATGGACGAACTGACCGGCGGGCTCGACCTGGGCGCCATGGGCGGAATGCTGGGACTGTGAGCGTTCAGTAAAACAGTCCACGAATTGCACGAAGAAACGCGAATCGCGAGTCGCGAATGGACCACGCTTTTTGCTTTTTGTTCCATTCGTGAAATTCGTGTAATTCGTGGATCGAGGTTTTTCATGGCGAAGTACAGCGAGACGATCGAGCGGCTGATCGAGGAGTTCGGCAAGCTTCCGGGCATCGGGGCGCGGACGGCGGAGCGCCTGGCGTTCCACGTGCTCAAGAGCGCCCCGGAGGAGGCGCTGGCGCTGGCCGACGCGATCCGCGACGTCAAGACGAAGGTCCGCCCCTGCAAGCGGTGCTTCAACCTCACCGAGAACGAGCTGTGCAACATCTGCTCCGACGAGCGGCGGGACCCGGGCGTCGTGTGCGTGGTCGAGCAGCCCAAGGATCTGCTGGCGCTGGAGAGCACGGGCGCGTATCGCGGCGTGTATCACGTGCTGATGGGGCACATCGCGCCGCTGGAGGGCGTGGAGGCGGAGGATTTGACCCTCGACGCGCTGGTGGCGCGGGTCCGCGCCGCGGCGAGCGGCGGAACGCCCGTGCGCGAGGTCATCCTGGCCACCAATCCCAACGTCGCGGGCGACGGCACGGCGCTGCACATCGCCGGGCTGCTGGAGCCGATGGGCGTCAAGGTCACGCGCCTGGCGCGGGGCTTGCCCGCGGGCTCGGCCATCGAGTACGCCAACAAGTCCATCCTCACCGACGCCATCACCGACCGCCGGGGATTCTGAGAATCGCGAGTTTCGAATCTCGAATCGCGAATCCCAAAACAACTCACAGAAGGAACCACAAAGGACACAAAGAGGCGTCTTGCTTTTCATTCGCGATTCGCCATTCTTCGTGTTGTGGTTCCTGTTGGCGGTTGTCCGGCGGGACGGGTAGAATCCTTCCCTGCGCCGCCGGCAGCGGGGCGCGGTCCAACACAGGCAATCCAAGGCGAAGGAGACGATATCATGGCGGAAATGTTCCCGGGAATCGGCGTGATCGCGTACGAGGGGCCCAAGAGCAGGAATCCCCTGGCGTTCAAGCACTACAACGCCGACGAGGTCGTCGCTGGAAAGAAGATGAAGGACCACCTGCGGTTCAGCGTGGCCTACTGGCACTCGTTCTGCAACGGCGGGGCGGACCCGTTCGGCCCGCCCACCCGCCAGATGCCCTGGTCCCACGCGGACCCGATGGCCGAGGCTCGCAAGAAGGTGGCGGCCTGCTTCGAGCTGTGCCGCAAGCTGGGCGTGGGATTCTACTGCTTCCACGATCGCGACGTGGCGCCCGAGGGCGCGACGCTGGGCGAGACCAACCGCCGGCTCGACGAGATCGTCAAGCTCCTCAAGAGCGGGCAGAAGGATTCGGGCGTCAGGCCGCTCTGGGGCACGGCCAACCTGTTCAGCAATCCGCGCTACATGCACGGCGCGGGCACGAGCTGCAACGCCGACGTGTTCGCCTACGCGGCCGCCCAGGTCGCCAAGGCCATGGAAGTCACCCACGAGCTCGGAGGCGGCGGGTACGTGTTCTGGGGCGGGCGCGAAGGGTACAAGACCCTCCTGAACACCGACATGGGGCGCGAGCTGGACCACCTGGCACGCCTGCTGCACCTGGCCGTCGAGTACAAGAAGCAGATCGGCTTCAAGGGCCAGTTCTTCATCGAGCCCAAGCCCAAGGAGCCCACGAAACACCAGTACGATTCGGACGCGGCCGCCTGCTTCGCCTTCCTCCAGAAATACGGCCTGGTGGAGCATTTCAGGCTGAACATCGAGGCCAACCACGCGACGCTCGCGGGGCATTCCTTCCAGCACGAACTGGAGTTCGCAGCCGCCAACGGAATTCTCGGCTCGGTGGACGCCAACCGCGGCGACCCGCTGCTGGGCTGGGACACCGACCAGTTCCCCACCGACCTGTACGAGACGACGTTCGCCATGCTGACGATCCTGAAGACCGGCGGGTTCAAGAGCGGCGGATTGAACTTCGACGCGCACGTGGCGCGCGAGAGCTTCGAGCCGGTGGACCTGTTCCACGCGCACATCGGGGCGATGGACGCGTTCGCCCGCGGGCTGAAGATCGCGGCCGCCGTCCGCGCCGACGGCACGCTGGAGAAGCTGCTGGCCGACCGCTACGCCTCGTGGAACACGCCGATGGGCAGGAAGATCGAGAAGGGGCGCGCCACCATGAGCGAGCTGAAGGCCTACATGGAGAAGAAGGGCAACCCCGACGCCAACGCCTCCGGGCGCGTCGAGATGCTCGAGAACCTGCTGAATGAATACATCAGATAGTGGAGAGTAGAGGAATTGTCGATTGTCAATTGACAATTTTGAATCGAAGACCAACAGCCCACGGAGCGCATTCCGTGGGCTGTCTGTTTTTTCTTTCCTGTCGCCTTGCGGGGAAGTACAGTTTTCGGAGTGTGCGGCGGCGGAAGCCGGGCGCGTGCCCGCTTCCGGATGTCGCACCATGTCCCCGCCGTCTGCACATGGCGCCCACTTTCGGAAAGGGCAATCGCATGGCACTGAAGGCACTCGTGTCCAAGGTCAGTTCCGTCGTCTCCCTGCCGCTGAGCCTGCTGCTGGTCATCTTCTTCTTCCTGCCGTGGGTGGACCTCAAGTGCGGCGGGCAGGAGGTCGGGCACGCCAGCGGGTTGCAACTGTCGATCGGGAAGATGTCGCTGTCGGAACAGATGGAGAAGATGCAGAAGGAACAGGGAGCGGAGGAGACGAAGAAGGACGAAGGCCCCGACGCGCGCCCGTGGTTCTTCCTGGGCCTGATCGTGCCGATCGTCGGGCTGCTCGTCGGGGTGATGGGCCTGTGCGGGAAGTTCCAGACGATGCCGCTCGGGGCGGCCCTGGCGGGCGTCGGCGTGCTGGGGATTCTCGTGGTCATCCTGGCCGCCAACGTGGATTACACCGACGAGATGGTGCGGGACCAGCAGAAGGACTCGGCCTCGGCCGGCGCCGGCAACGACGAGATGTCGCGCCAGATGGAAGCGAACATGCGCAAGGTGCTGACCACCGAGGGCACCGGAGTCCTCTGGACGTCGATGGTGCTGTACATCCTGTTGCTGCTGTGCGGGGCGGCGAACATCGTGGTGGAGAAGGTCAAACTGCCCATCGCGCCAGCTGCGGGCCCCTCGTCGACGCCCGGAGCCTGACGCGCCACGGGCGGACAACAAACCGCGCAAACAACAGCCCGCGGAACGTGTTCCGTGGGCTGTTTTGTTGCGCCGGAACCGCTATGCGGAATCGTTGCACCCGGCGTTCCGCGCCGCGCGGGGTTACGGTTTGACGCTCTTGACGTCGGTGACGATGACGAGCTTGCCCGCCTTCATCAACTCGAACCACTCGCCGGAGAGCATCAGCACCTTGTCGGCCGACTGCGTCAGCACGACGGACGTCGGGTCGTTTTCGGCGGCGCGTCCGGCCGTCAGGATCAGCGGGCGGGAGAACGCGGCGCGGACGGACTTGTCCAGTTCGGGGTCGATGCGTCCGGCCTCGGCTGCCACCACCTTCGCGCGGGCGATGGGCGAGAGGATCGGCGCGTCGGTCTCGCGCCGCACGCCGACCTGCTCGCGGTAGACGAACAGCGCCACGGGCCTCGCGGCCAGCGCCTCGGCCGGCAGGTCGCCGGGGGCGAAGAGCGCCTTCCCGTCGGCGGAGAGGATTTTCGGAAGCATCGACGGCGCCAGTCCGACGCCGCGCGCGTCGATGACGATGACTTCGGCGTCGCCCCGCGCCGCGTCAAGCCGCTCGGCCCGCTCGCCGGCGTCGCCGGTGAGCAGCCCGCCCTTGAGTTCCACCACGCCGCGGGCGCCGTAGAGCGGGGCGGCCAGCCGCACCGTCGCCACGCGCGTCCGCGGGTCGAACGTCGAACTCAGCTCGCGGAAGTCCTCCAGCACGGCGTCCACGCGGATGTGCCCGCGCGCGACGTTGCGGAAGCCCCCGCCCGCGCCCGCGCGAATCCCGTCCATCAGCAGAATCGCGTTGCGGGCGGCCACCAGGCTCGCGGCGCGCTTGGCCATCATGACCGCCTGCCCGCTGGTGCCCTGGGCCTTGCCCGTGCCGACGGCGATCAGCTCGCCGCGCGTCCAGTTGATCTCGCCGCCGGTGACGGGTTCGACGCACGGCTGGAAGGCGTCGCCGAGCTTGTCGGCGAGCTGCTGGGCGGGCGTGAGCGGCCAGTTGTTCTTGAACGAACCGCCGTGGTCGGCGGCGATGCGGAGCAGCGCCTCCGGCTGGCGGCGCAGCGGGTCATAATAGTACACGACAATCCGCACGTCCTTTTTCGCGTTCCATTCGCCCAGTCGCGTCAGGAGCCCGTCGGCGTCGGGCGGTTCGCGGTCGGTCAGGAAATAGACCAGCCGGTCGGGCTTGTTGGTCGCCGCCAGCAGGGCAAAGGCACGCTCGAAGGCCTTGGGCAGGTCCACCTCGGCCGAGGCGGGCTTGAGGTCGGCGAGGAACTTCGCAGCCGCCAGCTTGCGGTCGTTGGTGGCCTCCGCCAGGGCGTTTCCATCGGCGAGGGGCGCTTCGGGCCCCGCGGCCAGGATACAGAACGATTGTCGAGGATTCAGCCTGGCGATCGACCGGAGCAGTCCATCCCGTATCGTCGGCCAGTCCGCGGCGCAGCGCGGGTGCAGGTCCACGACATAGACGACCTGGTGGGCCTTGCCCGGCGCGCTGACAAACTCCGCGCGGGACGGGGCGTCGTCGGCGAGGGCGACGGCGGGCAGGAGGAACCACGCGATCAGGGCGAACCGTTTCATGCGCCACCTCGTTTCCAGGGACAATCCTATTGTACGGCCCGGCGGCGAGCGATTGCAAACAACGGAACCGGGTTCCTTCTGTCGCGGGTCGGGTCTTATAATGGGCGGCGATGGAAGGCGACGAACGGCACATGTTGCGGGCGCTGGAGCTGGCAGGGCGCGGGCGCGGCGCGGTGGAGCCGAACCCGATGGTCGGCGCGGTGATCGTGCGCGACGGTCGGGTGCTGGGCGAGGGCTGGCACGGGCGGTTCGGCGGCCCGCACGCGGAGCGCGAGGCGCTCGCGGCCGCCCGACAGGCCGGGCACGACGTCCGCGGCGCGACGGTCTACGTCACGCTCGAACCGTGCTGCCACCACGGGAAAACCCCGCCGTGCACCGACGCGCTGATCGAGGCGGGCGTGTCGCGCGTGCTGGCGGCGATGGAAGATCCCGACTCCCGCGTGGCGGGCAAGGGGCTGGCGGCGCTGCGCCGCGCGGGCATCGTGGCGGAGGTCGGCCTGTGCGCCGAAGCGGTGCGGGAACTGCTCGCGCCGTACGTCAAGCTCCGCATGCAAAGCCGGCCGTGGGTGACGTGCAAGTGGGCGCAGACGGCCGACGGCTGGCTGGCGCTGGGCGAGGGCGGGCCGCGCTGGATCACCGGCCCGGCCGCACGCGGGCACGTCCACCGCGTCCGCGCGGGCTGCGACGGAATCCTCGTCGGCGTGGAAACCGTGCTGGCGGACGATCCGGAGTTGACCAATCGCAGCGGAGCGGGGCGACGCCCGACGCGCGTCGTGCTGGACTCGCGCCTGCGAACCCCGCTCGAAAGCAAGCTGGTGCGTTCCGCCGGCGAAACGCCGTTGCTGCTGGTGACGACGACGGCGGCCATGACCGCCCAGCCGGGCCGCGCGGCCGAGCTGCTCGGACGCGGCGCGGAGCTGCTGCCGCTGGACGAGAGGCCCGGCGGGCTGCGCCTCGAGGCGCTGCTGGACGAACTGGGCCGCCGCCAGTGGACGCACCTGCTCGTCGAGGGCGGCGCGAAGGTGCTGGCGAGCTTCCTGTCGGGCGGGCTGGCCGACGAACTGCTGGTCTACGTTTCGCCGCGTCGCGTCGGGCACGCGGCGGACCTGCCGCGCGTGGACT
>DNAS01000094.1:0-2383 GCA_003485185.1 Phycisphaerales bacterium | reverse complement strand
GACCTGCCGCGCGTGGACATCGCCGAGTGGCGAACCCGTCTGCGCCTGCGCGAAATCGAGCGCGCGCAATTCGACGACGACGAAATGTTGCGGTACCGGCTAAGACCGTGAGACCGGGGACCGAAGACCGGATACCGAAGACCGGCTCCTGGCTCCTGGCTACGGCGCGGGTTGGGTCGCGGGGGCGTCGTCTTCCAGTTGGAGCTTGCCGGCGCGGATGAGTTCGTCGCGGCGTTCGACGAGCGCCTTGGCTCGCTGCTCGGGGGTCATGGCCTTGAGCTGCTCGCGCTGGGCGTCGGTAAAGCTGGCCAGGACGACCTTCAGCCAGCGGGCGCGCTGGCGGTAATCGGCCCGCTGCTCGGCCGACGCGGCGATCAGCTTGTCGAGCTTCTCGATCATCTCCCGCTGCTGCTCGGGGCTCTCGCGCAGGAAGGCGACGTACTCGCGCCGGTAATGGTCGCGCTGGTCGGGGGAGAGGCTTTCCCACTCGCGACGGTTGTGGTTGAGTGCGGCGGCGAGCGTCACGCCGCTGTTGGCGCGGAGCAGTCGGATTTTCAGGTCGAGCTGCCGCGCGACGCTGCCTGCCGGCGCCCGCAGGGTCAGGCGGGCCTCGTCGTCGGTCTGCGCGCCGGCCGCAGCCGTCATCGCCGCCAGCACGCACGCAGCCAGGAAGTTTCGAATCGTCGCGTTCATCGTCATGAGCCTTGTCCGGGGCGGGTCTTGTCCACCCGCCCGATGGCCTCGAGGGTTTCCACGTCCACCAGCCCGTCACTCTTGGCCAGCACCTCGCAGACCTCGTAGTTGCGGAAGAATTCCATGTTGGAGACGACGAAGCGGTCGGTCTCGTCCAGCCCGCGGAGGGATTCTCCCGCGGCGAGATGGACCTGCCCGCCGTCGTCGCTTGGCGGCGGGGTCGGGCGGTCGTTCCAGAGCATCACCGCCAGCGCCACTGCCGCCGCTGCTGCCAGGGGAACCGCGACGCGCATCCCGCGGAGCCGGATTGTCCGGTGGGCGGCGACACCCCGCGCCCGCGCCACGATCCGCGCGGACAACTCGTCGGGAACGGGCGGCGCCTCGCAGGCCGTCAGCAACTCGTCGAGGCGGCGCTGCTCGCGGGCGGCCCGCGCCCAGGCGGGATTCTCCCGCACGAAGCGCTCCACCTGCCGGGCGCGCGCCTCGGGCAGTTCGCCGTCCAGCCAGGCGACGAGGTCTTCGAAATCCGATGGTTCAAGCATCCCGTTCATGGTTCGTCACAATCAGGCCTGTCGTTCCAGTATATCCGAGGCCGCCTGGGGTCAAGGCAGTTGCCCCCCGCTGCGACCGGCCGGATCGACAGGACGTGCCTGGGGGCGGACCTGCACCTCCGCCCGCCAATCACTCTAACCCGCACGGGGGCCCAAGGATTCGCCCCAAATACGGAAAAATTTAGTGCCTGTCCCATCGTGTCGTCCGCAACAAAAAGGATCCCGGAACCGGGAACCCGGCCCGCGCGGCAACTCTTGTCTTTCCGGGTTCCGTGTTCCTGGTCCCTAGTCCCTGGTCCCTGTTCCCTTGTCTTCCACGTATTTTGCCAGCGAGGCGCGGAGGTTTTCCCGCGCCCGGCTCAGGAGGCTCTTGACGGCCATCACCGTGCAATCCAGCACCTCGGCGATATCGTCGTAGCTCTTGTCCTCGTATTTGTTGAGGATGATGGCGATCTTCTGGTTCTCGGGCAACTCGGCGACGGCGCGGGCAACCTGTCCTTGCAGTTCGTCGTCCGCCATGCGCTGGTGGGGGGCGTGGGTCTTCTCGTCGCGGACATCGGCGAAGAACGTTTCCCCCTCGCGCGCGTCGCTGACTTCCAGGGGCACGGCGTGTCCCTTGCGGCGGGCGCGCAGGACGTTGAACGCGAGGTTCGCCACGATGCGGTACATCCACGTGCTGAACTTGGCGGCGGGCTGGTATTTGCCGGCCGTGCGGTAGATGCGGAGGAAGACCTCCTGCGTCAGGTCGTCGACGGCCTGCGGGTCGCCCAGGAAGCGGAAGACCAGCCCGTGGACCTTGGGGGTGTTCCGCTGGACGAGTTCGGCGAAAGCACCGTCGTCGCCGTCGCGCAGGCGGAGCATGAGCCGGACGTCCTCGTCCTGTCGCGCCCAGGACGTCTCAGCCGGTTCGACGGGCTCGGGATGGTTCTTTCCGCGGCGGGCGATGGTCAGGCGTCCTTGAAACGGTTCTCCAGCTCATGCGGCAAGTGCGGATTCCCGCAAAACTATGAGCAGGGATAAACAGGGATACACGCGGATGAAAATTGCTTTTATAAATCCGTCATCCGCGTTCATCCCTGCCCGGTTTCTTTCAAGCCCACGGATGGGTGGCACGCTCGGATGGGTGGCACGCTTTGCTC
>DNAS01000068.1 GCA_003485185.1 Phycisphaerales bacterium | reverse complement strand
CGAGGTTGCCCGTGGGCTCGTCGCACAGCAGGATCGAGGGGTTGTTGGCCATGGAGCGGGCGATGGCCGTGCGCTGCTGCTGCCCGCCGGACATCTCGATGGGCTTGTGGAACCAACGTTCGGCCAGTCCCACCAGGTCCAGCAGCTTCATGCCTCGGTCCTGGGTTTCCTCGGCGGGCACGCCCGCGAAGGCCATGGGAACCGTCACGTTCTCCAGGCACGTCATGTACTGCACGAGGTTGTAGGTCTGGAAGATGTATCCGATCTTCCGGCAGCGGAGGAAGGCCAGCTCGACGGCGTTGAGCTGGGCGACGTCGACCTCGTCGATGAAGACCCGCCCGCCGGAAGGGGAGTCCAGCCCGCCGATCATGTTGAAGAAGGTACTTTTCCCCGAGCCGGAGGGCCCGAGCACGGAGATGAACTCGCCGCGATAGATTTCGACGTCGATGCCGCGCAGCGCCTGGGTGGTCACCGTGCCCATCTGGTATTCCTTCTTCAGATGGAGCGTGCGAATGATGACGGGGCGCTCGCCCGGGCGCGGGGACGCGGGGGCGGTCTCGGTGACGGGTTGTGGCGTTTCGGTCATGGGCTCTTACTCGATTCTCATCGCTTCCATGGGAGCCAGCCTGGCGGCCACCCAGGCCGGATATACCGCCGCCAGGGCCGACAGGATCACGCCGACCACCAGCGAGGCGCCCGCGACCGCGAGCATCTGCGTGACGGGCAGGTTCTCCAGGGCCAGGAATCCGTACTTCGCCCCGGCGCGGAGGACGCCCAGGAGGAATCCCAGCGCGGCGCCGATGATGCCTCCCGCGATGCCCTGCATGCACGATTCCAGGATGAAATTGATCATGATGAAGCGGTCGGTCGCGCCGAGGCACTTCATCGTCGCGATCTCGCGGAACCGCTCGGTGACGCTCATGAGCATCGCGTTGACGATGCCCACCGTGCAGACGATGAAGCTCACGACGATCAGCCAGAGCGTCCGGGTGGAGAAGCCCAGGAGGTTGTCCGCGTCGTCATCGGAGTTCACCTCCGCGACCGACGCCTCCACGTCGCGCAGGCGGGCCATCTCGCCGCTGTGCCGCGCGACCTCGCGGATGCGCTCTTCCGACAGCCTCAGGGAAGTGATGTCTTCCGTATTCTCCGTCAGGTTCAGCAGCCAGCGGGCCCCATCGGAGGATCGCACGAAGTCCAGCAGCATCTGGCCGGTGATGTCGGCGGGCTTCTCGTCCAGCTCCTTGGCCAGACGGTTGCGGACGACGCCCTTCTTCTCGTCGAGGGAGTTGACGATGCGGTCGGCGTGCAGGTTCAACAGCGCCTGTTTGCGAAGGAGGTTTTTCTCCTCCGGAGACATCTGGAATCCCTGGCGCAGGAGCGCCTGGTGGTCGGGGTCGGTCATGGCGGCGAGGAACTCGCGGACGTCGGCTGCGGCGCGGTCCGCGACGGGCCGGCTCGCCGTCGTCGCCGGTTCCGCGGCGCCGGACAGCAGGGGGCGCAGCGCCTTCAGGGCCGATTCGTGCCCCGTCCGGATGGCCTGGCGAAGCGGGACCGTCCGCTGCCATTCGGAAAGGAACTGGCGGAACTCGTCCACCGATTCGATCTTCTGTGCGGCGTGGGGGTGCTTGTCGGCGAACTCGCGGAACTTCGCCGGATCCTGGAGGGCCTGGAGGATTTCCAGCCCCCGCGCCCGTCCGACCAGCATGCTGCGGGTCCCCTCGTCGATCCGGGCGAAATAGGCCAGGTACTTCCGCTGCTCCACCGCGATCCGTTGCAGCTCGTCCAGTTGCGCGTCCGTCAGGTCGCCCCAGGCGGCGAACTCCTTCCACCGGGGCGAGCCCTTGGGAGTCCTGGCCAGGTCCCGGGAAAGCCTGTCGTCGGAAATCGAGAGGCTCAGCCGGCTGACCCACTCCCGCAGCAGCTCCCGCGGGTAGGTCTGGGCCTCGATGGCAGCCGCGACGTTCCGCGTCACCAGGCTTTCCGAAAGCATCGTCATCAGGAACGCCACCGCCAGCGCGATGATGACCACGGTGATCGCGGCGCGGAACAGCCGGAACCGCAATCCGCTGAGCACCAGCTCCATGCACTTGGACAGCGGAAGGCGTACCTGTTCTTTGACCTCGACGACTTTCATAGCGATTCCACGTCCCTGTTCTTGCCGATGATCGCCACCAGACCTCGCTGCGCCATCTGCCGGAGGAACTGCGTCACGGAAATCTGCGCCTCGCGGAACGTCAGCTTATGCAGCGAGGCGAAACGCTCTATGAGGGTCTCGACGGTGCTCTTTCCGTCGCACATTCGCAACACGCCGGCGCCGAGGGCGTCCAACTGCACCCGTCGGTGCGACGAATACGGCAGCAGCCAACTGATCGGCGGCACGAGGAACTTCGGCCGCCGCATGGGGATGGACGCCACCAATCCGCCGTCGGGGCGGTCGGTGATTTCCATCGCCTCGTTCCGGTGCGGGACGGCCCGGAGCACCACGTCGGGCGACTCGTTCCGCTGCGTCTTTTTCCTGGGTTTGCGGCTCATCCAATCTTTTGGGGGCTTCCCACCGTCACCGCGCCGCGGCAGCAGTGAATCGCCAGTCCCGCAGGGGGTTGCGTCTCTTCCTGGCGGGTCGGCTCCGTGTAGCTCACGTGATACAGGCGGTTCTCCTGCGGGCACAACCACGCGAGGTCCATCCGAACGCTGCGGAGGCCGCGCAGGGCCGCCAATGTACCGATCTTGCGGTGACTTATCAACACCTCTCCCCGGTGCGGGCCGCAATTCTTCGGCTCCTGTCGGAACGCGCGGAACCCCTCGGGCAGTTCCCGCGCCAGCCAGTCGCGCAGGGGCCCGCGGAGCCATTGGTCCGGCATGGCCAGGCGCTCGACGAGAAGGACATCGCGGGCCTTTTCCGAGCGCCGGAAGGTCCAGGCGACGCGTCCGGGGCGGGCCTCGTTGCGGTGCAGGTCGAACTCCGCCGGCACGTCGGCGCGGATGCCCAGCGCCTGCCAGCGGCGGGTGGCGCCGGCGGGGGCCGCCGGACGCGTCGCGGAGAGGATTTCGCGCTCCAGGTCCGCCTCCCGCCGTTCCGGCCAGATGATCGTCACTTCCGCCAGCAGGCGTTCCTGGCG
>DNAS01000002.1:6899-8217 GCA_003485185.1 Phycisphaerales bacterium | reverse complement strand
TTTACCTTGATCGAACTGCTGGTCGTGATCGCGATCCTCTCCCTGCTGGTGAGCATCCTGCTTCCGAGCCTGAGCCGGGCGCGGGAACTCGCCAAGAGCGCGATCTGCCTGACCAACGCCAAGCAGATCGGAACGTCGCTGTACCTGTATTCGAGCGATTACGACGGGCTTTGCCCGATCCCGCCGAACGGGAAACATCCGCAATGCCTGCTTCATGTCCAGATGGGCTCGAACCCGCCGGACGAGGACTACCCGTCGGGAACGCCGAATCCTGCCGCTCTGAAGGGCCAGAAGACGCCTTTTAATTGCCCCTCCATGCTCGACAACGAATACGGATGGGGCTCGCGCGCCCGGGGCACCACGCTGGATTATTTCCCCGTCCCGGGAAAGACGCTGATCAACAGCTACACCGTCAGCGAGCTGACATTCCACTGGAAGGACTGGGACAACAACTCCTCCACACCGCTGACGCCCAGCAAGGTGGACGTCGGGCGGATTCCCAACGCGGCGGACTACATGTACGCCTTCGACGGGCGGGGCAGTTTCCGCGCGGACGGAAACGACGCCTTCGTGGAGAAGGAGATCAACGGCCCGCTGCCGGGCGACCAGCACATCGAAAAGCGCCATCCGGGCTCCGACAACTCCTATTCCGTGAACGCCTTGTTTTATGACGGACACGCCGAAGGCGGATATACGGCCGTCGGGCGGCCGAACGTGAAGTGGTATTCCGGCGGCGGACAGCCCCCGTAAGTCGAGGCGAGCCATGCGACTGGCGTTCATAGGAGGGTGGGGGCACCATTACCTGCGAGGGCTTCTGTCCGAGCAGGCCGACGGTGTCGTGGCGCGCCCCGTGGCTGTCAGCGGCGACGGGCACGACGAGCGCCGCGCCCGGGCGCTCGCGCAGCAATTGGGCGAGGCGGCGTGGTTTGACGATCCCCGGCGCATGCTGGAGCAGTTCCGCCCGGACGTGGTCAGCGTCGGCGCCGTCTACGGATACAACGGCGACATGATTGCCCTGGCGATGGAGCGCGGCGCCGCCGTCGTCAGCGATAAACCCATCGCGGCCACCTGGGAGCAATTCCGCCGTCTCAAACAGCTTTCCGAACGCCCCGGCGCGACGCTCCTGACGGAGCTTCCGCTGCGCTGCCTGGAGGAGTTCCAGGCGGCGGCAACCGCCGTCGCGGACGGGCAAGTGGGGCAGGTGGTGCTGGCCACGGCGCAGAAGAGCTATCGCTTCCGGATGCGCCCCGCCTGGTACGCCGACCGCGCCAGTTACGGCGGAACCATGCTCTGGGTCGCCAGCCACGGAATCGACGCC
>DNAS01000002.1:1233-6787 GCA_003485185.1 Phycisphaerales bacterium | reverse complement strand
CCAGCCACGGAATCGACGCCATCCGCTACCTGACCGGAAAATCGTTCTCGCGAGTGTCCGCGACGCAGGGAAACGTCTCCCGCGCGGAGCAGGGCTCGATGGAGGAATACTGCATCGCCACGTTCGACCTTGCCGGCGGGGGGGCCGCCGTGGTTCACGCGGATTATCTCCGTCCTAATCAGTTGCCGACCCACAGCGACGACCGGATCCGCATCGCGGGGGACCGGGGAATCGTGGAAATCCGCGACAGTCGCTGCCTGTTGACCGACAATGACGGAACCCGCGAGATTACCGCCCAGCCCCGCCGAGTCAGTCGGGAACTCCTGCGGGCCCTGGAAGGCGATACGAGCCTGTTTTCCACGGCCGATTCGCTGGCGCTGGCGGAGATTTTGCTGCACGCGCGGGACGCCGCGGACCATCGCCATCCGGTGGAACTTGGCGTTCCGGCCGGGGCGGCGGGGGGCGACTCACCGCCCGGAAAGGTCTACGACAGGCAGCGGCTCCCGAAGGTGCAGATCCCGACAACCGTTCGTCTGCCTCGCGCGGAAACGGAACGCGCGTAAAGGGGTTCGGAATCCCAGTTCTCCCGCGTTCCCCGCGGATAGCGGCGCCGCCGATCAGTGCGGGTGGGCGTGCCGCAGGATGTGGGGCCGCTCCAGGCCGTGCCGGAGCATCAACTCCTCGTCGCAGAGCAATTCCCTCGTCGCCCCTTCGGCGACGATCCTTCCGGCGTCCAGGACGATGACGCGGGAACAAAGCTCCACGACCAGCTCCAGGTCGTGCGTGGCGATGAGCTTGGTCAGCGGGATTCGCCGCAAAAGCTCTTTCAGTTCCCTCCGGCCCCGGGGATCGAGACTGGCAGTCGGCTCGTCGAGGACCAGGACAGACGGTCGGCAGGCCAACACGCCGGCCAGGCAGGCGCGACGCTTCTCCCCGCCGCTCAGATGGTGCGGCGCGCGGCGCTCGAGCCCGGTCAGTCCCGCCTGGGCCAGCGCCTCGGCGACGCGAAGCGACACTTCGGCGTCGTCCAGGCCCAACTGGCGCGGGCCGAACGCGACGTCCTCAAAGACGGTGGGGCAGAAGAGCTGGTCGTTGGCGTCCTGGAACAGCAGGCCCACCCGGCGACGGACGTCCGGCAGGTTGTCCGGCGCGAGTGGAACGCCTTCGACCCGGACCGCGCCCAGGCCGTCGTGGGATTCCGGCAGGATTCCGTTGAGGTGCAGCAGCAGCGTGCTCTTGCCCGCGCCGTTGGGGCCGATCAACCCGACGCTCTCTCCGCCGGCCACGGAAAAACTGACGCCGCGAAGGGCCTCGGCCCCGTCGGCGTAACGGAAGCGCAGGTCGCGGACCTCCAGCGCAGCGGTCATCGCCACCCCCGGGCGCACATGGCGTCGTAGATGCGTTCGGCCCGTTCGCTGGCGCGGAGGAACAGCAGTCCGATGATCGTGGCCGAGACGCGCCAGGACCGCGTTCGCCTGTTGACGAACGTGCGGCTCATTCTCGCACGCTTCATTCGCTGCGATTCGTCGATCAGCACGAACAGGTAGCGGTACATCAGCGCCAGCGTCGTGACCAGCAGGGCGGGGACGCGGAGTTTCCGGAGCACTTGCAGCAGGTCGTCGAACGGGGTCGTGCCGGCCAGCAGAATCATGGTGAAAAGGCAGAGACTGGTCCTGGCGAGAAGGAAAAGGAACGCCCTGCCGCCGTCGGGCTGAAGCAGCAGCAGGGCGGCCATGGCGATCACGAGCGGTTCCAGAAGAAGCATCCGCCCGGCGAGGAACTTCCACGGCACGCGGCTGACGGCTGCGACGATCAGCGGCGGCGCGGACAAGACCGCCAGCCAAAGGGCCTGCGAGCGCGGAATCGCCACGGCGGCGGTTGCCAGCGTCACAGCCGCGATCAGCTTGACGCCGGCGGGCAAGCGGTGGATGGGGCTGTCCAGCCGGCTGTGACGGTCCAGGAAATCGGCTCGCATCAGAGGGGGTTCTCCCGCGGCGGGTCGGACGGGGGGCGGCGCCGCGTCGATTTGTGAACCAGCACGCCCGCCAGGCCCCATGCCAGACCGAAGACCAGGATCGTGCCCGCCGTTCCCGCGACAGAAGCGGCCACGCCTTCGGAGCGGATTCCCGGCATCTTGTAGTCCGGCGCGGGGGCCGGGACTGCGCGGTGCTCCGCCTCCTTCTGCCCGAATCCCAGCGTTTCGGCCACCTTTTCCAGACCGTCAGGCCAGGGGCAGGCAAACGGGGCGACAAACCAAGCCAGTCCCAGGCTGATCAACAGGCCGAAAACCACCAGCGAACCGACCGGTTCCCGGGCGACCGCGCGGCGAAAGGCGTTCGGGGGGCAGGTTGGCGCGGACGGCTGCGACGGAACCGGCGCGACCGGGAACTCGTGACCGGACAGGCCCAGCAGTTCCGGACGGACCCGGGCAATCGCGGCCAGCGCCAGGGCGGTGATGAGTCCTTCGCCGATTCCGATGACCATGTGGACGCCGATCATCGTAGGGAAAACCGATGCGGCGTCGATGGTCCCGGAGGTCGCCAGTTCCCCGGCGCAGGCGATCGACGCCAGGACCGTGCCGGTCCATCCGGCCAGCAGGGCGGCGAGAAGGCGGCCGGGCAGCCCTTTGATGGCGAGGCTGAGCAGGTGGTAGACGGCCCATCCGCCCACTGCGCCGATCAGGGCCATGTTGAAGACGTTGCCCCCCAGGGCGGTGATTCCGCCGTCGGCGAACAGGAATGCCTGCACGATGAGCACCGCCGAGATCACGATCACCGCCGCGCCGGGCCCCAGGAGGGCGGCCGTCAGCACCCCGCCGATCAAGTGCCCGCTGGTGCCTCCGACGACGGGGAAATTGATCATCTGCGCCGCAAAGACAAACGCTGCCGACAGGCCCAGGAGAGGCACGCGCCGGGCGGGCAGTCGCAGCCTCGCCTGGCGCAGCGCCGCTCCCAGCCCCGCGATCGCCAGGGCGCCGGTGGCCGCCGCCGTCTTTGCGTCGAGAAATCCGTCAGGAATATGCATGGTTGCTCCCTTCCCGGACCGGCTGAGTGCCCGCGGAGTCTGTTATTACGAAAGCACAAATTTTATTAACAGCCGCGGCGGATTGCAAGGGACGCGTTCGATTTTGTTTCAAACATTTCGCCGGTCGTCCGGCGCCCTTGCCGGGCCTGCCGGCCGCAGGTAGGATAGGCGCCCACCGGCAAGGAGATCGCCCATGTCCGAGATCGCGCGAGTCAGTGTTTCGCTGGAAAAATCGCTGTTCGACCGCCTGGAAAAGATCGTAGCCGCCAGCGAATACGGAAACCGGTCGGAATTCGTCCGCGACCTGATCCGGGACTACCTGGTGGCGCGCGAGTGGGAGAGCGAGAGGGAACTGCTCGGGACGATCTCGATGGTTTACGACCATCACGCCCGCGGCCTGACCGAGCGCCTGACGCACCAGCAGCATCATTTCCCAGGGAAAGTCCTGGCGACGACGCATGTCCATCTGGACGAACACCTTTGCGCCGAGATGATCATGGTGCGAGGGCGCGGGAAAGACATCAAGGCGCTCGCCGACCGGCTTCAGCGGGAAAAGGGCGTTCTCCACGCGAAATTGGTCGCCGGAACCCTCGGAAAAGCGCTCCGATAACGGGAAAAAGAACTCAAAAAGACCGGTTATCCCGCGAAAAAAGCCCCCCCAACGGTCACCGGCCGTACCGTTCCTTGCTCAGCCGGAGGAACTCCTCGCACATGGCGGCGATGGCCTGCTGACTGTGGCCGGCGCCTTGAGGGTCGGTATACCAGCGGGGGATGAACCCTCCTTGGGACGTGGACAGGCGCCGGACCATCTCGCGGCAGTATTGGCGCACCTGCTCGGGCGGGCGCTGCATGGCCGTCTGGATGTCGGCGCAGCTGAAGAACGTGATCCGCCCGCCGAACCGCCGGCCCAGAAGTTCCAGGCCCATGTTCTCCTGCTGGTCCATGTGGATCGCGTCCAGGCCGATCTCGATGAGATCGTCCAGGATGTCCACGATGTAACCGCAACTGTGCAGCCAGTTGCTCATGCCGGCGGCATGGCTGGCGGCATACACCCGCGCGTAGCGGGGCTTCCAGATCTCGCGCCACTTGTCGGGCGAGATCATCAGGCGGTCCTGGAGGCCCCAGTCGTCGCACCACATCAATCCCTCCACGCCCTCTGCGGCGTAGCCACGCATCATCGCCAGGTTCATCTCCGCCAGCACGTCCACGAGCCGCCCCAGCGGTTCGGGATTCTCGTAGATGTCCGCCCAGGTGTTCTCCAGGCCGCGGAGAAAGTGGACGCGCTCGTAGAGGCTCAGGCCGTAACCGATCAGGAACTTGTCGCCCGCCCGCTCGCGGGCGCCGACGACGTTCTTCCACCGCGCGGGGTCGTTGACGTCGGGAATCTTGAGCGAGCCCCAGTCGCTCCAGTCCTTCAGCGGATAGTCCTTCACCTCGCCCAGGTGCGTGCCGCCGAGGTTCTCCCAGACGGCGCCCCACTCGTCCGCGCCCTTCGGCGGACGGTGGTCCGGACCGGGGCTCAATCCGGTGAAGGAAAAATCGGTGCCGAAATCCCCCGGGAAATCGTGCGCGAACCGGTCGGGCCCTTGAAAACGGATCGTGTTCCACACCACTTCACGGGAAGTCTGCATGCACGGTCTCCAGAGCGGAATTGGAGCGCGATAATAACGCCCTGGCGGGAATCCCGCCAGGGCGTAGGGGGCATTTTCTCAACTTGTCTGACGCCGGGGCGCTACTCCTTGGCGTAAGCCCGGACGTAGTCCACGTACATGTATTGCGGGCTGGGGGTCTTGTCCAGCGGCCAGCCCGGACCCATCGCCAGGTCCACCATGATATACACGGGCGTCTTGGCGGCCTCCGGCGTCTTTTCCCGCCGGATTTCCGAGCCGTTGAAGTAAATGATGATGTTTTCCTCGGTGATCATCACGCCGTACGTGTTGAAGTCCTCGGTCATCCCGGCCACGAGCATGCTCTTTCCGTCATGGGAGGCCGGCTGGCGCCCGAAGCTCCACTGGTGGATCGCGCTGGTGTATTTATTGGGCCAGTGCCCGTACTGCTCCAGCACGTCGATCTCGATGACGGTCGCTCCCTGGGCCTTAAGGTCCGCCACGGTGTTGGTCACGCGCGACAGTCCGTGCACCCAGAAGGCCGGCCAGGTGCCCGGGCCCTCGGGGAACTTCGCCCGCATCTCGAAGTACCCGAACTTCTGGGAAAATCCCTTGCCCTGTGGGTCCACCGACGCCAGCAGGCCCGAATGCCATCTCGTGCCGATCTTTTTCGCCTCGATCCGCAGGATTCCGTCCTTGACGGTGAAGGGGAAGTCTTCCGTCGGCGCGGTGAAGCGGGCGTCGCCGAAGTTCCCGCCGTAGGGCGTGAAAGCCATCCAGCGCGTGCCTTCCGGTCCGCACGGACCCTTGGCCGAAACGCTCAGGTCGTTGAACTCCTCGTTGAACGTCATCTTGTAGCCGGTCAGGTCCAGCGTCTTCGGCGGCAGCTTGGGCAGCGGCGCTCGCGGCAGTAGCACGCGCTG
>DNAS01000002.1:317-1072 GCA_003485185.1 Phycisphaerales bacterium | reverse complement strand
GTCCGTGGCGGCGACGCCTTCGCCGGCCGTCAGGATCTTCCTGCCGCGCTCGTCGGACAGGCCCACGTAGATCTTGTACTTGCCTTCCGTCAGGCCCGGGAACGACTGCGTTCCGCGCGGAATCCACCGCGGCAGATACACGCTGCGTTTGTATTCCACCGGCCCGTCCCACTTGGTCGTCGCCGTCGGCGGGGCGTGATCGTCCTGGAGGAGGGTCTTTCCGTCCTTGTCCACGAAGTGGACGAAGATGCTGTAATTCTTGTCCAGGGGCTTGGCCTGCCAGCGATACGTGATGTCGAATCCGAAGTCCGGGCGGCACGTGATGGTCACCGGCGAGGCCTTCAGGACGGTCGTGTCGAGTTTCTCCACGACGGGCTTGGGATTTTCCACGACGAGTTTCTCCGCCCCCGGCACCATCTCGGCCCGGATGTCCGCCAGGTAGAGCGTGTATTTGTTCGTGTCCGCCTTGGCGTAGGAGGGGATGCCGATGGACACCCACGTCGCCGGACCGTGCCACTTTCCGTCGTTGGCGCCGCCCCAGCGATCGGCGCCGGCGATCTTGTACGTCTTCAGCTCCAGCTCATGCCACTTTCCGTCGGCCTGGAGCTTGAAGCGCCGCCGCTGGTGGCACTGCCCGGTGGCGTCGGTCATGCGGATGGTCACCATCTCGACGTCTTCGGTCTTGTACTGCAGGCGCAGGTTGACCAGGTTGTGGTTCAGGTCCTTGACGGCCGCCACGTACCCGCCGCCCTCGG
>DNAS01000002.1:0-156 GCA_003485185.1 Phycisphaerales bacterium | reverse complement strand
CGCCACGTACCCGCCGCCCTCGGAGAAATCGCCCACCAGCTTCAGGGCGGGTTTGCCCGCCTCGGGTCCGTCCTGGACCAGCGTGAGCGACCCGATCGCGCCGGGGAACTCGTGTCCGGGGTGATATTCCCAATCCACCTTGCCGCCCGGGAACTC
>DNAS01000139.1:1849-9206 GCA_003485185.1 Phycisphaerales bacterium | reverse complement strand
ATGGTGATGGGTTTTTTCCAGGACGTGACGCCGGGTGTGATGTTTTTTACCAGAATCGGTTTGCGGAAAACCGTTCCGTCGAGCATCGCGCGGATCGTGCCGTTGGGGCTTTTCCAGGCTTTCTTCAGATTGTATTCTTTCACGCGGTCTTCATTGGGCGTGATGGTTGCGCATTTAACCGCGACGCCGTATTTCATGGTTGCGCGCGCGGAATCGACAGTGACCTGATCGTCCGTGTCGTCGCGGTGTTTGACATGCAGGTCATAATAATCGATGTTTATGTCCAGATAGGGAAAGAGCAGCTTGTCTTTCACCATCTGCCACATGATGCGGGTCATTTCATCGCCGTCCATCTCGACGAGCGTTGTTTTTACAGAAATCTTCTTGGTCATGAGTCATACTCCATCGATAGTTATTTAGGTGTTGCCGCGCACATTGAGCGCGCCGCCGGCCAGAAGCATTCCGATTTGCCTGGCCGATGCCGAACAGGTCACTTGAAACGTGTTGGCCTTGGTTTGGTTGATAACGTTAAAAGGTTTTCCCGATTCGATGGCCTGACGGGCATTCACGATGCATAGCGCGTCGCCCGCGTCGATGCCGTCGTAATCGGGTTCATTCACAAACATCAACGGGATAATGCCGAAGTTGATGAGATTCGCGGCATGGATGCGTTCCAGGGATTTGGCGATGACCGCGCGGACGCCCAGGTACATCGGGCAGAGGGCGGCGTGCTCGCGCGAGCTGCCCTGCCCGTAGCTGTCGCCGGCGACGATCACGCCCGCTTGCCCCGCCGCCTTAACCGCCAGCGCCCGCTCGGCGAACGTCGGCGCGCCATCCTCGTTGAAGCAGTGGAAGACGTATTTCGCGTAGACCGGCACGTTGGAGCGGTGCTTCAGGAACGTCCCTGCGGGCATGATGTGATCGGTGGTGATCTTGTCGCCCACCTTGAGGATCACCCGCCCGCGCAGCGTCTCGGGCAGCTTCTCTCCGCCCGGCGGCTTGACGATGGTCGCGCCGCGGACGATCTTCGCGCCGAGCGCCTTCTTCGGCGGCAGCGGCGGCTGAAGCATCTCGTCGTCGATGAGGAACTTCTTCGGCATGGCGACGCGAGGGCAGGCGATGCCCAGTTTCTTCGTCAGCTCGCGCGGGTCAGTGAACTGCCCGGTGAGGGCGGCGGCGACGGCCGTTTCGGGCGACACCAGGTAGCACCGGTCGCCCTTGGTGCCCGTGCGCCCGGCGAAGTTGCGGTTGAACGTCCGCAGGGTCACCGCGCCGTCGGCGGGCGAGAACCCCTGCCCGATGCACGGCCCGCAGGCGCTCTCGATGATCCGCGCCCCGGCGCGGACGAACTCCGCCAGCGCTCCGTTTTCGGCGAGCATGGCCAGCACCTGCCGACTGCCCGGCGCGATGCCCAGCTCGACGTCCGGATGCACGTGCCGCCCCTTGAGCACCCGCGTGCAGAGCATCAGGTCCTGGTAGCTGGAGTTGGTGCACGAGCCGATAAGCACCTGATCCACCTTCATGCCCTTCTGGGCGGCCACGGGCACGACGTTGTCCGGACTGGACGGCGCCGCCGCCAGTGGCTCGAGCTTGTCCAGGTCGATGACGATGCGCCCGAAGGACACCTCCGCCATCCCGGCCGCGTCGGGGGCCCCCACCGTCACGTCGGCGCACCAGCGGCGGATGTTGGCGATGACAGCGGCGTCGTTTTCCGCGTGGAGCTTCTTGACGATGCGGTCGTACTTCGCGTCGTCGTCGGCCGCCAGGGCTGCGAACTGCCCGCCGCGCCCCTGGGCGACGAGGAATTCCTTCGTCTTCGCGTCGGACGGGAAGATGCTCGTCGTGACGCCCAGTTCCGCGCCCATGTTGGTGCAGGTGGCGCGGGCGGGCACGGGCAGGCTCCGCACGCCCGGCCCGAAGTATTCGACCACGCAGCCGACGTTCCCGCGCGTCGTCAGCACGCTCAGGAGGCGCAGAATGATGTCCTTGGCGGCCACCCACGGGCGCAGCTTGCCGCGCAGCTCCACGCCGATGACACGCGGACAGGTGGTGTAGAACGCCCCGCCGCCCATGGCGACGGCAACGTCCAGGCCGCCGGCGCCGATGGCGATCATGCCGATGCCCCCGCCGGTGGGCGTGTGGCTGTCGGAACCGAGCAGCGTCCGCCCCGGCCGGCCGAACCGCTCCAGGTGAACCTGGTGGCAGATTCCGTTGCCCGGCCGGCTGTGGTACGCCCCGAGCTTCGTGGCGATGCTCTGGAGATACAGGTGGTCGTTGTGGTTCTCTGGGCCGAACTGGCTCATGTTGTGATCGACGTAGCTGACCGACACCTCGGTCCGCACGCGCGGAATGCCCATCGCCTCCAGCAGAAGGAAGGCCGTCGTGCCCGTCGCGTCCTGCGTGAGCGTCTGGTCGATGCGGATTCCGATCTCGCTGCCGGCCTTCAGTTCGCCCTCGACCAGGTGCTCGCGAAGAATCCTGTACGTCAGCGTCTCGCCCATGGTGGTTCCTTCAGTCTGGCGCCCGAACGCAAGGCGCCTCATGTCTTCCCACCCCCGCTTGACAGCGGGGGCTTGTTGAATGCATCAGTTCGCTCAGCATACCAGACCGCCCCGGCGGGGGCAAAAGCGGATTGCCGCAAAGGATTCTTGACTCCGGTTCGTCCGATGCGGTCTATTGACGCTGTTTGGATACCCCCGGCGTGCCGGGATTCCCGGGTTTCCCCGGGTTCCCGGTTCTCAATCCAAGGAGTTCCCATGGCCTTTTGCGAGGTGAAGTTTTCCGGGCAGTCGATCGGCAAGCACACGTCGATGGACGTGATCGTTCCCAACAGCGGGTCCGGGCCGTTTCCGGTGCTGTACCTGCTGCACGGCCTGAGCGACGACTGCACCCGCTGGCGCCGCCAGACGAGCATCGAGCGGTACGTGGAGAACCTTCCGCTGATCGTCGTCATGCCCGACGGCGGGCGGAGCTTCTACGTCAACGACCCGCGCCCCGGCGGGCGGGCATACGAGGACCACATCGTCAAGGACGTCGTCGGGTTCGTCGATCGCGTGTTTCCGACGATCGCCGCGGCGCGAGGCCGGGCCGTCGCCGGACTCAGCATGGGCGGATACGGCGCGATGATGCTCGCCCTGAAGCACCCGAATCTTTTCTGCGCGGGCGCGGCGCACTCGGGGGCGTTCATCTTTGCCCACGAGCGGAAAAAGGAGTTGCAAGGCAAAGAAGACGTGACGTTCCTCGGGCGGGCTGTCCGTCCGAAAGACTACGACATGTTCCGCCTGGCCGCCGCCTGCAAGACCAAACGCCGCAGGCCCGCCCTACGGTTCGACTGCGGCGCGGACGACTGGCTGCTGGCGACCAACCGCGCCTTCCACGCGCACCTGGACAGGCTGGGCCTCGCCCACGAATACGCCGAGCACCCCGGCGGGCACAGTTGGGATTACTGGGACGTGCACATCCGCGAGACGCTGGCGTTCGTGATGAAGGCGTTGAAAAAACCGTGAGACCGGGGACCGGGGGGAAGAAGGCAATAGGCAGTAGGCAATTGTGGATTGTGCCTCGGGCTCTTACTGAGCCGCGACCGTGAGGGAGCGGTCACCAGGAACATGGCCGGAAAGGAACCCGGAATTCAGGAACAAGGAACCAGGAAAGACAGAAGCCTGTCGCGCCGAGATTCCGGGTTCCGTGTTCCCCAGTTCCCGGATACGAAATCCGTCACCGGTTTCCGGTTCTTCGCTCCAGATCGAGCATTCGCTGCTTGAGCGCCACGCCGCCCTCGGCGGAGAAGCCGCCGGGATTTCCGTCGGCGTAGGTCACGCGGTGGCAGGGAACGACCAGCGGGATGGTGTTTTTACTCAGCGCGGTCGCGACGGCGCGGGCGGCGTCCTCGCGCCCGATTTCCATCGCCAGGCTGGAGTAGCTGCGCGTCTGCCCGTAGGGAATCCGCCGGCAGGCGCGGAGCACCTTGCCCGCGAAGGTCTGCTCGCCGGGCAGGTCGCAGTCGATGTCGGAGAAATCCACGCGGCGGGCGTTGAAGTATTCGCGGCTGGCGGCGATGAACTGTTCGAACGGCGTCTCGTCGCGGACGGCCCCGGCGTGCTCCCACGAAAGAAGCTCCAGAAGTTGGTCCATCTGGTAGTGCGGCAGGACGACCCGCCGCAGCCCCTTGGGCCCCCACACGCCGCCCATCGGTCCCCAGGCCGTCGGCCAGGCGGCGTACGCCAGTTTCTCGTTCCGGGTGGACATGGGGAAGGATGCTACCCGCCCCGGCTGCACGTTGCAATGCGGGAGCAAGGACGGAAAACCGAGGACCGGAGACCGAAGACGTGAGTCCGGATTTCGGGGTCCTTCTTCGGTCAGCAAGGCAGGCGGACGGTGAAGGCCGTGCCTTCGCCCAGCGTGCTTTCCAGGTGGATCTGTCCGCCCAGGTCCGTGACGATCTCGCGGCAGATGGCCAAGCCCAAGCCGTGGCCTGCCGTGTCGCTCTCGGACGCCTGGCGGGTCGTGAAGAACGGTTCGAACACCCGCTGGAGGTTCTCCGGCGCGATGCCGACCCCCGTGTCGCGGACCCTCAGCACGAGATGGGCAGTGCTGCGCCGGGCCGAAACGCAAATCTTCCGCGGCGACGGTTTTTCCAGAACGGCCAACCGCGCGTTGATCAGCAGGTTCAGCAGCACCTGCTGGAATTCCACCGGGCGCAGGCGGACGACCAGTTCGGGCGCGACGTCGAGATCCAGCTCGATGCCGTCCTTGGCGGGCTCGCGCGCCATGGCCGCCAGCGTCTCGGAAACCAACTCGCGCACGTTCACGTCGCGTGCCGCCGACGCGCCGCCGGCCGCCAGGCCAAGGATCGCCCGGCAGATGTGCTGGCACTTGCTTCCGCCCTCGTCGGCGCGGGCGATGGCCTTGCCCACCAGCGCGGGGTTGGTCCGCGCCATCCGCGCGTAGTTGATGATGGGCGTCAGGAGGTTGTTGAACTCGTGGGCGACCATGGCGGTCATGGTTCCGACAGCCGCAAGACGCTGTGCCTGCCGCAATTGTCCGCGCAGGGCTTCCACCTCGCAGCGGAGCTGCTCGAGCTGGTCGGTATGCGTCTTCCTGGTCTGGGTAGCCAGCGATGTCATCGTCGTGGTGCCTCCGGCGCCGGCCCCGTCCGGCGAAAAGACAGAAGTTGCCGTTTCCTCTTGTTACATCGGAAGAACGCCCGCGGAACTTGAAAACGTTTGCCCAATGGGGCGATTGTCCCCGGCGCTGGCATGGCCCGGGGGCGGCGCGTATAATCCCGCCTGGAAAGGGATTGGAACCGCCGATGCGCAGGAAGCTTCGAAAAACGCTGCTGCTGACCGTCAAGATCGCCGTGGGCGTCGCCCTGCTCGGGTGGGTGCTGAACAAGACCAACTGGCACGATTACGTCATCACCGCCGACCAGACGCGCACCTGCCGCTACCTCGGGCCCGTTCCGGGCCGGCCGGACCTGCTCCGCGTCGACGTCGGCACGTTCTGGAACCCCCGCGAGGAAGCGCTCCCCGCCGGCGACTTCAAACGCGACGGCGACGAAATTATCCATCCCGGTTTCGCCACCAGCATCCGCAACATCAACCGCCCGCTGCTTTCCTGCGCGGTGGCGGGGTTCCTCGTGTCGGTGCTGATCGCGGCGTTCCGCTGGTGGTACCTGCTGCGGATCCAGCGCATCCGCATCCGCTGGTGGGAGGCGCTCCGCCTGACGGTCCTGGGGCAGTTCTTCAACACCGTCGTCCCCGGAACGGTCGGGGGCGACGTCATCAAGGCGTACTACGTCGCCAAACACACCGATCGCAAGGCGGCCGTCCTCATCAGCATCTTCGTCGATCGCGTGATGGGCATGGCCGAGTTGACGCTCCTGGCGGCCGCCATGATCGCCGTCGTCTATCTCGGCGGGCTGCCCGGCGCCGCGCAGCTCCGTGACCCGGCCGTGTCCGTCGCCGTCGTCGTCGCCGTCGTCCTGGTGACGCTGGCGCTGCTGCTGAGCCGCCGTCTGCGCAAGGCGCTGCACCTCCAGAAGCTCTACCAGCGCCTGCCGATCGCGCACCACTTCGCCGCTGCCGGCGACGCGGCCGTCCTTTATCGCAAGCGATACAAGGCCCTCCTCCAGGCGCTGCTGATCACCTTCGGGGCGCACGTGTTCTGGGTGGGCTCCATCGCGCTGCTGGGGATGAGCCTGGACATCCAGACGCCGTGGTACAAGTATTTCGTCTACATCCCGCTGATCTACATCATCGGGGCCATTCCCATCAGCGTCGGCGGGCTCGGATGGGTCGAGGGGCTCTACGTCTACTACTTCGCCGGCGCGAACGCCAGCAAGGTCTTCGCCCTGGCGCTGCTGGCGAGGCTGATCCCCATCTTCTGGTCGCTTCCGGGCATTCTCGTGGCCGTTACCGGGCCGAAACTTCCCAAGGCCGAACAGATGCGTTCCGAACTCGGAATGGACGACGCTCCGGCCGACGGCGGCGACGCTCAAGTCCAACCGGAAAACTGCCGAAGGGAATAAAGGTGCGCGGGTTGCGTTTTCGCGCGCCGCCGCGAGCCTGTAAGGATTTAACCATGCTGCGCACACTGGACAATCGGCAGACGCGAGAGACGTTGCGGCAGGCCGTGGACCGTCACGTCCCGGCGACACTCACTTTCCGCCAGGAAAATCACTGGGCCACCCTCCACAGCCGCGTGCTGGCCATGACCGAGGCCTGCGTGCTGCTGGAGCTGCCCGCCCCTGAAGCCGGCGTCGTCCTGCCCCGGCCTCGCGTGGGCGACGACCTCGGCGTGAGTTTCAAGCTCAAGCATTACAAGCACATGTTCGCCTCGCCCGTCCGGTCGATCGAGCAGATGAATTACGAGGGCGTGCAGATTGAGGCGGTCTACGCCGCCTGCCCGGGCTCCCTCCAGCGGCTCCAGCGCCGCGCCTACAACCGCGTGACCGTGCCCGAGGGGCGGATCGTCCGGGCGGCGTTCTGGCTGGGCAGCAAGGAGGACGAACCCTCCGGAACCAGCCCCGAAAACCCCGTCTGGTCGGGGCGGATCGTGGACCTCAGCGCCGGGGGATTCCAGGCGCGGATCGAGGGCGACGCTGCCGCCGCCCTCGAGGAAGGCGCCCTGGTGGGCGTGCGGCTGGCCTTCGGGCCCGCACGGGAAACCGTCTACGTGGACGCCCAGTTCCGGCACGTTCAGATCGAGGGCGAAATTGCCGTCATGGGCTTCCAGTTCGTCGGGCTCGCCTACGGACCGGAAGGCCGCCACGCCATCGACCTCATCGCCGCCAAGGTGGCCGAGTTCCAGTCCCTCGCCGGGCAGGAAGCTTCGTAGCCAGCAGCCAGTAGTCAGA
>DNAS01000139.1:665-1673 GCA_003485185.1 Phycisphaerales bacterium | reverse complement strand
GCCAGCAGCCAGTAGTCAGATCCGGACTTCGGTTCCCGGTCCTCCGGTCTTTCCCCCGCCGCGGGATTATTGACACGCTCCCCGCAACATGCTAACGTCCCATGCAGGTTTGCAGGCAATCCCAACCCTTCAATAGAAGGAGTTTTGTCATGGAAAGACGGGCGATTCTCCTGCTGTGCGTGCTTGGGCTCTCGTTGCCGTGCTTCGCCCAGAGCGACACCGGCGGGCAATACATCGGCGTGATCAAGGGGGACAACGTCCACGTGCGTTGCGGACCGGCCATCACCGGCGCGGCGTATCCGTGCACGAAACTGTCCGCCCCCGCGCAGGTGACGGTGGCCGGGAAGGTGGGCGACTGGCTGAAGATTCTCCCGCCGCCCGGCGCCTTCAGCGTGATCGCGAAGGAATACCTCACCGTCGATCCGGACGGCGCGGCAGGCACCGTCACCCAGGACAAGGTGCGCGTCTACGCCGCGGGCGACCTGCGGACGAGCGACTTCTGGACGGCGCAGGGCTCGCTGAAAAAAGGCGTGCGCGTCCGCGTGACCGGCGAGGTGGGCAACTTCTACAAGATCGCCTCCCCGCGCGGCGCGTATTACTACGTGCACTCCGACTTCGTTTCGCCGCTGTCGGGCGGCGCGTCCGCCACGCCGGCCGGCGCCGGCGCGACGCCCGCGGAAACGCCCCCCGTCACCGCGACGACCACGCATCCCGCGCGGACGGCGACCACCGCCCCGGCCCGCCGCGCCGTGCCCGACACGTCCGACGCGATGGCCAAGGCCGTCGCCGACTTCCAGGCGATCGAGAAGGACCTGCTCGCCGAGTACAAGAAACCCGCCGCCCAGCGCGATTACGACACGCTCCTCGGCAAGTACAAGGCCCTCGGCGCCAAGACGCCGGACCTGAAGAAATACACCGACGCCCGCGTGGCGTTCCTCGAGGAAGCCGTCGCGCGGCGCAAGAGCGTCGAGGCCGTCAGCGGGCTGGTCAAGTCCGCCGAGGAAGAGC
>DNAS01000139.1:0-515 GCA_003485185.1 Phycisphaerales bacterium | reverse complement strand
TTCAAGTCCGCCGAGGAAGAGCAGCGCCGCCTCGAGCTGGAACGGGCCAAGCTCGAAGTGCAGGCCGCCACGAGCCAGCCAGCGCGATACGCCGCACAGGGCGTGCTGAGCCGCAGCGAGGTCTTCACGGGCGACAGCGACACCGCGCAGCGTTACCTCGTCCGCGATCCGGAGACGTTCCGGATCGTGGCCTACACGCAGTCGGCCTCGCCCGCGTTCGACCTGGAAAACTACGTCGGGAAGAACGTGGGAATCTTCGGCGGGTCCAAGTACGACAAGCGTCTCGGGCTGTACGTGGTGCAGGCCGAGCAGGTCGTCGTCCTGGGCGAGGGCGCCGCGCTGCCCGGCGCGCCCAAGCCGGTGGTCAAACCATACCGCCCGACGCACCGTCTGGAACCGGCGGAGCCCAAGGAAGAACCCGCGCCGGAACCGAAACCCGAACCGAAGGCCGAACCCAAACCGGAACCCAAGCCCGAACCGGCAACTGGACCGGCGCCGGAACCGAAGGCGGAACC
>DNAS01000192.1 GCA_003485185.1 Phycisphaerales bacterium | reverse complement strand
ATGCCCGTGGCGGACGTGATCCGCCCCGGGGCAGCCGCGGCGCTGGCGGCGACGGGCGGCGCCATCGGCGTGCTCGCCACCGAGGCGACCATCGCCTCCGGCGCCTACCAGCGGGCGATCCTGGCGGCCGACCCGAATCGCCAGGTGCTCGCCCGAAGCTGCCCGCTGCTGGTGCCCATCGTCGAGGAAGGGCGGGCCCAGGACGACCCGATCGTCCTGCACGTGCTGACCGACTACCTGCGCGACCTCCAGCGCGCCCGCCCGGGGGCGCTGATCCTCGGCTGCACGCACTACCCGCTGCTGTCGGAGGCCATCGCCAAGCTCATGGGCCCGCACGTTCCGCTGGTCTCGTCGGCGCAGGCGGCGGCCGTCGAGGTCCGCAAACGCCTTCACGCGCTGGACCTGGTCAACCCGCGCCCGACGGGCGGCACGCTGCGATGCTTCACCACCGACAACGCCGAGCGCTTCGCCCGCCTGGGCGAGCGGTTCGGCGGGCGACGCCTCGAGAGCGTCGAATATGTCGGCACCGACGAACTGGAACAGAACCTCCGGTCCCTGACGAGATAACCCATGAAACCGCCACCGCCAGCCGGCACGTTCGTTCGCCTCGGGATGGTTGGTTGCGCGTTGCTGGCTTCAGCCGCGGACACCGGTTGCCGCGGACGCGACGGGAAATGGTCGTGGAAACCGCTGGTTGCCCCCTCGCCCAAGGCGCAGGTGGACATGGCCTTTCTGTCCAAGGACGCCGACACCCGCCGCGAGGGCGTCGTCCTGCTGTCCGGGCACGACTGGGGGCTGAAGGAACCTTACCTCGAAGGGTACGCCAAGCTCCTGAAACTCGACGAGGACGCCCTCGTCCGTTGCGTGGCGGCGCGGGCGCTGGGCAAGGCCGGCGACCCGAAATACCTTCCGAACCTCCTGGCGGCGCTGGACGACCCCGCGCCGACGGTTCGCGCGGACGCAGCCGAAGCGATCGACCGCGTGCTTCCCCGCGCCCAGTCGGCCGGCCAGGCCGGATCCGTCGCCGCGCCGCTGTCCGCCCACGCCCTGGGCGACACCTCGATGGATGTCCGCGCCCAGTGCGCCAGAGTGCTGCGGCACCTCCGCGGCGCCGAAACGCTCCGGACGCTCGTGCGATGCCTGTCCGACCGCGAGTTCGCCGTGCGGTACCAGGCGCACGCCGCGCTGGTGCACCTGGTGGGGCGCGATTACGGATACGAATCGGAAGCGTGGGAACCATTGGCCGAGCAGGGCCTGCCCGCGACGGCCCCGGCCGAACCCGCCAAACCCTGGTGGGACTGGATGGGTGTGACGACGAAGGACAAGCCGGCGAACGCGGCGTCCTCCGCGCCGGCCGACGGCGCGGACCGGTGAATTCCAGGAAGGGCCTCAATCGATGGGCGAGAAAAGCAACGGCGGATTCCACTACGTGACGCTCCCCAACGGCTGGGAGGTCGGGCGTTTCGCCGTCCTGGAGGAACTGGAGGGCCTGGTGCACGCGGTGACGACGCGTCGCGGCCCGGACCCCCAGACCGTGCGGAACGCCCCGTCCGCCGCGGCCGCCCAGCTCGCCGACACGCTGAACCTGCGCGGCGCCGCATTCTGCGAGCAGGTGCACGGGCGGACGGTGCTGGCGGCGGGATCACCCGGCTGCGTCGACGGCGCCGACGGGCTGGTGACGAACGTCGCCTCGCTGGGCGTCATGGGACGTTCCGCTGACTGCCCGCTGTTGCTCGTCGTCGACATGCTCTGCGGCGCGGTGGGCATGGCCCACGCGTCCTGGCGGGGCACGGCGGGGCGGATCGCCTCCGAGCTGGTCCTGCGGATGGCCTGCGAGTACGACTCGCGCCCGGAAGACCTGCTGGCCGTCATCTGCCCGTCGGCAGGGCCCTGCTGCTACGAGGTCGGGCAGGACGTTCAGCGGGTGGTCGTCGGCTCCGTCGGACGCCACGCCGAGCGGTTCTTCCGTCCCCACAAGAACGGAAAGCTGCTGTTCGACCTCTGGGCCGCCAACCGCGACGAATTGGTCCACTCCGGCCTGGAGGAAAGCAACGTCCACGTCGCCGGCGTCTGCACCATCTGCTCCGAAGGCAAGTACCCCAGCCACCGCGCCGAGGGCGATTCCGCCGGGCGCTTCGCCGCCGTCATCGCCAGGCTGTGAAAAACGGGCAGGGATGGACGCAGATAAACGCGGATACGCCTTTGTAGAACCAGGCGTCGATGCCTGTTGCAGTTCCAGTCGATTTTATCCGCGTTCATCCCTGCTTGGAAGCAGGGGAACGGATGGACTCGGGGATGGGGCGAATCTGTCCGTCGCGTCCGACGCAAGCGAGGGTGGTTTCCGCGGTGGCCAGCAGCAGCCCGTCGCGCTTGCGTTTCAGCTCGTAGGCGTGGTCGATCCGGGCGGCCCCCATTTTGACGATCCGCGTGGTCAGGACCAGCAGGTCGTCGTAGCGGGCGGGCTGGAGGAACTTCGCGGCGCAGCGGGCCACCACGAACAGCACCCCCTCGCGCTCCAGGTCGGCGTAGGCGGCACCTTGGGCGCGGAGCAATTCGGTGCGCCCCATCTCGAAGTAGACCCAGTAGCGGCTGTGGTGCAGCGCGCCCATCGGGTCCACTTCGGCGTAGCGGACGCGGATCTCGATGTCGATGGAGGCCGGCGGCTCTGTCACCGTGAACTGATCCCCTTCCCAATTGTCAATTGACAATTGCTCCCACTCACTTGACCATCTTCAGCTTGATGCGGTTGGGGGAAATCTCGACCACCTCGAGCTTGACGGTCTTGAGTTCGGTGATTCGGTCGGCGAGGTTCTCGGTCTTGTAGGCCCACTCCACGTCGACGTTGGCGACGGACTCGGTGATTTCCCGCAGGCGCAGCGCCTGGACGCCGCGGACTTCCTTCAACTCGTCCCGCAGGAGTTTCCACGCGGAGAAGTCCATCCCCGTGATCTGGAGCGAGATGTCCCGCGAGACGTGCGACTGCTGCCGCCAGGCCTCGACGATGGCGGCCAGCAGTTTCGGCGCGGCCTCGCTGCCGAGTTTTTCCAGGGCACCCTGCTCGCCGCCGCTGCGGAGCGTGGAGTTGACCGTGAAGGGCCCGAAGACCTTCGAGACCAGCAGTTGCCCCGAGTCGGTGCGGATGGCGCGGATGACGAGCTTGGCGGTGTACTGGTGGAGGACGGCGTCTCCGATTCGGACCTCGCGGCTGTACTGTGCGGCGGCGGTTCCGAAGATGATGACGTCGGCCTTGAACCGCGCGCCCAGGGCGGTGACCTCGGCGATGTCGTCCTTGGCCATCGCCAGCATCAGGTCCCGCTTGCTGATCTTCTCGGTGGTCGAGCGGTCCATCAGCTTGACGCCCTTGGAGAGGAAGAATTCCTCGATCTCGCCCTGGACGACGCCTTTTTCTGCCAGGGCGGTGGCGACGGAGGTCCAGATTTTCCGCGAATTGTTCGATTGCGACGCGGAGACCTGTCGCTGGAGCGCGCGGAAGTGTGCCTCGGCGGTTGCGATGTGGGCCGCCGTCACCTGCTCGCGGGAGATGCACTCCACCGTCGTGCCGCGCCGGCGCCAGCGTCGCCCGCCCGCGTCGGTCCAGACGTAGGCCTCGCCCAGGCGCTGCGCCTCGGCGACCTCGGCGGCGCTGACGGTCGCCGTGGCGTCGACCGTCGATTCCGTCATCGACGCCGACGACGATTCGGTTTCCTCGGCCAGCGTGTTGAGCATCTCCTGGGTCGTCTCGCCCACGATGATGATGACCCGCGGGTTGCCCTCCTGGTGGAGGGTGTGGCGGATCGTCGCCCAGTCCTTCTCGAACTTCTTGGTCGAGACGCGCGCCCGCACGCGGACGTTCGTCTGGCCGTTCTGGAGCCAGGTGTCCTCCACCTTGTGCTCGCGGACGTACCCGACAGCGTCGGCGAAGACCTTGTCGTAAACGAGCTGGTAGTCCTGGGCCTTGCTCTCGCCGGTGAGGAACACGCCGCAGGCCTGCTCGACGGCCTTGCGGAGCGCCTGGTTGACGGCTTCGTCCTTGGCGTTCTCGTTCATGCCGGCGGCGGACCCCGTTACGGTGAGCCACTTGTCCACGTCGCGGTCGGCGGCGACGTGCTGGGCCCGTCCGAGAGGGGCAAAAACGCTTACCACGAGTACGGCGGCCAAAAGGGTTCGCAAAGAGGTGGTCATGGGAGGGTCTCCGTTTTTTCGAACTTACCGGCTGACAACGGCTTGCCGGACCGGTGTATTGTAGCGCTCCGGCGGGTCCGGTCAAGGCAAATGCCTCGCGGGCGCGGGCGGGGGAAATCGCCCCGCGCGGAGGGCAAAAAGGCTTGAACTTTCGCCCCGCGACCCTATGATATGCCATTCTCGCGGTTTTTCGTCATGCGCAATGACGCCTCCGGGCGGCAGGAAGGAACACCAGGGACAACGTATGATTAAGGTCAAGGCCAGAAGCAACGAGTCGGTCCAGCAGATGATCAAGCGCTTCAAGAAGATGTGCGAGAAGGAAGGCTTGACGAAGGACATCAAGCGGAACAGTTACTACGAGAAGCCGTCGGAGCGCCGCCGTCGCCGCGCCCGCAAGAGCTTCAAGCGGGTGACGTTCGGACGGTAAGACGCCGCCGTCTCGTCCTTCGGGCGGCAGGGGCACCCCGTCGCCCGAAGGTATTCGGACGTTCCGAGGCCCGCGCAGGGCTCTTCTCAGGGCGTCCGATCCCCCGGTTTTCATTGATTCTTTGCGGGAAATCCCTATCCTGTCCGGAACGGTCGCCGGGCAGGAAAGACCGATGTGCAAACGCGCCCCGCAGCCCCGGCTGCAAGGGCGGATAGACAAGGAGCTTGGACGTGAACGCGATGCTGCGAACCAGGACGGGTTCTCATCGGACGTGGATGGTGTTGGCGGCGCTGGGCGTGCTGATTGCCGTGACGGCAGGGGCGATGGCGCAGACCACTCAGCCGGCTTCGGCGGCTGCCGGGGAGCAGATGACCACCGCTCCGGCGGCTGACCAGGAGTCGCGCCTCGACACGACGGTGCAGATTCCGACCATCTGGTGGGTGGCGCCCGTCGGGTCCGTCCTGGCACTGGTCTTCGCGTTCGTGTTCTTCCGCCAGGTCAAGCGCGCCAATCCCGGCAGCGAGCAGATGCAGAAGATCGCCGGGTACGTCCGCGATGGCGCGATGGCCTACCTGCGCCGCCAGTACAAAGTCGTGACGATCTTCTTCCTGGCGGTCTCGGCCGTACTGTTCCTGATGGGCTGGGTCTTCCACGTGCAGCACAAGATCGTGTTCGTCGCGTTCCTGACGGGCGGGTTCTTCAGCGGCCTGTGCGGCTTTTTGGGCATGAAGACCGCCACGCTGGCCTCCAACCGGACGGCCCAGGGCGCCAAGGAGAGCCTCAATCGCGGGCTGACCGTCGCCTTCCGCGCCGGCGCGGTCATGGGCCTGGTGGTGGTGGGCTTCGGTCTGCTGGACATCACGATGTGGTTCCTGATCCTCACGAAGATCGCCCCGGCCCTGTGGCCCGGTTTCCACATGGGCCTGGTGGAGGTTACGGTGGTCATGCTGACGTTCGGCATGGGTGCCAGCTCGCAGGCGCTGTTCGCCCGCGTGGGCGGGGGCATCTACACCAAGGCGGCCGACGTCGGCGCCGACCTGGTGGGCAAGGTCGAGGCGGGCATCCCCGAGGACGACCCGCGCAACCCCGCGACGATCGCCGACAACGTGGGCGACAACGTGGGCGACGTCGCCGGCATGGGCGCCGACCTGTACGAGAGCTATTGCGGGTCGATCCTCGCGACGGCGGCGCTGGGCGTCTCGGCGGCGATGACCCTGGGCCTGACCGACGCGACGGCTGCCGCCATGAAGCTGCTGGCCGCACCGATGGTCCTGGCGGGCATCGGAATCGTCCTGAGCATCCTCGGAATCTTCATGGTCCGCACCAGGGAAGGCGCCAGCATGAAGCAGCTCATGGGCGCCCTGAACCTGGGCGTCAACGGGTCGAGCGTGCTGATCATCGCCGGCGCGTGGTTCGTCTGCAAATACCTGCTGGGCGACATCGAGGGCGTGAGATATCTGGGCATCTGGGGCTCGATCGTTTCGGGCCTGGTGGCTGGCGTCTTCATTGGAAAGGCCACCGAGTACTACACCAGCTACGATTACAACCCTACCAAGGCCGTCTCCCGCAGTTCGGAAACCGGCCCGGCCACCGTCATCATCTCCGGCATCGCGCTGGGCATGAAGAGCACCTGGATGGCCCTGACGACGGTGATCGTGGCGATCATGCTGGCGTTCGGGCTGGCGGGCGGGTTTGAGAACATGCTGCTGGGCCTCTACGGCGTGGGCATCGCCGCGGTGGGCATGCTGGCGACGCTGGGCATCACGCTGGCGACCGACGCGTACGGCCCGATCGCCGACAACGCGGGCGGAAACGCCGAGATGACCCACCAGGAGCCCGAGGTCCGCAAGCGCACCGACGCGCTGGACAGCCTGGGCAACACGACGGCCGCCGTCGGAAAAGGCTTCGCCATCGGGTCGGCCGCCCTGACCGCGTTGGCGCTGCTGGCTGCCTACGTCGAGGAAGTCCGCGTCGGACTGGTGCGCGAGGCGGAGACGGCGCTGGTGCGGACCGAGCAGGTCTCGTACCTGGGGGCCGGAAAGTTCGCCGCGACGCTCGGCGGGCAGAAGAGCACGCTGTTGTCGCTGGTGGGCCCGGCCCACTTCGAGCCCGCCAAGGGCGACGTAAAGAAGGCAACCTTCGGCGACGCCAACGAGGAGAACGTCCGCGAGATGACCGTCACCGCCGCCGGCGCGAACGGAAAGGTCGAGACGCACACCTACGAGGTGGTGACCGCCCGCAAGGCCTCGCTGCCGCAATACATGGCGTTCTACGACGTGACGCTGATGAATCCGAAGGTGCTGTGCGGGCTGTTCGCCGGCGTGCTGCTGGTCTTCCTGTTCAGCGCGATGACGATGGAAGCCGTCGGACGCGCCGCCCAGGCGATGGTCATGGAAGTCCGCCGGCAGTTCCGCGAGATTGCCGGCATCATGGAAGGAAAGGCCGAACCGGACTACGCCCGGTGCGTGGAGATATCTACGGCAGGGGCGCAGCGGGAAATGGTCCTCCCGTCGCTGCTGGCGCTGATCGTCCCGATCGGCGTGGGCCTGCTGCTGAACGTTGCGGGCGTGCTGGGCCTGCTGGCGGGCGGACTGGCGGCGGGCTTCGCGGTGGCCATCTTCATGGCCAACGCCGGCGGCGCGTGGGACAACGCCAAGAAGTACATCGAGACCGGCGAAATGGGCGGAAAGGGCAGCGCGAACCACAAGGCCACCGTTGTCGGAGACACCGTGGGCGACCCCTTCAAGGACACCTCCGGACCGAGCCTGAACATCCTCATCAAGCTCATGAGCATGGTGTCGGTGGTGTTCGCCGGGCTGATCGTCAAGTACGCCCCGATGATCGGGTCCTGGCTGCACTTGGACTAAGACGGCGTTTTGCGCCGGCAGGAAACAGGAAGCGGCGGCTATGGCCAAACGAGCGAGCAAGAAGGATTCCGCCCGCGAGCTGGCTGTTGCCGCCGCTCGCATTGCGCAGGACAACAACGCCGAGGACATCGTCGTGCTGGACCTGCGCGGAATCAGCCCGGTGACGGATTACTTCGTCATCGCCACGGGCACCTCCGATCGCCAGATGCGGTCCATCGCCGACGACGTCATCCGGCACGGAAAAACCGTCGGGCAGAAGGTCTGGCAGGTCGCCGGAATGGAATCGGGCGACTGGATCGTCCTGGACTTCGTGGACGTGGTCGTTCACTTGTTCGACCAGCCGCATCGGCGGTACTATGACCTGGAACTGATCTGGGGCGACGCGCGGCGTGTCCGCTGGCAGCGGCGCTCGCCCGCGACACGCAGGCCCGACGGCAGGAGAACCCCTCGGGCCGGAGAGTGACTGGCATGAAATTGCAGGAACTGCTCACGCACCGGTTCATCAAGGCCGTCAAGACGGCGTTCCCCGTCCGCACCCCGCTCATCGGGCCACGCTGGTTCAAGCTCGCCGAGCGGGAAGGTCTGCCGCATTTCCACTTTACGGGCGTCGGGTCGATCGCCAAGGCCGTCAAGCTCCCCTCGCAGGTCGTCGCCCGGCGAATCCTCGAGGGGCTCAACATGCGGGAACTCGACGCCGAGGCGATCATTTCGCCCGACGCGAAGGTGATCGTCCTGAAGTTCCACAAGCCCATGGCCACGTATTGAGATGAACCTGCGAAAGACACTTGAAGAGCGCCTCGGCGCGGCCCTGGCGGCCGCGGGCGCGCCCGGTTCGCCCGCCGTCGTCAAACCCGCCGCCCGGGCGCAGTTCGGGGACTACCAGGCCAACGGCGTCATGGGCGCCGCCAAGACGCTCAAGACCAATCCGCGCCAACTGGCGGAAAAAGTCCTCGCCGCCGCCCAACTCGACGACCTGGCCGAGAAGGTCGAACCCGCCGGACCGGGCTTTCTCAACATCACGCTCAGCCGGAAGTTCCTCGAAACGCAACTCGCCGTCGCCGCGCGCGACGACCGCCTGGCCGCCGACACGCCGGCCAGGCGGACCGTCGTCGTGGACTACTCCGGCCCGAACCTCGCCAAGGAAATGCACGTCGGCCACCTCCGCAGCACCATCATCGGAGACGCCCTCGCGCGAATCCTCGAATTCCTCGGCCACCGCGTCGTTCGCCAGAACCACGTCGGCGACTGGGGCACACAGTTCGGCATGCTCTTGGCCTACTGGAATGAGTTAACAGCGGATAAAGCGCGGAAGCTCATTTCGGATTCCGATCTGGAACAGCCGGCAAGAGTGCAGGCACTTCACGAAATGGACTTGCCGGATTTGGAAGAGTTTTACAAGCAGGCGAAGAAACGATTTGATGAGGATGCAGAGTTTCGGGAAATATCCCGCAAACTGGTCGTGGGGCTTCAGTCCGGAAAATCAAAATTTGCCAGGGGTGCCTGGGAATCCTTCATTAAAAAGTCTCTTGCGCATTGTGAAAAAGTCTACGACCGCCTTGGCGTTCGGCTGGGTTCTTCCGACGTCCACGGTGAGAGTTTTTACAACGACTATCTCCCGCGGGTCCTGGAGGCCCTGAGCGCCAAGGGGCTCCTGGCCGAGAGCCAGGGCGCGCAGTGCGTGTTCCTGGACGAGTTCAAGGGCAAGGACGGCGAGCCGCTGCCGGTGATCGTGCGGAAGTCCGACGGCGGGTTCCTCTACGCCACGACGGACCTCGCGGCCTTGTGGTTCCGCGCAGAGCGGGGACTCGCCGACAAGAAAGTGGATTGGCAGGCCGACCGCGTCCTCTACGTCACCGACTCGCGCCAGGAGCTGCACTTCCGCCAGGTGTTCGCGGTGGCCAGGCGGGCGGGCTTCGTGCCCGAGGGCGTCTCGCTGGAGCACGTGGGCTTCGGCATGATGCTCGGCGACGACGGCAAGCCGTTCAAGACCCGCACCGGCGGGACCGTCAAGCTGATGGACATGCTCAGCGAGGCCGAAACCCGCGCCTTCGAGCTGGTGACGCAAAAAAGCCCCGACTTGCCCGAGCCGCAACGGCGGGAGATCGCCCGCGCGGTGGGGATCGGCGCGGTCAAGTACGCCGACCTGTCGCAGAACCGCGCCACCGATTACGTCTTCTCGTGGGACAAGATGCTCTCGCTCGAGGGCAACACCGCGCCATACATGCAGTACGCCTACGCAAGGATACGGAGCATCTTCCGCAAGGGCGAAGATGTCCAAATCCGAAATCCGTCCCTCGGCCCCGCTCGGGACAAGCAATCCGAAATCCGAATTGAAGAGCCGGCGGAGCGTGTGCTGGCGGTCAAACTGCTCCAGTTCCCCGAGACGCTGGAGGCCGCGGCGGCCGAGTGTTTGCCCAACCTGCTCTGCCAGTATCTCTACGAGCTGGCCGGGGCGTTCATGGGCTTCTACGAGAACTGCCCGGTCCTGAAGTCCGAGGGCGATACGCGGGCCTCCCGCCTGGCGCTGTGCGAGCTGACGGCCCGGACGATTCAAAAATCGCTCGACCTGCTGGGCATCGAGACGCTCGAACAGATGTAACCGCCGCTAGAGCATTTCACGTTCG
>DNAS01000048.1:4008-4468 GCA_003485185.1 Phycisphaerales bacterium | reverse complement strand
GGCGCGCGGCGGTAGAGGTTCTCCGCCAGTTGCAGCGCCTTGGCGCCCTGCCCGTCGGCGACCCAGACCGCCACCTGCTGGAGCAGGCGGTGCGCGGCCTCGGGGGTGAGCGTCACGTCCGCGGGAATGCTCACGGTGTCCGTCTGGGTGATCTGCAAAAGCTTGCGCAGGTTCAGCGCATCGGCGTTTCCGGGATCGATCCGGAGCACTTCGTCGATGAGCGCCAGGGCCTGATCCTGTCGCCCGAAGTCCCATTCCAGTCTGGCGGCCAGGAGACGCACTTCGATGTTGTCAGCCAGCCCCGGTTGCGCGGCAATCTGCCGGCACAACTTCAGCGCGTCGCCCGGGCGCGCGGGGGTCACGGTGCGATACAGGCTCACCAGGTAACTGGCGGTCTGGATGTCGAAGCCGCGAATCTCTTCGAGTGCTTTTTCCAGCAGGCGGATCGCCTCGTCCGGCT
>DNAS01000048.1:0-3869 GCA_003485185.1 Phycisphaerales bacterium | reverse complement strand
GATGCGCCCGCGGATCTGATCTTTCAACCCCTCTTCGGCGGGGATTTTTTCCATCTCCGACAGGTTGGTCTTCGCCTGGGCAAGCAGGTCCGCCTTGGCCTTTTCGTCACTGGCGGCAAACTGCATGTCCAACAGGACCTTCGCCAGCAGGTAATTCAGCTCATACTGGGCCAGCGCCAGGCGGGTGTTTTGCGCGGCCGGCTGGGTCGCGGAGAGGTTCTTGCGATACTCCACGACCACCGACAGGCCCTTGCGAAGGGCCGTCAGCGCCTCGGGATACTGCTTCTTCAGCGTGTGGATCATGGCGATCTGACGGTAGGCGCGCACGTCGGTGTCGTCCACCTGGATTGCCCGGTTCAGGGCTTCCAGGGCCTGGTCGATCTGATTGGCCTTCTGGTATTCCGCGGCCAGGGCCAGGTATCCCCGGGGATTCGTCTGATCGTTGTCGATCGCGGCCTGTATCTGCTTCATCGCCTCGACGGACCTGCCTTCGGCGTTGAGTATGTGGGCATACTCCACGCGCAGGTCGGCGTTATTCGGCATGGCGGTGATGGCTTCGACAAAGATCTGCATGGCCTCGGGCCGACGGTTGATCTGCGGATCGGACAGGAACCGGATCAATTCCAGCCAGTAGGCGGCATTGTCTTTCTTGATCTCGATGGCTTTTCGGAAGTCGCTTTCCGCGGCCTTGATGGTCGATTCGGACGGGACCGTCCGGGCTTTTCGGGCATAGCAGACGGCCCGACGGGCATAGGTCTGGTCATCTTCGGGCTTAAGTTTCAGCAGGCTCGTCGTTTCGTCGATGAGCTGGTCCAGCAGATATTCCTGCCCCTCGCCCGAGCTTCCGAGCAGGGCGCTCCAGTAGATGTCGCAGAGCAGTTCCTGCGCATCGGTGGCTGTGGGGTCGCGCATCGTGGCTTCCTTGAGAAGTCCGATGGCCCCGCGATGCCGATCGCGCCGTTCCGCGGGGGTCAGGCTCGGATCCTTGCCGATGCGGTCCAGCAGGAACCGTGCGAGGCGCTGGCTGTATTTCGCCTCGGTGGAAGCGTTGCGGGCGGTTTTGAACATGTCTTCCGCTTTCTTCCACTCTCCCTTGGCCAGGGCTTCTTCGCCTTTCTGGGCATAGGCGGCGGGGTCTTTCGGAAGAAAACGAAGCACGACGCCCACCCCACCCAGGATCAGGATGATTCCCAGGGAAATCAGCAAAGCCAGCACGCGCTTATTCAGTCGTTTCCGTTTGGCCATAGTCTCGCGCCCAAGTCCTTCCTGTCGGTATTCGCCTAGCCTTGCGACCTGGCGTCAAGTTCCTCGATTTCCTTCGGCATCGGAAATTGCTGCAATACACTCGGCAAGACGTTTCTCACAAACTCCTCCGCCGCGCGATCCGCGTCCTGGAGGTTGAGAATCTCGTTGCGGGGAAGAATCTGCACCTTGGCGAAGTAGCAGTGCCTGGCGCCCCAGGGATTGGCCAGGTCCAGGCGCACCCGTCGCCAGTCGTTTTCGGGCCGGCCGTTGTAGCTGAAAATGTAATACTGGACGTACAGTTTGGCAGTCAGGGTGGCGTCGTCCCACACCTCGTATCGCGTCTGGCGGAAGACCAGCGGACCGTCCCACGGGGCCGGAAGCATCGGCACCTCGAACGTCACGTCCGCCCCCCCGATCAGCCGGGCCCCGCTGGCCACCAGGCACCGCTCCGGAACATGCGGGACCGTGTCGATGCCTCCCGTGTAGTACGTCAGATCGAGCTGCCAGTACTGGAACGGTTTGCGTTCGTAGGCGCTGGTCGGCGCCGGTCCCTTGCGATAGATCCGCGAGAGATACCAGTTGCTCGTACGCGTCTTGACCCGCGAGGCGTCCAGGCTGGAGCCCACCCCCAGCGTTTCCATCACGTCGGTTTCGAGGGTGATTTCCCCGTCGGGCTTTCCGTCGTACAGGGGCTCGCCCTTGTCATTGTAGAACAGTTCCCCGTCGGCCTGGACAAAACGATACTCCCCCAGCGAATCCGGCAGCGATTCGAGCTGGAAGGTCTGCTCATTGACGCGGACCAGCGCCGGCCAGGGAACCGCTTCCTTGCGGAGGGCGACTTTCAGCCCGCCGACGGCGAACCGCCAGCCGATTGCCGCCACGGCCAGCAGGACGCAGGCGACCACGAAATGCTTCGTGCCGCGATCCCAGGTGAACCCGAAGAACTTTCCGGGTTTCGGCGAGGGGGTCATGCCGGTCTCGTTCACGCGTCGCCTCCCTCCGCCTTCGCGTCAGCCTGCTCGTCTTCGTCTTCCACGACCAGGCTGTTCAGCAGCCAGTTGATCAGCAGCAGCAGCAGCAAGGCCGGCGGCAGCAGCAGGATGCCCATGAACGTGTGCATGAACTTCTGCCCCAGTTCCGGCTTGTCAATCAGGTACATCGAGCAGGTGCCCGTCACGCGGATGACGTTGCACAGCACCGCCACCGGGATGGTGGAGAGCACGAGGATCAGGCGGTGCCAGATCGGTCGGTCCTCGATGTAGGCCAGACCCACGCCGATCGCCAGAAACGCCATCAGCGACCGGATGCCGCTGCACGCTTCCGCCACGGTCAGGGGGTAGCTTTTCCCGCTGAATCCCGTGATCTTCAGGTTGCTCGCGGTGGACTCGACCACCGCGCCGAAGAGCCTCAGCAGTTCCTCCGACGCCTTGGCGGCGAAGTTCTGGAGCGGAAGGGCGATCTGATTGTAGAGCATGTCCGGAATCGGCATCGCGAACACCAGGTAGGCGATGGGGACCCAGGTGACTTTCAGGACTTGCGGTCCGCCCAGGTACAGCACGAGCCCCAGGATCAGCATGATCATCGTCAACTGCTGGGACCAGGTGTTCTGGATGGGGAACGTCGCGAAGACCGTCAGCAGGATGCCCAGCAGCACCGCCGGCAAGCCCCAAAGGCACACCCGGCGCGGCGCCGCGTAGAGTTCGTCGTGCCGCGCGTACAGCAGGTACAGGCTGAACAGGGGAATCAGGAACCCGTGCGACCAGTTGGGGTCATGCATCCACTTTTTGACCAGCCCGGGCATCTGCCAGTAGTTCAGGGCGAGGAACAGAGCGGTCAGCACGGCCATCTTGACCAGCGTCGCGGGCGGGAAGACCTCGCCGAAGGAGGGTTTCTCGGCCACCACGACCATGTCCGCCAATGAACCGGCGGAGCGCCCGTCGGCGCGGCTGATTTTCTCTGAACGATCGGTCATAGGCCCTCGAACGGTCGTGGCGGTTTACCACATGGTGAAACGGCGGCTGTCAGGAGTGCCGATCAGCGGGTCGGAGAAGTTGCGATCGTAGATGAACCCGAAGCCGTACGTCATGCGGAACGCGTTTCGGACCACCGCGAGGAACGGCGCGCCGGCGCTGGTGCCCACGAGGATGACGTCGTTGGGTTTCAGGTAGATGTCCGGATCCCGGCCCTGGAAGATCGCCTCCACGTTGATGGGGATGACCTGTTCCTGGTTATCCCCGATCCGCCGGACCAGCGCGGAATTTTCCGGCCAGGCAAGCTGACCGAGGTTGCCCGCAGCGGTCATGGCCTGCTTGACGGTAATTTTCCTGCCCGTCAGCGAGTAGACGCCCGGGCGGTTCACTTCACCGTTGACATAGAATTCGCCCACTTCGAGCGTGGGGACCCAGACGACGTCGTTGTCGCGGATGACGATGTTCATCCGCGAATCGCCGTTCTGGAGCGCCCGGAGGTTGATCGCAATGATGCGAGCGGCATCGGTCTGGAGGGCCTTCTTCCACCCGAACGGGTCCTGCTGGGCGGTATCCGTGTCCATCACGGGTTTTCGCGCCACCTGCTGCGGCGCGGCGGGAGGTACGATTTCGCGCGGGGCCGCGGGCGGGACCGCG
>DNAS01000160.1:1400-4718 GCA_003485185.1 Phycisphaerales bacterium | reverse complement strand
CTCGTTGAACGCGCAGTGCGACAGGCGGCAGTGGTTGGCCTGCTGGAACAGGACCACCATCAGGATCTGGTTCTTGTGAAAGAACATGCCCGTCAGGTGCAGGTAATTGCCCGCCAGGGTGATGCGGCTCTTGCCCGTGAAGAGGACCTTGCCGGGCGTCTGGGCGGCCAGCGTGATGGGCTTGTCCTTCTCGCCGCTGACGGGGAGCTTGATGTCGGCGTCGCGGTAGACGCCATCGGCAAGGAGGACGGTCTGTCCGGGCTTGGCCTCGGCCAGCGCCTTGTTGACGGCCTGGATGTCCGACAGCGGCTCGCCCGCCGCCGCGCCGCGCGCCCCCGCCAGCAGCGCAGCCGCCAGGAAAACCGCCTTCACGATGAAACTCCGCGATGCTTTCATATGCGCCTCGATCCGGAAGGAACCACTAAGGACACAAAGGGCACAAAGAAGAAAGAAGTAAAAAGTTTTTCCGTTCCTTCGTGCCCTTTGTGGTGAATCCTCTTTGCTGTTGTTTCCCTGAAATTCTCCGCGTCCTCTGCGTTCTCCGCGGTGAATGTTTATTGTCTTTATTTCGCCACGGCGTCGACGGCCTGGTGCAGCCGCTTCCTGAACTCCGGGTCCGGATACTTTTTCAGCATCTCCCGGACCTCGAGGAGCGCGGCTTCCTTTTCCAGGGGGAGGAACTCGCCCTTCATCCAATCCGGGCCGACGTCCTCGGCCGTCAGGGGCCCGACTATGGCCTTGCGACCGCCGGAAACCTGCGCGCAGCCGATGTCGGGCGTCGGACCGCGCGTTCGCCCGAACACGTCTTCCTTCACCTGCTCCAGGGGCAGGGCCTTGCCCAGCGCCGGGCTGTCCGCCCGTGGACTGAACAGGCGGCCCTCCTTCGCCAGTTGCGGGTCCACGACCGAGAAGCCTTCGGGCAGCTTCAAGGTCTCGGCCGTCGCCCCCCGGCAGAAGGCGATGTTGTTGCGGTAGTCGTTGGGCTTGACCTCGCCGGTCTCCGGGGGCGGGAAATTCACGACCCCCTCGGCCCGCTTGCAGGTGAAGAGGTTGTTGTAGACCCGGTTTCCGCTCGGGTAGATATTCACGACGTTCGGGCCGCCGTTGGGGTCTTTCATTCCCATGTACGTGCCGATGTCCAGGGCCACCTCCTCGGCGTCGATCACGGTGTTGTTGGCGAACAACCCGTTGCGGCACGGGCGGTACGCCCATCCGTGGGTCCCCCCGCCGGTCAGGCGGATGCCCTTGACGGGGCGCTCGATGTAGTTGTTGACGACGATGTTGTCGTCGCCGCTGACGCGGACCCCGTATCCCGTGCCGAAGAAGAAGTTGGAATCGACCACGGTCCGATGGGCGTGGCGCACGTTCAGGCCGCCCTTGTTGGCGGTCGGGTGGCCCCGAAACGTGTTGTGGCGAATGACGTTGTCGTTGCTCTTGACGGAGATGATTTCCTCGTCGCCGCAGGCGCCGTCGAAGAGGTTGAATTCCACGAGGGCGAACAGGCTGGCGTGAGGCGTGTCGATGAGGTCGCCTTTCTGCCCGGCCTTGTCGCCGCGAAGCTGGAGCGCCTCCTGCCCGTTTCCGGCGCGGGCGACGATGTCACGCCACCAGTTGTGGTGGATGTTCGGCCGCAGCGCCCCGCCCCGCGTGCCGATGCTCATCGAGAGGCTCCTGGCCATGTAGCAGTGGTCCACTTCGCTGTCGGTGCTGTCTTCGCCCATCTCGATCATATGGGTCATGACGCTGCGGCTCTCGCCGGACTCGTTGAACGCGCAGTGCGACAGGCGGCTGAATTTGGCGTTCTTGAAATGCACGGCCACCCCGCCGGCGCTCTTGTGGAAGACGAAGCCCGTCACGTGCAGGTAGCTTCCGGTCAGGGTGAGGGTGGCGAAGGAGCGGTGCGGTCCGCCGCCGGTGAAGAAGACCTTTCCGGGCGTCTCGGCCGCGAGCGTGACGGGCTTGTCCTTTTCGCCCTCGGCCGCCATGACGATCCGCACGTCGCCGGGATACGCGCCGTTGCGGACGAGGATCGTGTCGCCGGGCTTGGCGGCGGCCAGCGCCTTGTTGATGGCCTCGATGTCGGACAGCGGCCCGACGGTCTCGGCGGCGGATGCGGCGGCGACGTTCATCGCCAGCCACAACGCGAGAACCGCGGAAACGTCATACGCTCGGGAATGGCTCATGTCATGCCTCTGGGCGGGTTAAGGGTGCAAGATTGAGCGCGCGGACGGGCACCCCCGCCGCGCCGGTAGGCCCTTAATGGACGTTGAAGGCTTCGCTGGCCCTGGCCGGCACGAGCGTCTCCACGTGCCAGTCGAAAAACAGGTAATTGGCTCTCGATGCTTCCACGTGCCGGATCGGGTCGCCCCCCCAGTAAGTGCCGTCCGGCTTGGACGGCGGATACTCCCACTCCCGCATGAAGAAGGTGGGCGTGCCGGGGTATGGGGAACACGCGTCGTTTTTCGCGTCGCCGTTGATCAACCGCTGCGACGGATACGGAACGTCGCTGTAATGCACCTTGTACAGGTTCGAGGTGGGCGGGATGGTCAGCGTGTCGATGAAATAATCGCTGCCGTTGATGTAATGGGTGGGCGTGTCCCAGATCAGCAGCGGTCTGCGGTTCATCCCGATGCCGATCGCGTCGGCGTACGTTCCCGCCCAGGTGGTGCTGTTCTTGAGGCCGATCCACGTGGGGCACGTCATGCTCTTGGCGACCATCTGCGTGGAGGTCGCGTGCAGCTTGTCCGTTGTGCCCATGTAGGGCTCGAGGGCCTCGAACCAGTACAGGCGGTCGGCGGACGGGCCGTAGTGGACGGGCACCAGGATGTCGTTGTTGTCCTGCCCGTACATCGTGTGCCCGAAGGAGATTCCCTTCAGGTTGGACATGCAGATGGCGACCTGCGCGAGCTCCTTCGCCCGCGTCAGGGACGGCAGGAGGATCGACACCAGCAACGCGAGGATGGCGATGACGACCAACAGTTCGATGAGCGTGAACGCCCGCCGGTCCCGAGGCCGGCAAACACCCCGGCGGCTCGGACCGATTCGCTTCCTGAACATCGACATCATGTTCCACTCCGTCGGATTCGCAAAACGCCTCCGGCGGAGGCCAGGCTTCGAGCCAAGCCCCGGCCTCCGCCAGCGGCTGTCCGGTATACGCGATTGCCGGTCTTCGCGTCAATCACCCGCGGCGACGGCGAGAGAGCACCGCCAGTCCGCCCAGGGCGATCAGCGACATCGTGGCCGGCTCGGGAACCGTCGTCAGGATCAGCGTCGGCGGCGTGAAACCGGCCTTCTCCCGCGAATAGATCGTCGCGGTGT
>DNAS01000160.1:436-1246 GCA_003485185.1 Phycisphaerales bacterium | reverse complement strand
AAATAGATCGTCGCGGTGTCGTGGCTGGTGGTCGGGCCGATCAGCACGAAGGTGATCAGCTTGTCGCCGCCGAACTCCGACTGCACCGCAGCCGTCAGGGCTGCCGAGCTAATGTCGATCACGCCCGCGGCGGGATGGTTCACGTTGGCCAGCACCGAACCCACATAGTGCGGCGTGGGGGCCATCGAATTCCACGTCACCTCGCCCGTGCCGGCGGCCGCGTTGTTCTTGTTGCCTTCGGTCCACGTGTCGGTCTTGAACAGGTAAACGTCGAACACGCCGCCGTTGTTGCTGCCGCTCTTGGCCTCGATCCGGAACACGACGTCCGTGATCGTCTGCCCCGCAGGGACGCTGCTCAGGTCGAACCTGAAAATCGGCTCGTAATCGGTGCTTCGATTCTGAACGGTGAACTCCGTGGATGCGCCGAAGTTGTTGTCCGCAGCCGTTGAGGTTTCGGCCAGCAGGGCATCCGCCGACGCTACCACATTCACCGTATCGGCCTGCGCGACCGACGCCACGGCAACCGCCACCAACAGAGCCAACGCTTTCAGTGCCTTCTCCATTGCGAATCTCCTTTCAAATCGAAGTCAGACAATGCTTGTTCCGCGGGGGTCGGACGACCCCTCACTTTCACTGTAAGCAATATAGCCGGATTACGTTTAGGGGGATATACATCCATGTTATATTTTTTATCAGTTTTGCGCAATAAACGTCTGGTGTTGTTTCACGCGGATGGCTGCGGCGCGGCGGGAAAAGTCGGATATCTCGGCGTGGCAAAAAGGACGGGCAGCCGCGCGAGCGGAGGCGAAA
>DNAS01000160.1:0-238 GCA_003485185.1 Phycisphaerales bacterium | reverse complement strand
GCGAAATTCCCCCCGGCCGGGGGCGAAAAAACTCCGAGAAAGGGCGCAAAAAAGCGCCGGAATCTCCACAAAAAGAGCCGGAAAACCCCCTTCCATGTTCGGAAACGGCGGGTTAATCGGGGCGAATTTCCCCCAATCCCCCCCACCTTCGGCCCGGCGGCGAAGACCGGCGCGAACCGATCCGCGCGCCCGCGCATCCGCGCCGCCGCGCGCCCGAGCTTCACCGCGCCGGCTGCGT
>DNAS01000059.1:6729-7250 GCA_003485185.1 Phycisphaerales bacterium | reverse complement strand
TCCAGCCCCTTGGCCGCGTGCAGCGTCATGAGCGTCACCGCGCCGCGGTCGCCCTCGAAGTGGTCGGCGTCGCTGACGAGCGAGACCTGGTGCAGCCAGTCGGCCAGCGTGGGGCTCTCGGTCGCGTCGTCGTAGTCGGCGGCTGCGGAGATGAGCTCCTCGACGTTGGCGTCGGCCTGCGCGTCGTCCTCGTCGCCGTCGCCCAGGGCGTCTTCCAGGCCGGTGCGGCGGACGACGTCCTCGAGGATCTCCTTGACGGGCCGGTCGATCCCTTCGGCCAGTGAGGCGATGAGTTCGGCGAAGGCGGCGGTTTTTTTCGCGGCGGCGGCGCTGAGCCCGGCCTCGGGGCCCATGCGGCAGGCGTCCAGCAGCGACAGGCCCCGCGCCGCGGCCAGCGTTTCCAGGCGCTTGACCGTCGTGCCGCCGATGCCCCGCGCGGGGGTGTTGATGACGCGGCGGCAGCTCAGGTCGTCGGCGCCGTTGACCAGCAGGCGGACGTAGGCCAGCACGTCCTTGATCTC
>DNAS01000059.1:6211-6565 GCA_003485185.1 Phycisphaerales bacterium | reverse complement strand
GTAGAACTCCGTGCCGCGGGCGACGCGGTACGGCACGGTTTCCCGCAGCAGCGCCTCTTCCACGACGCGGGACAGCGCGTTGATGCGATAGAACACGGCGATGTCGCTGTAGGGCATGCCCGCGTCGGACAGGGCGCGGATCCGCCGGGCGAGGTATCGCGCCTCGTCCTTCTCGTCGTCCAGGTGCGCCACGCGCACGGACGCCCCGCCCGGCCGGCGCGTCCACAACTCCTTGTGCTTGCGCTGGGCATTGTGCGAGATCAGGCGCGACGCCGCCGCCAGGATCGGCTGCGTCGAGCGGTAGTTCTCCTCCAGGCGCACCACCGTCGCGTTGGGGTAGTCCTGCTCGAACTC
>DNAS01000059.1:4013-5994 GCA_003485185.1 Phycisphaerales bacterium | reverse complement strand
ACTCGTCGATGAGGATGTAGCGGTACCGCTCGCCGAGGGCGCGGCGGATGTCCGGGCGGTCGCGCAGAAGCCTGGCCGTCCGCAGCAACAGGTCGTCGAAGTCCAGCGCGTGGTTGGCTGCGAGGAGCTTTTCGTATTCGACATACGCCTCGGCCGCGGCGCGGCGGAAGTAGTTCAACTCGCCGGCGCCGTAGGAGGCAGGGTCTTTCAGCTCGTTCTTGGCGCGGGAGATTTCCGCGTGCACGCTCGCGGGGCGCAGGCGGTCGGACGGCAGGGAGAGGCGCTCCATCGCCTCCTTGACGAGCTTGAGCTGGTCGTCGCGGTCGTAGATGGAGTAGCTGGGCGACAGGCCCGCCTCGCCCGCGAACTCGCGCAGCAGCCTGGCGCACAGCGCGTGGAATGTGGAAACGGTCGCGCCGCGGGCGGCGCCGAGCGCCTCGACGCGCTGCTTCATCTCGCCGGCCGCCTTGTTCGTGAACGTGATCGCCAGGATGTGCCACGGCGCGACGCCCTGGCTGACCAGGTGCGCCACGCGGCGCGTGATGACGCGCGTCTTGCCCGACCCGGCGCCGGCCAGCACCAGCAGGGGTCCGTCCACGTGGGTCACCGCGCGTCGCTGCGGCTCGTTGAGATCAGCTAGCAGATCCAAGGTCGCGTCTCCGGGCGTTCGGGGCAAATCCCCATCATAGCGACCGCCCGCCCAGCCGCCAAGGGCCGCGACGATGAACGGCCCATTGCGGATTTCGGAATTCGGATTGCGGATTGAAGAGCCCAAGGCACGCGCCGCGGCGTCAATCGTCTTCCAATCCGAAATCCGAATTCCGCAATCCGAAATTTTTCGCCTTATTAAAGCCGGGCGGTGGATGTCCGATGAGTCTGACAGTGTCTCATGGCCCCCTGCGGGAAATCCATGCGTCGATTGCAGGACAAAGAGGTGCTGACGACGGGCGAGGTGGCGCAGATCTGCCACGTCGCGCCGCGGACGGTCAGCAAGTGGTTCGACGAGGGCAAGTTGCGCGGCTACCGCATTCCGGGCAGCCGCGACCGGCGAATCCCCCGCCGCCAGCTCCTGGCGTTCATGCGGGCCCACGGGCTTCCGCTGGACGCCATCGACGGCGGAATCCTGCGGGTGCTGGTCGTCGGCGGGCGCGGCGCCGCGGCACTGGCCGAGGCGGTCGCCGCCCACGAGGGTTTCGAGGCCCGCCCCGCCGCCAACGGATTCGAGGCCGGCGTCGAGGCGCAACGCTTCCTGCCCCACGTGATCGTGCTGAACCTGGAATGCCGCCTGGACGAACAGGTGAGCATCGCGCGGAACGTCCGCGCGTGCGAGGCGCTGGCCGACGTGAAGGTGCTGGCCATGCTCGACGCCTCCACGCGGACGGGAACGAAAGACGACGCGTTCGACATCGTGCTGCCGTGGCCTTGCCCGGTGGAGGAGCTGGTCTCCGTCATCGAGCAGGTCGCGCAGTCCGGATAAGGGTGCAATCGGGCCGCCCCTGGAGGGCGCCGGACCTTCGAGCCCGGCGCGCGGGCGGCCCGCACCATTTTTTGTGGATTCATGCAGCGGACACCGCCCGTCGCGCTCGGCGGGCGTACCGGGCGACCGGCCATAACTGCCGGCCGCCCGGCTGCTTTTTATGCCCAACGGCCACACTACGAACTACGACCTTCGAACTGCGAACTTTCTGCTTAAAAATGCATTTCCCCTTTCCCCCCTGCCGGGATATAATGGGTCGTTAGAGGTGCGCAATGATCCGTCGAGCCGACAGCCTGGCCTTGCTGCTACTGGAGGGGCTGCTGCTGCGCTGACGGATCGCGGACCGACCTGCGAGAGACACAAGACGGCCCCGTGATCCGGAGAAAGGATTGCGGGGTTTTTTGTTTGAAACAGAATTCACCACAGAGGTCACAGAGGACGCAGAGGAATTAGAAAAGACAAAACAAATTCTTTCTCAGCGGTCTCTGCGTACTCTGCGGTGAG
>DNAS01000059.1:3076-3834 GCA_003485185.1 Phycisphaerales bacterium | reverse complement strand
GTCTCTGCGTACTCTGCGGTGAGATTTTTGTCGTAGTTTTGAATCCGACATCGCGCCCCGTCGCGGGGCGCGGGCGAGAGAGGCCATGAGACAGGATACATCAACCACGGTGGACGAACGGGCGGCGACTGCCGCCCGAGCCCTGGCGCGGCCGCGGGCGAGCGCCTCGTAGCAGGCGCGGCGCCCCTGGTTCGTCCCGCGCGGGCGGGCCCCGCGCCCGGCCGCAAAGCCTGTTGCCTCCGTCTTGCCGAAAGGATACAACCGTGAGCAGCCCATCGAAGGAACCCAACGTGACCGCTTCCGATTCCGTGCCGAAAAATGTGCCCAAGTACGTCGCCCCCGCGCCGATCGACCTGCCCGACCGCCGCTGGCCCGCGCGGACGATCACCCGCAGCCCGCAGTGGTGCTCGGTGGATCTCCGCGACGGAAACCAGGCGCTGCCCAACCCGCTGGGCCCGGCCCAGAAGGCCGAGTATTTCCGCCTGCTCTGCCGCGTCGGGTTCAAGCACATCGAGGTGGCGTTCCCGTCGGCCAGCCAGGACGACTTCGACTTCACGCGCCGCCTCGTCGAGAGCGGAGACATTCCCGACGACGTCTTCATCATGGGCCTGACCCAGTGCCGCCCGCACCTCATCGGACGCACGTTCGAGGCGTTCCGCGGCGTGCCGCGCGCGATCTGCCACGCCTACGTCGCCACCAGCGAGTTGCACATGAAGCAGGTGTTCGGCCTGGATCGGCGCAAGACACTCGAGATGGCC
>DNAS01000059.1:2743-2906 GCA_003485185.1 Phycisphaerales bacterium | reverse complement strand
GCGCAAGACACTCGAGATGGCCGTCAAGAGCGTCGCGCAGATCCGCGACCTCACAGCCGCCATGCCCGCCAGCGACATCCGCCTGGAGTTCAGCCCCGAGGAGTTCACCGACACGGACCCCGCGTTCGCGCTGGAGATCTGCCAGGCCGTCTTCGAGACCTGG
>DNAS01000059.1:419-2444 GCA_003485185.1 Phycisphaerales bacterium | reverse complement strand
TGGCCGGCGCCGACCGCGTCGAGGGGACGCTCTTCGGGCACGGCGAGCGCACCGGGAACGTCGATCTGGTCACCCTCGCCAACAACCTCCGCGCGCGCGGCGTGGAGACCGGCCTGGACTTCGGCGACCTGCCGGAGATCGCCCGCGCCGTCGAGCGGCTCACCGGCATGGGCATCTACTACCGCCAGCCGTACAGCGGCGAGTACGTGTTCACCGCGTTTTCCGGCTCGCACCAGGACGCCATCCGCAAGGGCATGCTCAAGCGCGACGAGTCGCCCGGGAAGTTCGGCATGGGCTGGAAGGTGCCCTACCTGCACGTGGACCCGGCCGACCTGGGGCGCAGCTACGAGGGGCTCATCCGCATCAACGCCCAGAGCGGAAAGGGCGGCGTGGCCTGGGTGCTCGAGCGCGAGTACGGGCTCAAGCCCCCCCGCCAGATGCACCCGGAGATCGGCGCCACCGTGCAGAAAGTCTCCGACCGCGTGGGGCGCGAGCTGACGGCAGAGGAGGTCCACCGCGCCTTCTGCGACGAGTTCCTGCACCCGCAGGGACCGTACGAGCTGGTGGGTTACTGGCCGCGGCCCGACGAGACCGACCCCACGCACATCCACGGCGAGACGCGCCTGCGGATCGACGGCGTGGAGAAGACGGCGACGGCAGAGGGCAACGGGCCGATCTCCGCCTTCGTCCACGGGCTCCAGCAGCTCGGAATCCGGGGGTTCGCCATCGAGGACTACGACGAGCAGGCCGTCGGAAAGGGCGCCGACGCCCGGGCGGTCGCCTACGTGCCGCTGAAACTCGCCGGCGGGCAGGTGCTCTTCGGCGTCGGGTCGGACACGAACATCGACCAGGCCGCCGTCCGCGCCATCGTCGCCGCACTCAACCGCCAGGCCGCCAAATGGGCGGGAAAGAAGTGATGAGCGGCGAGTGGAACAATTGTCAATTGACAATCGACAATTGACAATTAAAGGACTCGGTTTCCGGTCTCCGGTCCTCGGTCCCCGGTCTTCGTCCACCCCCCTACTTGGCCGTGGTGAGTTGCCGGTCGCGGTACATCTGCCGGAAGAGGATCCACGGGTCCAGGAGAATCTCGTCGCCCTCGGCGGCTCCCGGCTCGCGCACCCCGAAGACGAAGTGGCTGTGTTCGTGGCTTCCCGTCAGCATGCCCGCGCTGTTGGCGTACTGCGTGCCGGCCGGGAGAGGCTCGTGCTCCCTGGCCAGCAGTTGGATGATGTGGCAGGTCCGCAGCATCCAGACCGAGCCGTCGGGCCACTGATGCGTGCCTTGCCAGCGGTTGTTGTTGTCGCCCTTTTCGACGTGGTTGTAGAAGGCGTGGTCGTCGATGGCGATTGGCGTCCAGAGCGGCGTGCCGGCGGGGTGGTTGATGTCCAGTCCGCCGTGGGCGTCGGCCCCGAAATACGGGCCCATCCAGGAATCCGTCCCGTCGTAGCAATCCTCGATGCGGATCCCCCCTGCCGGCAGCGGGCACCAGGGGTGCAGCAGCACCGGGCAGATGCGCCGGCGCGCGTCCTGGACGGCGAACCGCGCCTTCTTCCGCGGTTTGCACGGGCCGTGGTTCTCCGTCAGGAAATCGAACAGCCCGTCGGTGGCGTCGAACCACAGCCACAGGCCGAACAGCTCGCGCGGTTCGCAGAAACTCCGCTGGTCGCCGACCCAGCGGACCAGTTGCACGGCCACGCCGTCGATGCGGAGCTGGCAGTGGCAGCGGCAGACGGTCCGGGCGCCCCGCTGGGGCTTCTTCAGTTCGGCCAGCGTGGTGCTCTCGATCGCCGCCCAGGCCTTCTCCAACACGATGCTGCGCCGCGTCCCGTCGGCGAGTTGAAAGACAAGCTCGTCGCCGAGGTCCAGTTCCACGGCCGTCAGGGTCTCCCGCGCCGTCTTCTCGATGCGCATCGGCAGTTCCTTACGTGACTGGTTTGCTCTGTTGAAACCATCGGAAAACAGGGTGGCACGGCTTGCTTGCAAGCCGTGTTCTCCACGGTTCGGCAACACGCTTTGCAAGCA
>DNAS01000059.1:0-211 GCA_003485185.1 Phycisphaerales bacterium | reverse complement strand
TTGTTCCGAGTTCGAGATCATACCGAGCCACCCCACCGGTCTCAAGGCCGGGAGGAAGAAGGAACCGGGAACAAGGGAACTGAGGAACCCGGCCGGGTGCCACGCTCAACTCCGTTGTGCGTGTTCATTCCCGCCCGGCCGGGGTTTCCCCCACACCCGCACGGACGTGGCGCGCCTACCCCAACCGAAGTATGGCCGTGCAGGCCGGATC
>DNAS01000188.1:8242-18373 GCA_003485185.1 Phycisphaerales bacterium | reverse complement strand
TTGACCTCGAACGGGAACAGGCAGTTGATGCCGCCCTCCATCAGGTAAGGCAGGATCGGCCTGACGTCGCCGTCGCAGTCGGTGTACCAGAGGTCGATGCCGTGCGCTCGCAACCTAGCCGAGATGCGTTTGTACCTCGGCACGATCACATTGCGAAAGAAGTCCACGGAAACAATCGGGCCGTTTTTGAAGCAGATGTCCTCCCACCCGCTGGCATAATCGAAATCGATGTGCGGCAGCAACTGGTCCAGAAAATCCTCGATCAGCAGACAGGAGGTCTCCACCATGTCCTCGACCATCTCGGGATAATCATACATCGCATACGCCAGGCCCTCGAAGGTCAGCATGTCGCGGATCTTGCCGATCATCGATCCGCACCAGATGCCCAAAGGGTAATCCCGCGTCGGGGGATGTTGCTTCTTGAGAGCCTCGACGTCCACCTTGCGGTCGGGATGGTCGCGGCGGAAACGCTCTTCCTTCACCCGCTTCCAGTCCTCCGGCGTCACGACGGACGACTTGAGGTAATGCGGAATGGTCTGGTGACCGTCCTTGGGCACTTCGGCCAGCAGACCGTCCCAGTTGCGGATGATCTTCTTGTCCGCCGTCTCCTCGATCACCTCTTCCGGGAAAAACGGGTGCATCCACGTCGGACCGTTGATCGTGCCGATGACCTTGATGGTATCGAAGTTGAAGAAAAGATCGGCTTGGTCGTTGTTCTCGATTCCGTGATTCACAAACAACGGCCAGACGCGGAAATTGTCCCTCCAGTACCCGAACTCCATGTTGAAGCAACGGTCCACGAGGCGGTAATGCATCTGGTTGTTGAACCGCTGACGATCCGTCATGGCGCCCTTCCACTTGGGCCTGCATGGCGTGATGGTCTTTGTCATGGGATGTCCTTCGTGCGCCGGGATTCCCCGGCATGGGGCCCTTTCGAACCTGCGGGAACGGCGAACCCAGCGGGGCGGGATTATTGGTTGCAGAGCTCGAACGCTTCCCGCAGTCCCTGGAACTTGTCCGTCCGCTTGGTCCGGAACTCGTGGCCGACGTAATACTCGTACGGGGTGGCCGCGATCGCCTTGCAGATGCCCCGGTAATTCAGCTCCTGCGTGTCGTCCATGTCGTTCCGTCCGGGGTTGCCGGCCGTGTGGAAATGCCCGATGGTTTGAATGTTTTCCGTGATCGTCCGGATCAGGTCGCCTTCCATGATCTGCATGTGGTAGATGTCGTACAGCAGCTTGGCGCGGGGGCTGCCGACCTTCTTGCAGAAGGCAAGGCCGAAGGCGGATTTGTCGCAGGCGTATCCGGGGTGGTTGACCTTGCTGTTGAGCAGTTCCATGTTGAGGTTCACGCCCTTTTTCTCGGCGTAGCCGATCACCCGCGACAGGCCGGCTGCGGCGATGTCGATCGCCTGCTCGTCGCTGAGGCCTTCGATGCGGTTTCCGCTGAAGCAGATGACGCCCGGCGTGCCGAGGTCGGCGGCGATGTCGATGCTGGTTCTCAATTCCGCCTCGATGCGGTCATGTTGCGTCTTGTCGATCAGGCCCGACGCCAGCGTTCCGTGGCCGCCGAAGCTCGCCAAGGCCAAGCCTCGCTTTTTGGCAGCCTGGACGAGCTCCATGAAATTGGCGGGGCGTTCCCAGGTCTCGAACGCCTGGAAACCGATCTCCGCCAGTTTGGCGAAGTAGGCGTCCAGGCTCATGTTCTCGGCCGGGAACAGGGGATAGCAGAGGGATTGCTTGATGCGCATGGGTTTCTCCGATTTCGCTCTCATTGCCCCTTCGGGACGAAGGAGCGCCGAGTTTGTGGGTTCATTCCGGAATCGTTTTTTTATCCGGACGATTAGTGTTTACATCCCAATTTGATGTTCGCGCCGGGATCGCGGGCGATTTTCTCGTATTCCTCTGCGACTTTTGCAAACGGGACGACGGGGTCGACGATGGCCTCGCCGCGGATCGCACCGGCCGCCAGCAATTCGAAGCAGCACGCTATAATGCGTTCGTCGGACCATCGCGGATGCTCGCGGTTGGGGTCGCTGCAGGCCCGGCTGAAGACGATTTGCGGGCGGTTGAGGTGCGCCTCGGCGCCGAAATCCAGACCCGCGTCATACGGCGGGGGGTAGGCCACGCAGACCACCGTGCCGCCAAACGCCACGCCGCGAACGGCATGCTGCAACGCCTGTCGGCTGCCGCTCACCTCGATGCAGACATCGGCGCCGAGCTTGGCGGTCATTTCCTTGATGGTCCTGCCGGCGTCGCATGCCGTCGGATCGACGACTTCGTCGGCGCCGCACTTCCGGGCGGCCTGGCGACGATTGGCGAGCGGATCCACGGCAATGACTTTCGTCGCGCCGGACATCTTGGCCAGTTGCACCGCCACCAGCCCGATGGCGCCCATGCCGAAGACGGCCACCCGGTCACCGATGCGAATGTTCCCGTCCCGAACCGCGCCGAACGCGAACTCCGCCGGATCGATGCAGACCGCCGCCTGCCAGCTCATGTTCCCGGGCAGCTTGCGGAGCCTGACGGCGTCGACCACATGCGTGTCGGCAAAACCATCGTGCCCGAAGACGGTGTCGCCGACGGAGAAGTTCGCGACGTCGGCGGCGACCTCGGAAACCTCGCCCACGAACATGTTGCCCACCGAGCGCGGATACGGATTGGACGGTTTGCCGCCCTCGAAGAGCTTCAATTCGTTGTTCCAACCTCCGCGGAAATTGGAGTAGCCCTTGTAGAGCGCCATTTCCGTGCCGTGCTTGGCGGCGGAATACTTGCTGACGACCCGGACTTGCCCGGGTTTCAACGGCGGTTCCTCATATTCCTTCCAGACGAGTGTTTCCGGACCTTCCAGAACAAGCCTTTTGCCCATGACCGACTCCTTGCGGAACAGGACGTAAAGTATGTAAATTATTCTTACCCGTTTACACGCAGGATGCGATAATAGCTTTTAATCGCGTTGTTGGAATGGAGGTTTTTGCGGATTCCATGGACGTTCTTACGACATGACACCTACTCCTACCTTTTATTACCGCCACGAACTCAGCCCCCAAACCGATTTGCAGATCGAGGCGCTGGGCATCGACGAGCGGATGCAGCCTCGCCTGGTTCATCACGTGCAGATGGCCGGGACCTACCTGCTGATTCATTTTCACGACCCGGTCCGGATCGGGCAGGAGGGCGCAACGGTTTCCCAGCCGGCTGAGACCACGATCCTCTGGCGTCTCGACGAACCTTATGTGTATGGGCGGGAGGATCGGGAATGGACCCATAGTTGGCTGTTGCTGGGCGGGCCGCGAACGAAAGAACTGCTGACCGAGTTCCGCTTGCCGATCGCCAGGCCTCTCCAGATCTCGGCCCGACCGATCGTGCAGAATTGTCTCCGGCAGCTTTATGACGAATTGCACGGTTTCACCCCGCCGGACGAGCTGATTCTGGAAAGCCACCTCGCGGTCCTGGCGCGGCAAATCGCCCGGGCCGTTCGCGACCCCTCCGAACCGCCGGTCCGTCTCGACGCCGTCCGCCGGTTCATCGAGGCCAACCTGCACCGGCCGATCGCGTTGGACGAATTGGCCCGGCTGGCCCACTTGTCGGTCTCGCGGTTCAGCGAGTTATTTCGGCAACAGTTCGGCCAAAGCCCCGTCCATTACGTCAACGAACTGCGCATTCGCCGCTCGACGATCCTGCTTCGGGACGCCAACCTGACCGTCGCCCAGGTTTCCGACCGGGTGGGTTTCGCCGATGCGCTCTATTTTTCCCGCAAATTCAAAAATCGGTTGGGGCGCAGCCCGACCGTCTATCGCCGCTCCCGGTATGGAACCGGCGGTTTGCCCCGAATCCCAGCCGCCACCTCGCGTGGGAAGGCGGGGTAAGCACTTTCCACTACAAGCAATGTGTTTCCCACCTTACTCGGCAGGATTTTTCTTGACAAATCGTCCAACATCGGTTAAACGTGGAACCGTAGCAGAATGCACGTCTAATCAGGTAGACAATGAAGGCCACAATCAAGGACATCGCGGAGCGGACCGGCGTCAGCCACGTGACGGTTTCCAATGCCCTCCGTCGCAGTGGCCGGATGGCCGAGGATACCCGGCGGCGGATTCTCAAGGCCGCCAACGAACTCGGATATCGCCCCAACACCTTCGCCAAGGCCACCCGCATGGGACGGTTTAACGCGGCCGGACTGCTGATGAGCACGTTCCACGGACGCAGCCACATCAGTTTCGGCCTGATCGACGGCATCCAGGGCGAGCTGGCAGCGCACGAGATGCACCTGGTGATGTCCCGCCTGTCGGATGAGAAACTCACCAGCGAAGCGAATCTGCCGCGCCTCCTGCGGGAGTGGATGACCGACGGGCTGCTGATCAATTACAACATCGACATTCCTGAAGGCATGGTCCGCGTGATCCGCGAGCACGCCCTGCCTTCGATCTGGATCAACGCGGACATGGAGAGCGACTGCGTCTGCCCGGACGACGTGGGCGCCGGGCGGCTGGCGACGGAGCAGCTCTTGTCGCGCGGACACCGCAGGATCGCCTATCTCCAGTACCCCACCCCCACGGCGCATCGCAAAAAGCATCACAGCGAGCAGCGCCGTCGAGAGGGATACGAGCAGGCCATGCGGAGCGCCGGTCTGACGAGCGAGGCAGAAGTGCTCGAGGCAACATGGACGCGCCCCGGCGACGTTTTCGAGACGGACACTCGCGTCGAAGCGGCAGTTCAGTGGCTTCGCCGGGACGTCCGCCCTTCCGCCGTGGTGACGTATTCGTCCTCCGTCGCCCAGCCGCTGCTGCACGCGACGGCCTTGCTGGGGATTCGCGTTCCGCAGGAGTTGGCGATCCTGACCGTCGAGGACATGCCCGCGGCTGCCCAGGGCGTTCCCATCACGACGATCGACCTGAACGTGGAGGAAATGGGCCGGCAGGCGGTACGAATGCTGCTCCAGAAAATCGAGGCCCCCGCGGAACCGCTGGCTCCGACAAGGGTTTCGGTAAAACTGGTCGCGGGCCAGACCTTTTGATTAAAAAACCGGCCGGGAAGGTCCCGGCGTAGGAAACATGTGAGTGCAATGGAGCATCTCAGAGGACTCTAAAAAAGCAGAAGGAGAAAACGATGAACGCTTTGAAGACAATGGGAAGTTTCGCGGGTGTGGTGGCGGCGGTGTTGCTGACGGTTTCGCGGGCAGGAGCGGTTGTCATTGACTTCAACGCTCCGACGTATTCGGATGCCGCCCTGGCGACCGGCACTAATGCTGGCCAGAGTGGCTGGGCACTCACCGTTGGAACCGCGGTGGGGTTTAACGTAAGCGGAACGGCCACCGATGGCGCGGCGGTTTCCGTGGTCAATCCCAGCGGAGCGTCGTCGTCGACATTTGGGTACAAGGCCCCAATACTTGACTACATCAACGACGCCAACACGGGCATGGACGTGGACAATGTCACGGGCACCCATTGGGGATCGTTCGACATCACGTTGAACTCGTCGTCGGGGACGGGAAAACTCTTCACCCTGGATTTCGGCCGGGACGGAAACTATTACAAACCCCTTTCCATGGACGTGTACCAGGACGGAAAGGTGATCCTCAACCTCATAGCGACTACCCAGAGGAGCTTTGCCTCGATTACCTGGAACGGGTTCCTGACCGATGGGGTCAAGGCGACCATCTCAATGAAAATCGACTACGACAACCTCCAGATCCTCCTCTACAAGGACGGCGTGGTGCAGAACAGCGGAAGCTGGATTCCGTTTTCGGATGTTCGAGGAGCAGACGACAACGAGCCCGACCGCGCAATCAATATCGGGTACTTCGCCCTTCAAAACAAGGGTCTGACTGCCGGCAGCGTGACCATCGACAACCTCGCCCTCGGCACCGGCGCGGTTCCCGAGCCGGCGACGCTGGCCCTGCTGGGCCTGGGCGGCCTGGGCGCGCTGCTCCGCCGCCGCCGCGCGTAAAATTGGGACCGGACGTGCTCCTGTGGCGGCGGGCCTGACCGCCCGCCGCCGCATTCGCGACTGTGCAGCAGTGTAGGAGAATTGCGTATGGCAAGGAAGCACAGGCCAATGCGGCAAGCTGACGCTTTCACCCTGATCGAACTACTGGTGGTCATTGCCATCATCTCGTTGCTGGTGAGCATCCTGTTGCCCTCGCTGACGAAGGCCCGGGACCTGACCAAGGGCGTGGTGTGCATGACCAACCTCAAGCAGACCGGGCTGGCGCTGACGTATTACGCCGAGGACTACAAGGGGTACCTGCCGGAGTATAGTTGGCAGCCGCCGGTCGCCACCTACATGCATCTGAACGGTCCGCCGTTCCCCTTGGGCTGCCCGTCGAAACCCTGGGGCACCACCCCGCCCGGCTACTGGACCGCCCGCCCGTGGGCGTGCAACTACTCCATAAACCGCTGGCTGGACGACGAGGCCCAGGCGGGCGGCAAGCCCGACAACCTGATCGGCTACTGGACGATGTCCCTCCTCAATGTGCAGGATCCCACCGGCACGACGCTCGTCTTCGACGCCATGTTCTGTAGCGAGTACAATATCTTACTTCCTTATACCCCTTATTCTCCCGAGTACGGCTACGGATGGCAGTCCGCGGACTTCCGGCATGTCGGCGGGGATTACGGGAAATGCAACATCCTGTTTGTCGATCAGCATGTGGACTCCTTCACGGAAGTCACGCCGCAGATGTGGACTACGTATCCCGATTGACAGGTGCATCGACCCGCGTTTCCGCCGCCTAAGAATTCGGACGGCTCTAAACACTCGAAATCCCGTTTCCGCCCGCCGAAACCGAAACCCAGCAGGAAGGAGTTGTCGATCATGAAATTTGCCTTGCTTGACTCCGCGTTTCTTCCGCGATGCCTCATCGCTGCGGCATATGCAGTCCTTGCGTTCGCCGTTTCGATGCCGGCCTGGGGCGATTCCCCCCGCGTCGCCGTGTGGGATCCCCAGGTCGCCGTTCCAGGCGGGCGTTTTCCCGTCAGCACCGACTACCTGGACCGCGTCTCGCAATGGCTGCGGGACGGCGGAATTTCCGTGCAGCGCCTGACGGCGGAGCAGGTGGCGGACTCGGCGGCGTTCGGCGCGGACCGCTTCGACGCGCTGATGCTCGAGGGCGATGCGTTTCCCGAGATCGACATCGCCGCGTACCAGCGGTTCATGGAAAACGGCGGGGTGCTGATCGCGCTGTCGGCGGCGAACCCGTTCTACAACAAGATGGCCCAGGACCCGCAGGGGCTGTGGCGACTTTCGCCTGAAAACCCGAACTTCGTCTGGCAGACCGAGGCCATCAACAAGGCGCTGGGCATCGAGTTCCGGTATTGGATGGACATGGCGTATTCCGCCGTCCGGCACGCGCCCACGCCGCTGCTGGAAACGTACCTGCCCCAGGCCAAGGGCTGGTCCCTCAAAAAACCGCTGCTCGCGCGCTGGTACGTCGCCACGACCGGAAGCATTTATCCGCTCCTCCGCTCCCAGCAGACGGCCGGGCGCGACTACACGCCGCAGATGTACCTCGTCGCCAACGGAAAGAACCGCGCGATCGTCTGCGCGAGCAAACTCTTCACCGGAGAATCCGACCCGAAGCTCTGGCCGTGGAGCCGGGAGACCGTCGTGGCCGTGGCGCGCCTGGCCAAGGACCTGCACGACGGAAAGGTGATGTTGGACAAGCAGTTGGCGGTCAAGACGCCGACGGCTGTCGTGCTGCCCGGACCGCTGGAGGTTCGCGAGGCCGCGCCCGGCATCGATCCAGAGCAGGCCCAGCCGGTGGTGCGATGGGGACGGTTCGACGGATCGCGACTGGACCTGGGCAAGACGCTTGCCGCCGGACAGACGTTGAAACTCCCCGTCGGCGTCGGCGCGGAGCAGGTTCCCGGCGCCCTGGAAGCCGGCGCCAAAGTGGAACTCGCGCTGCCGGACCTCGGAGCCGGACCGTTGTACCTGCGGATTCGCGGCGCGTTCGCCCAGACCGGCGCCGGTTTGTCGGCGCAGGCGGACGACACGCTGCTGCACAACGAGTTGCTCGTCTATCGCCTCAGCGTCGGAACGGTCAACCTCTCGTTCCACTACAAGGACGCGCCGAACGAGTTCAATCGGATTCTCTACCTTCCCCCGTCGGCCGGGAAGGCCCGCACGCTGGTGATCTCCAACCCCGGCACGCAGACGCTCTTCCTGGACGCCATCCAGATCGAACGCCGGACGAAGCCCGCCCGCAAGATGGGACTGGGCCTGGGCAACGGCGTGCATCTGGCGTTCGACAGGCCGACGAGGCTGACGCCCGAAATCTGCAAGGACTGGTCCTATTTCCGCTGCGCCACCCGGATGAACTGGATCGGCCCGCCGGACGACCCGAAGCGTTGGGATCGCTACGACAAGCACGTGGAACGCTACCTCGCGCTGTCTCCCCGGGTGCAACTCCAGCTCCATGGCACGCCCGAGTGGGCGGCCATCAGCGCCCAGCGGTACGAATCCGCCGGAAAACAACGCCCGGAATACACCCCGCCGGACAACGAGAAATTCAAGGAAGTCATCCGCCGGATCGTGACCAAGTACGCCGGGCGCGTCGAAGGCTGGGAAATCTGGAACGAGCAGAACATCACGACATTCTGGATGGGCACGCCGGAAGAATATGCCGCCCTCTTCCATGCCGTCGTGCCCGTGATCCGCGAGTGCGATCCCAAGGCCACCGTGATCATCGGCGGACTGGCCGGAACCGTCAGCGGATACGTGGACCAGAACGCGGCCAAGATGGTGGAACTGGGCGTGACCAAGAAGGCCGACCTCTTCGGGTTCCACCCGTATGCCCGCAACGGCGTGTGGGACCTGCCTTACTGCCTGTTCGAAGGCCACCTGATGAACCTGGGCACGGACATCGAGATTTATTGCAACGAGTCCGGCGACAACATCGTGCCGTGGTTTGGCACGCCCGACAGTTGCTCACTCACGGAGCAAAGAATCCGGCTGGACCGCGCCATGGGCCGGCTGTTTGCCAGCGGACTGGCCAAGCTCACCGTGTTTAACGCCGGCGGCGACGGCGATCCCTACGGCCTGCTGGACACCCAGGCCCAGCCTCGCCCGGCCTACAGCGTATTCACCGACTACCTGGAGCTGGCGCATCCGGACGGGCGCCGGCTTGATGCGACCTTGCTGTCTCCGGACGGAAAACCGATCGAGGGCGTGTATGTCGCCGGGGCTTCGCACGACGACGGCTCGGTGACGCTGGTGGTCAACCCCGCAGACGTGGAAGCGATGATCCCCTCGGAAGACCACAGCTACGATTTCACCAACAAGCGAAAAGCGGATTGGAGATGTTTCTTCGGCAAGGCGGAATACGAAACCGACAAGGTGACCGTCACGCCGGGCGAGAAGGGATATGTCGGGTTTTACCGAACCGTGGAGCTGGATCCGCAAGCCTATCCGAAGATCGTGGTGAGCGTTCCCCAGTGCGCCGGCAAGTGGAGCCTGACGCTGAAGTTCTCCGACGGGGAAAACGTCGTCCTGACCGACGATTCGCAGGCCGGCGAGTTCACCTTCGCCTACCTGGACAAGCTCAAGAACACGAATCGGCGATCCTGCGAGACCATCTTCCGCATTTACGGCGGGCCGACGACGTTCGCCTACGTTCACTTTATCGCCAGCGACACGCCCCGTCCCGTCCCGCAGCCGATCCCGGTGCGCGTCTTGGCACCGCTGCCGAAGCAGGGCAAATACACGGCCGTCGCGCGCGTCGGAGACGCCCCCAAGCCCGTGGATGTGAAGATTCACTCGGAACAGGGACAATCCTGGGCGCAGGTGGACCTGTCCCTGACCGGCCGAACGGTCGTCACGCTGAAGCCGGAAAAATGACGGCCGGACACGCTGAACTTTCAACTGCCGGCCGCAATATCGTGTGGGTCCATCGTCCCGGGGCGACGCGGCCCCGGGATGCCTTTTGGCCATGAGTGAGGTTCCCTGAAAACTCCTGATTGAGAACCGCCCGAATGGACAAGAGGACCTTCCAACAGGCTCGATGGATCTGGGACGAAAGCGACCCTCGCGGCTACCACTATTACCTGCAAGCCCGACGAACCTTCACCGCGGACGAAGGGAATCGACAGCCTGCCCGCCTGCGGATCACCGCGGACGCGATGTACCAGGT
>DNAS01000188.1:4308-8091 GCA_003485185.1 Phycisphaerales bacterium | reverse complement strand
GTACCAGGTGTGGCTCAACGGCAGCGTCGTCGGTCACGGTCCCTCCAAATCGGCCGAGGGGATGCGCTTTGTCGACGAATACGATGTCACGCCGCTGCTCCGGCAAGGGGAGAACCTGCTGGAGGTGCTGGCGCTGAGTCTGGGCGTCTCGACGATGACCTACTGCCTGGCTGACGCGGGGCTGATCTTCGAACTGGACGTGAACGGCCAGAAGATCGCCAGCGACGAGAAGACCCTCGTGCGTCCCGACCCCCGGCGGCGACGGCGAACGGTGCGACGATGGATCCTGCCCTGCCTGGAAGACGTGGACGCCACCGTTGAGCCGGAGGACGAGAAGTCTTGGTCGCCAGCGATGGTCGTCGACCGGCAGGTGGAACTGTGTCCTCGGCGAGTTCCGCTGCCGTCGCGGCAGGCGCTGGTCCCCCAGCGTCCCGTGCTGGCCGAGGAGGTATCGCTGCCCGATTTCGCCATCAGTCTGCGGCATAAGCGATACCTTACGCCGCCGGCGGAATGGGACCGTCACAACACCTACGCCACGCCCGGTTACATCGTGACGGACATTCATTCTCCCGTGGCGCAGGAACTGCAATTTGTCCCCACCCTGGGCAGCGTCCGGTGGTACCACGAAGGCAAACTCCTGTTCGCAGGCTCGGGTTGGAACCCCTGGGACCCGACGAAAGCGGCGCAGGATCGCATCCAGCTCAGGGCGGGAGCCAATCGTCTGATCGGGCTTCATTCAAACGATCATTTTGAGCACGTCAATCTCGCGGGGTTTGTGTCGCAACCGGTCGAGTTCCGCAATCCCTTCGGCGACGGCGGGTTTCAGGTGATTCCGATCCCCGAGGCGGAAATCCGCGAAGGCGAGGCGCTGTTGTCCGTCGATTGGAATGCCCTGCGAGAGCGGATGCCGGAAATGCGAGCCGAAGATACGGCGATCGAGGGCAACGCTTACGACCTGGTCTTCAACGCACGCCCGGTCGCCGACACGAAGGAACTGGAGGCTTCCCTTTGCCGGACGCCCCTGTCCGAGCCGTTGAGCATCCCCTCAGCCCCGCCGGGGCACGCGATCCGTCTCATGCTGGACCTGGGCGTCTTGCATAACGGCTGGATCGAACTGGACGTGGAAGGTCGCCGCGGCGCTCGGTTGATCCTGGCGTTTGTCGAGGCGATCGAGCCCGGCCCGCCGGTTCGGGTGCAGTGGCCGGCGGGGTGCAACAATGCCCTGACGTATCGCCTTGCCGAGGGGCGCCAGCAGTTCGAGAGCTTCCACCCTTACGGTGTGCGGTACCTTTTGATCCATAACGCCGGTGCCCATCCCCTTCGCATCCACGCCCTGCGCGTGCGGACGGCCAATTGCGGTTCGCGCCCGCGGGGGGATCTGCTGACGCCCGATGCGATGCTGAACCGGATTTACCAGATCGCGGTGCAGTCTGTCATCTCCGGGGTGGACGACACGTTTACCGATTGCCCGACCTTTGAGCAGGTCAACTGGAACTTCGACAATCACACGGCCTGGCAAGGGGAAGTGCTCAGCTGCGCCAACCACGCGGTCGCCAGTCACAGCATCCGGCTGTTCGCCGAGGATCCGCGCTGCCCGGGGCTGGTCCGAAGCCAGTATCCCAGCGCATGGGACAATTCCATTCCCTTATGGTCGTTTCACTGGATTCTCTGGTGCCGGGATTGCTACCAGCACAGCGGGGACGAGGCGTTGGTCCGTGCGGTTTTCCCGCGCATTGCCGCCGGGATCGAGGAAGCCCTCCGCAAAGTCGGCCAGAACGGCCTGCTGGCCTGGGAGGACACCTGGCACTTTGTCGAATGGGGGCACGGGCGGGATGACAATCACGCGATCAACTCCGCCGAACAGGCGGGATTCGCCGGCGCGATCGGCGCCGCGATCGAACTGGGCCGGCAATTGAAACTGGCCGACGAGAAACAACTGGCTCGCTGGCAGAACGCCCGCCAGCGCCTCATCGACGGCGCGAACGAATTGCTGTGGGACCCCCGCCGTCGGGCGTATGCCGACAGCCTGCACGCCGACGGAAAGCGGTCGGACGTGGCGAGCCAGGCGACCAACGCCTCCATGGCGATCTACGGAATCGCCGACGACGCCAGGCGAACCGACCTGGCCTGGCGGATCGCCGCCGACGAACCGACGTTCCTTCCGTTCGGCAGCCCCTACGGGTTGTATTACGTCCTGGAACTGCTCGACAGCGTCGGCGATGTCGAGACGATCTTCCGCCACATCCGCCGCCGCTGGGGCGACATGGTGCGGGCCGGCGACACCACCACATGGGAGCACTTCGCCGAATTCGGATTCTCCGGTTTCCCCACCCGCAGCCGGTGCCATCCATTCGCCGCGTACGTGATCAAATACCTTGTCAAATACCTTTTGGGCGTTCAGTTGCAGGACATCGCTTTCAGGCGATTCGCGGTCAAGCCTAATCCGCCCGAGGGGATGGATCGCTGCGAGGGCAGCGTGCCTACGCCTGGCGGTCCCATTCGAGTGGGCTGGGAGCGTTGCAACAACAAGATCGAGCTGAAAGTGGAATTCCCCCCCGCCCTGGAACGTGCGTACTAGCAACCGAGAAAGGAATTGTTCATGACGCCGATCATTCTTCCCACGTGCTTTCGCCGTTTCCTCGCCGCGATATCCTGCGCGACAATGCTCCTGGCGATCGGCGCAGCCGGCCTGGCCGACGCGCCGCGCGTTGCGGTCTGGAACCCGGTCAATAGCGCGCAGTCCAGCCGCTTCCGGATCGACCCGAAGTACCTGGACGAGGTGAGCGCCTGGCTGCGGGACGCCGGCGTCTCCGTCGACCGCCTGACGACGGCCCAGGTGGCCGACGCGGCGACCTTTTCCGCGGAAAAGTACGACGCCCTCCTTCTGGAAGGCGACGCCGTCCCGACGGCGATGCTCTCGCCCTGCAAACAGTACCTCGACGCGGGTGGAGTGCTCATCGCGCTGGCGGCTGATAATCCCTTCGAGATCAAGATCGCCCAGGACGCCCAGGGCGCCTGGCGGCTGGACCCCGAGAAACCCGATTTCGCCTGGCAGACCACCGCGCTGCACGACCATCTGGGCATGAAGTTCCACTGGTCGCTGGACATGGCGTATTCGGGCATCCTCCACACGCCGACGGACCTGCTGAAGCAATACCTTCCGACGGCCGGCGTAGTGAAGAAGGGGCTGAAAAACCGCTGGTTCGTGCCGAAAAGCGGCAAGTTTTACCCGTTGGTGCGCAGCCAGCAGGCGGCCGGCGGAGACTACACCCCGCAGGTCTATCTCGTGGTCAACGGGCGGCGACGGGCGATCCTCTCGGCCAGCCGCATCTGGACCGGCGAGGCGAACAAGAAGCTCTGGCCGCACGGAAAGGAAATGGTGGCGGCGCTGGTCCGCCTGGCCAAGGACCTGCGCGACGGAAAGGCGGACCTGTCGCGGCAGCTTGCGGTCACGGTCTCCGAAACGGTCGTGACACCGGAACCGCTGGAGTTCCGCGTTCCCGTTGGCAAGGGCGTGGACCCGGAGAACGCGACGCCCCTGGCCCGCTGGGGACGCTTCGACGGCTCGCGCCTCGAGCTGGGCAAGGCGCTCGACAAGGGCGAAAAACTCTCCCTGCCGGAGAAGCCCGACGACAAGCGGTTCCNNCAGGTTCCCCAGCGCGCTGGACGCCGGCGCGACGCTCGAGCTGGCGCTGCCGGCCTTGGGCGACGGACCGGCGTATCTGCGCATCCGCGGCGCGTACAAGGCCGACCGGGCGGCGCTGGCGGCAAAACTCGGCGACG
>DNAS01000188.1:3659-4130 GCA_003485185.1 Phycisphaerales bacterium | reverse complement strand
GCTGGCGGCAAAACTCGGCGACGTGACGGTCTGGAACGAATCGTTCGTCCATCGCATCTCCGCCGAGGCGATGAACATGGGATTCAAGTACGACAAGAGCGCCGTCGAGTTCACGCGCATCGTCTACCTGCCGCCGGACGCGATGGCGGCGCGGACGCTGACGCTGCACAATCCCGGCGCCGCGCCGGTGTATTTCGACGCGGTGCAGATCGAGCGGCCGACGGAACCCGCCCGCACGGTGGGCCTGGGCCTGCACACCGGCGTGGAACTGGCGTACGACGGAAAGACCGCGCTGACGAAGGAAATCTGCAAGGACTGGACCTGGCTGCGCTGCACGGCGCGCCCGTGGTGGGTCGGCCCGCCGGACGATCCCAAGCGGTGGGAAAAGTTCGACAACCACATCGAGCGATACCTCGCCCTGAGCGACCATTGCCAGATCATCCTCGAGGGCACGCCCGAGTGGGCGGCCAT
>DNAS01000188.1:227-3540 GCA_003485185.1 Phycisphaerales bacterium | reverse complement strand
GGCACGCCCGAGTGGGCGGCCATCAGTCCGCAGCGGTACGCGGGGGGCGGAAACCGCAAGCACATGGTCGCGCCGGACAACGAGAAGTATCGCGAGATCGTCGAGCACGCGGTCGCGAAGTTCGCCGACCGCGTGGAGGACTGGGAGCTCTGGAACGAGTCCAACATCCGCCACTTCTGGGTGGGCACGCCGCAGGAGTTCGCCGACTTCTGCAAGATGGCCATCCCGATCATCCGCAAGGGCGACCCGACGGCGAGGATCATCATCGGCGGCATGGCCGGGACGACCGTCTCGGCCGTGGACCCCTTTGCGGTGGCGATGGTGGAAAACGAAATCACGAAACAGGCGGACCTGTTCGCCTTCCATTGCTACGCCCCGGCGGGTCTGTGGGACGTCGGCTACGGGCTGATCGAAGGGCACCTGTTTTCGCTGGGCTGCGGCATGGAGATTTACGCCAACGAGCAGGGTTTCGGGTGGCGCGAGGGGGAGAAATGGCTTCGCCAGGGGGAGTTCTCTCCGGACATCCAGGCGAGGCTGTACGACATCGGCATGGGGCGTCTGATGGCCAACGGCGTGGCGAAGGTGACGGACTTCAACGCCGGCGGGGACGACAACACGCTCGGGATCATCGACGAGAACGGCCAGCCGCGCCCCGCTTATGCGATCTTCGCCGACTACCTGAACCTCACCGGCCGGGGCGCGCGACGGCTTGACGTGTCCCTGACCGCTCCGGACGGCGGCCCGCTGCGGGGCGTCTACGTGGCCGCCAGCACCCACGACGACGGCGCGGTCACGCTGATCGCCAATCCCGCCGACGTGCCGGCGCTGCATCCCGCGAAAGACACCGCCAACCGGACGCCGGACGCAGCCGTCCCGGTGCGAATCCGCCTGCCGCTTTCGCGCGCGGCGGAGTATACCGTCTCGGCCGACGAGGGCGGAAAATCGCGCCCCGCCGAAATCAAGGTCCATCGGCAGGGAAACGCCGCCTGGGCCGAGGTGGCTCTTGCGCTGACCGGCAGGACGGTCGTCCGCCTGGCGCCTAAGTAGCCAGTGCAGCCGGGTGCGCAAGGGCCGCCCCGCCGCTATCGCCCGCCCGGCTCGACGACGACGCACTGCCCGTGTCGCGGAATGAACGTCCGCAGCGCGGGGTACTTCACCCGCATGTAGTCCGCGAACAACTGCGGGTCTTCGCTGTTGCCTGCGAACATCTCGAAGTGCGCCGGCACGGTCAGCCCCGGGGCGATGCTGCCGGCGAGGTCGGCCGCCTCCTGGTACGTCATGTTGCCGATGCAGTTCCGCTCCAGGCGCCGCGCGTCGCGACCGTTGATCGGCAACATCGCCAGGTTCAGCGGCCACTGCCGCAGGCGGGCGTGAATTCCCTCGTACAGGCACGTGTCGCCCGCGTGGTACAGGCGGAAGCCCCCCGCCTCCAGCACGAAGCCCACGTAAGGGTGAAGGCTGGTGGCCGGGTCGGCGTCCAGGAACTCGTGGGCGGCGGGCACGGCCGTGACCGACACCCCGCCCTCGCGCACCGTCACGCCTTCGTCCACGCCGAGCACGCGGGCGTCGGACAGGCCCACTTCGCGGACGATCCGCTCCCGCAGGAGTTTGGGCACGACGAACTTCGCCCCCGGCGAGGCCGCCGCGATGCCCGGCCAGACCTTGCGGTCGATGTGGTCGACGTGGTCGTGGCTGCCCAAGACCAGCGTGGCGTCGGTGATCTCCTCGGGCCGCAGCAGCGGCGGAACCTGCCGACTCTTCATCTCCGACAGGAACGGGTCGAGGTAGCACACGGCCTGGCCGAGTTTGACGGCGAACCCGTGCTGGCCCAGCCACCAGAACGCGCAGCCCCCCCGGGGCACGCGACAGGCGTCGATCTCCCGAATCAGTTCCGCGCCGGTCGTCATGGGTGGATGATCACCTTGTTGCGTTCCTGGCCGCCCATGACTTCCACGGCCTGGTGGATGTCCTTGAGGGCGAACCGGTGGGAGACGATTTTCTCCGGATCGACGAGCCCCGCCTCCATCAGGCGCACCGCCTTCTGCATGGCCAGCGGCGTGGTTCCGAAGCTGGCGTCCATCCGCCCCTCAAGGAAGTGCGTCAGCCCGCCGTCCAGCTCGAAGGTCTCGTGCGTGGTGATGCCGAAGACGTTCCACCGCGTGCCGCGCCGGCGGAGCTCGGCCGCCAGGCGGACGGCGGCGATGGGCCCCGCCGCCTCGACCACCAGGTCCGGGCCGTCGGGAAGAATGTCGTACACCTGCTTTTTCGCGTCGCCGGCCGACGGGTCCACCGCGTGCGTGGCGCCGAGCTTCATCGCGTTGGCGCGGGCGTAGGCGCTCGTGTCCACCGCGATCAGCCGCCCCGCGCCGGCCGCACGGGCCACCATCAGGCACAGCAGCCCGATGCCGCCGACGCCGATGACCACCACGTCGTCGCCGACCTGCATCTGGCTGTACTGGATGACGCCCTTCCACGCGCCCGACAGCGGCTCGGTGAGCGCCGCCGCGTCGAACGACACCGACGCGGGCTTGTGCAGCAGGCTCGTTTCCGGTGTGCGCATGGATTCGGCGAACGCGCCGTTCCAGGTCTCCTCCGGGCCGTCGCCGCCCGTGGTGAAGGCGTGCTCGCAGTAGTGCGTGTTGCCTTCCTTGCAGTGCCGGCAGAGCCCGCAGAAGCCCGACGGCTGGCAGATCACCTCGTCGCCTTCGCGGAAATGCTTCACGCCCACCCCGACGGCGGAGACCACCCCCGACGGCTCGTGCCCGACGATCAGCGGGAACTTCACGTTCCGGCGGATGCCCTTGATTGCCTTGTAGTCGGTCGCGCAGAACCCGCAGCTGCGGATGCGCACCACGACCTCGCCGATTCCCGGCTGGGGAACCGGAACGTCTTCCAGCACCAGCTTGTTAAAATCCTTCAGTACGGCGGCAAGCATTCGAACACTCCTTTACCGCAGGGTCATGTTGTTGCGGTGGATGACCTCGTCGTAGGGGCTCTCGCCGAGGGCCTTGGCGATCTGGGTGGACTTGAGCCCCTTGATCTTGAGCACCTGGGCGGCGGAGTAGTTGGTCATTCCGCGCGCGATCTCCCGCCCCTGGCGGTCGAGGACGGCCACCGTGTCGCCCTTGCGGAAGGTTCCGTCCACGGCCGTGATGCCCGAAGGCAGCAGGCTCTTGCCGTGCTCGCACAGGGCGATCCTGGCGCCGTCGTCGATGATCAGCTTGCCGCGGGAGCGCAGCGTGTGGGCGATCCAGCACTTGCGGCTGGTCAGGTGCTCGCTCATGGGCAGAAAGAGGGTTCCCCTGTCTTTTCC
>DNAS01000188.1:0-142 GCA_003485185.1 Phycisphaerales bacterium | reverse complement strand
GCGCCGTCGTCGACGACGATGCGCCCGCTGGTCTTCGCCGCCTGCCCGATCCACCTTCGGCGCGACGAGAGCCTTCGCTTCGCCGGCGCGAAGACGGTTCCGAGCTTCTCGCCCGCCAGCAGGCGCACCAGCACGTCGGGCT
>DNAS01000120.1:36095-36534 GCA_003485185.1 Phycisphaerales bacterium | reverse complement strand
ATGTACCTGGGCGTCCGCGCGGTGCTCGCCCGGACGATCGAGCGCATCCACCAGGCGAACCTCGTGAACTTCGCCATCTGTCCGCTGACGTTCGCGGACCCGGCCGACTACGCCCGAGTGGACGCCGGCGACGAACTGGTCGTCACAGGGATCGGCGCGGCGATCGAATCGGCTGAGACCGTCGTCGTCCGCGACGTGACCAAGGGCATCGAGTTCCCGTGCCGGCTGCAACTGGCGCCGCGTCAGCGGAAGATCCTTGCCGCGGGTGGGTTGCTGAACTATACCCGCGAGGGCGGACGGTAGGAAAGTTTCGCCTCCCGGCCCGCGGCGGCGCTGGATTCGGGCCCGCCCGGCGGTACAATGTCCGGCAGAGCCCGATGACGCGAATGCGAAGCACAATCCGTCCGGTCGCCTGGGTGACGCTGGCGCTGCTGCTGGC
>DNAS01000120.1:35663-35965 GCA_003485185.1 Phycisphaerales bacterium | reverse complement strand
TGACCGCCCGCTTCCGGGCGTGGTGGCGCCAGTACGACGAGCCGCCGCCGACCGTCGCCGAGGCGACAACCGAGCCCGCAGCCCACTCGCCGCAGGAGATCGAGAGCGTCCTGCTGGACCGCCCGCCCGTGCCGCTGACCGACGCGCTGGGTGCCCGCCCGCCCAAGGCGAAAAAACTCCTGCCGCGTGAGGGAACCATCCTCATCGACGCGCCCTGCCGCATGACCGTCGAGCCGGTCAGCGGATGGCCCGTCCTGACGTTCGACCGCGAACCCGGCGAGAAGATTCACCTGCCGCGCCGC
>DNAS01000120.1:34550-35516 GCA_003485185.1 Phycisphaerales bacterium | reverse complement strand
GGGAGATGGAAAACCTGCTGGCGGACGATCCGAAGCTGACCTTCCGCGTCACCGGCGAGACGACCGTCTGCGACGCCCAGGCGTACTTCCTGCTGCGTCGCGTGACGGTGCTGCACCCGCAGGCGTCTCCGCTGCCGGGCGCGGCGCGACCGGCTTCGTCGCCCGTGACGGGCCCCGCGCGGCCGGGGAACGGGCCGCTGTCCAGCGAGGAAATCCGTCGCATGCTGCTGGAGGATCGTCCCGGCGCGCCGGTGGTCACGGTCCGCCCGCTCGCGACGGGCGAAGGCGACGAGCCCGGCGTGGCCCCGGGGCGGCGCGGCTCGCCGCTGGCGCCCGGACGGGGCGGGCTGGTGGTGGACCGCCTGGTGAACATCGATCCGCCGGCCGACCGACAGGGGTGGTGGATGGCGAGTTTCGCCGGCGACAACACGCTCCGCGAGCCGCCAATCCGCCTGCTGCCGTCGAGACTGCTGGAACGCACGCAGAAGGCCATCCTCAACCGCCCGCGCGACCTGTTCGAGTTCCGCCTGTCCGGCGAGATTACCGAGTATCGCGGTTATCGCTATCTGCTCATCCGCAAATGCATCCCCGAACGCGAAATGGGGCAGTTCTAAATTTCAGATGTGAAATTTGAGATTCGCCTCGCCGTCGCCGACCGGATGGTTGCAAATCCCGTTTCTCCAATCGAAAATCGCGAACGATGATCCTCCTGCACTGGCCGCTGGCGCTGTTGGGATTGCCGGTCGTGGCTGCCGTCGCGGCCTGGGCGCTGTTTCGCCCCGACCGACAGGTGACGGTCGTCGGCAGCCTGTCGCTCTGGCGTCAGGCGCTCCAATCGCTGGGCCGTTCCGCACGCAGGATGCGGCGCATCTCGACGGCGTGGATTCTCTTGCTGGCCGGCGCGGTCGCCGCCGTATTCGCCGGCGCCGGACCGGTCTGGATGTCGCATCGGCCGGCGCGGCAGGA
>DNAS01000120.1:28323-34363 GCA_003485185.1 Phycisphaerales bacterium | reverse complement strand
GCATCGGCCGGCGCGGCAGGTGACGATCGCCGTCTATCCGTCGGCGGAGCTTGACGGCAGCCGGCTCCGCGCCGCCGCCGATGACCTGCTGGACCGCCTGGATGAGTCTGACCGCGTTGAGCTGCTCCTGCCGGAACTGCTGGGGGGCGGTTCGTACCGCTGGTTGACGCCCGCCGAGGCCCGACAGCGGCTTTCCCGCCTTCCACGGCTGCCGGCGACCGCGGCGGAACTTCATCTGTCCGAGCCCTCGCCCGCCGGCCGGCACGTCTATCGCCTGTCCGTCGCCGGCGCGGAATTCGCGACCGGGCTGAACGTCACGAACATCGAACTGCCCGCCTCGCTGCCGCGTGAGCGGATCGAGACCGTCTCGGCCGAGGCGCTGCCCGGCGGCAAGGCGCAGGTACTGGCGGCCGTCCGGATACCCGACGGCGGCACGGCGCCCGTGACGGTCGAGTGCCTCAGCGCCGACGGCGCGCCGCTGGCAACGGTGGCGGCCGCCCGCGCGGGAACCGACGCGGCGGGGCGGGCGATCTTCGTCGCGACGGTCGATGCGCCGGACGCATGCCGAATCCGCCTGGGCGCGGGCAACGGCATCGGCCAGTCGGCCTACCTCGTGCGCAAGACGCTTTCGTCCTGCTCGGTCGCCTTCGTCGGGCGCGACGATCCGCTGCTGCGCCGCTATGTGCGAATCGACCCGGCGCTGAGGCTCGCGCCGGATGCAAAGGATGCGGATATGGTGATCGCCAACGGCGCCGACGCGCCGGCCGGCGCTGCCGCGCTGGTCTTCGATCCGCCGTCGCCCCCCGCGCACTGGCGGCGGGGCGAGACCCTCGGCCCGCTCTCGCTGGGCGACGCCGACCGTGTCGCGGATGACCCGCTGCTGCGGCACGTGGACCTGCGCCTCGTCGCCGTCCGCCGCGCCGCGCCGTGGGTGTCCGCTGGCGCGACGGGGCTGCGTCGGGTCGTCTCCTGGCGGTCCGACGCACTGGTGCTGGCCGACGGCGGGGGAGTAGGCCGGCCGCGACGCGTCTATGTGGCGTTCGATCCGGCCGAGGAGAACACCACCTTCGCCCGCAACGAGGCGTTCGTCATCTTCCTGTCCAACGCGGTGGATTTCCTCGCCGGCTCGCGCCCGGGCGAGATCCGCTACCAATGCGATTCGCCGCTGGCGACGCCCACGAGCCCGGGCTGGAAGATCGTTGCGGGCGGCGAGGGACCGCCCGGGCCCTTGCCCTGGCCGGGGCTCCATCGCGACGAAGACGGCGTTCTGCACGCCGTTTCTCTTCCGCCGCTGCGCGCGGGCGCGCCGGCTGTCGCCCCCGCCAAAGCCATCGCCGCGGCCCCGCTGCCGGGAGCCGAGCCCGGGGGCGAGGCGGTGGCGTTCTGGCCGTCGCTGCTGGCGGCAGCGGGGCTGCTCTGGATCGCCGGGTGGGCGGCACGCCTGCGATAGCTACAATACACAGGGAGGCGCACCATGGCCCAGGCGAAGGAAGCGATGCTCTACGAGAAGCTCGACGGGCGCAAGGTCCGCTGCCACCTGTGCGGCCACCAGTGCGTCATCGAGGCCGGAAAGTACGGCGTCTGCCGCGTCCGACGCAACGACGACGGCGTGCTGCGCTCCCTCAACTACGGCGCGGTCGTCGCCGTCAACGCAGATCCCATCGAGAAAAAGCCGCTCTTCCACTTCCTGCCCGGCTCGCGGAGCCTGTCGATCGCGTGCGCGGGGTGCAATTTCCAGTGCGACTTCTGCCAGAACTGGCAGATTTCCCAGTCGCCTCGCAGCGGGGTGGTGGAGGGGGGCAAGGCCGTCAGTCCGGAGCAGATCGTGACGGCCGCAATCAATTATGACTGCGCGTCGGTCAGCTACACCTACACCGAGCCGACGGTCTTTTTCGAGCTGGCGTGGGAGACGTCTCGCCTGGCCCGACAGCGCGGGTTGAAGAACTGCTTCGTGTCCAACGGGTTCCTGACCCCGCTGGCGGTGGAGACGATCGCGCCGTACCTGGACGCGATCAACGTGGACCTCAAGGCGTTCCGCGACGAGACGTACCGCAAGGTGATGAAGGCGAGCCTGGAGCCGGTGCTCACGTGCCTCAGGGCGCTGGTGAAGGCGGGAATCTGGGTGGAGGTCACCACGCTGGTCGTGCCGGGGATGAACGACTCGCCCGACGAGCTGGCGGACATCGCGGAATTCATCGCCGGCGAGCTGTCGCCCGATGTTCCGTGGCACGTCAGCCGGTTCCACGGCGACTATCGGATGACCTCGACGCCCTCGACGCCGATCGAGACGCTGGAGACCGCCTGCCGGATCGGTCGGGAGGCGGGCCTGCGCTACATCTACTGCGGAAACGTTCCCGGCCACGCCGACGAGCGGACCCGTTGCCCCGGCTGCGACGAACTGCTGATCGACCGCGTGGGATTTTCCGTGCGGTCCCTCGCCCTGCGCGACGGCGCGTGCCCGAAATGCGGTCAGGCGGTTCCCGGCGTCTGGAAGTAAGCCCGACGGGCGCAAGACGAGGGCGCGACGTACCCCGCGGCCCGCCGCGCCCGGATGCCCTGGCAATGAATCCGCCGCGTTACCGCTTCTTGCGACGGTTCCGCCGCTCGCGGCGCTTCTTCGATCCGACCTTCCGGCGTCGTCTTGGCTTGCTCATCCAATCCACCTCGTGCGCGATTCTGAAAATCCGCTCCATACCCGCCGCGTCGTTTCGCGGCCTGACAAGTCCGGCATCCTACATCATTTCCCGCCAACAGTCACGAAATTCCCACTCCCAACCTCGCGTTTCGCCGTCAATCCTCCCCGTCGTCGAGCCCTTCGTCGTCGCGGGGGTCGTACGCGGCGACGGAAAGGTCGGCGAACCGCGTCTTGCCCAGGCGGAGGACCGTCAGGCGCACCTTGTCCCTGCCGGCCTGTCGGGCCGCCGCCACCAGCTCGCGCATCCGCGCGGCGCTGGTCAGCGGCGCGTCGTCCAGGCGGGTGAGAACCTCATTGGCGAAAATCCGCGCCACCTGCATCGGCGAACCGTCCTCCACCTTGGCCACCACCACGCCCGCGTCCGAATCGCGCAGGTTCAGCCCGTGCCGCACCTCGTACGTCATGTCCTTGACGGTCAGGCCCAGGCTGCGGTTCTGCCACTTTGCAGCGGAATCCTGGTCCACCGGCGCCTGCTCGATGCGGTACTTCAACTCCTTCGCGGCGGCCGCGTCCGTCCCGTCGGGGCGGACGTACCAGATCGTCACTTCCTTGCCGATCCCCACGGCGTCCAGCGCCTCGGTGAGGGTGTTCTTCCGGTTCCGCCAGGTCGGTTCCGGCTCGCCCAGCCATTCCTCGCTCTCGCTTTCGGCGTAAGCGGCGCTGCGGCGGCGGGAATCGTACTCCTCGTCGCGAGCCCGCGCGGGCAGCAGCTCGATGGGGTAGGCCATGGTCTCGCTCTTGAGGCGCAGGAGAATGTCGCCCACGCGGATGCCCGCCTTCTCGGCAGGGCTGCCCGCGTAGACCGCGCTGACCACGAACCCCACCTGTCCGTCCTGGGTCGGCTTGGAGACCCTGAACGCCTCGGCCAGGTCGCGGTTGATGCGGGAATATTCCACGCCGAACCACGCGCGGCGGCGCGACTCGCTGGCGGTCTTGACGACGATCCGCGGGTCCATGTGCTCCGCCGGGCGGGTCAGCGCGGCGCGCAGATCGGAGATGGGGTAAATGCGCTGCGCGGGTTCCTCCTTCCGCAGGTATTGGCGGGTAGCCTCATCCTCCGGTCTTTGCGGGACGTACAGCCCGACCAATTGTCCCTGGAAGTTCACCAGGAACGCGCCGCTGGGAAGCTCCGGCGACGCCCGCCAGGAATACAAGCCTGCGTAGCCGCGCTGTTTCCCGACGAGCCGGGCCGTGCCGAGGTCCACGTACTTGCGCCCGAACCGCTCGCGGCAGGTGGCCGCCCAGAACGGTTTCATCCGCTGCGGGTCGTCCTTGCCCAGCTCGACGTGCGCGGGCAGCTTGCCTTCACGCAGGCGGATGAGCACGGCGTCGAATCCCTTGTACGCCCCCACGAAGTCCGCACGGCGCTGAGAAGCGGGCGGGTCCTTCAGGAAGATGCGGCGGATCTGCGCGGCGGACTGGCGGGTGATGCCCTCGGGAATCAGCAGGTCCGTCGGGCTGACGGCCAGCGCGTAGGTGGTATATTCGTGCCCGGCCTTGCCGAACTGGAAGACCACCTGGTGGATGCAGTCGATCAGGGCGGCGCGGGCCTTGTCCTCGGCGGCGCGGACGAGTTTCCAGTCGAGGCTCGCCGTCGGCGCGAGCAGGTCGGCGCCCTTCCACGCGCAGAGCTTCTGGGCCATGTCGAATTCGCCGGACAGGTCCACGCCGACGGGCCGGCCGGTCTCGTCGGCGATGAGTTCCGGATCGGGACCATGCGCGTCGTAGCGCGAGCCGTCGCCGAAGTGGACGTTCTTCGCTTTCCCCGGCGCGAACGGGACCGCCGCGGACAGCGAGGCCGCGTCGATCCGCCACTGGTCGTCGGACTGGAACAGGCGCGCCGAAAGCAGCAGCGTGTTGATGCCACGGTCCTCCATCGGAACGAACGTCAGGGGCTTGAGCGCCTCGCGGCGCTTCTTCGGCGGCGCGACGCGCAGGAGCACCCCCGGCGCGTCCGTCAGCAGGCGCTCGCGCGTCGCCTCGTGGCGGTGCCCGCGAACGTCGCGCACCACGATCTTCTCCAGGAACCGGTCCTCGATCGCGCTGTCGGCCACCAGCACAAGCCCGTCGTCCACGACCAGGCCCGTCCGCTCTTCCGGACGCTTCTGGTCCACGAAGTCCGAGTACAGGCGGCGGGTCCGCCAGTCCTTGTGATCCGCCTTGGCCGCGTCGGACAGGTCCTTCTTGTACCAGAACTCGACGATGACGAAACTCTCGCGGGCGGTCCGGAGCAGCGCTTCGGGCACGATCTCCTCGACGGCGAGTTCGTCTTCCGCCGCGGGCGACGTCGCGGGAGCGGTCGTGGTCGCGGGCTGGGCCCACGCGACGGCCCAAGCCGTCAACAGCAACAGGGCGGTCAGAAACGCTCTCATCGTTATTCCTCTTTCAGGAAGTCGGTGGTCCAGTTGAGCATGATCCAGTCGAGGAACGCCCCGCGCTGGATCGTGATGAGGACCTTCTTATCGGGGAGCTTGTCGTTTCCGACGAGCGTCTCGTAGGCCTTGCGGGCGTCGGCGAGGGTGCGCACGGGCGCCTCGCCGATCTTGAGGATGATGTCGTTGGGTTGCAACCCGGCGAAGGACGCGTTGCCCGGCTCGCGGACGCCCCGGACGAAGACGCCCCCGCCCGGCTGGAGGAAGTGCAGGCGCGGGTTGGAGTATTTGGTGATCTCCTTGAGCGTCATGTTCCATCGCTTGCAGTCGAAGTCCTCCCCCTCGTACATTCCGCGCGTGACGGGGATGACGGTCAGTTCAAAGACGCGCCGCCCCCCCACGAGTTCGGACGGGAAGACGGTCCCGGCTGTCAGTTCGGCGCTCACCACGGCTCCGGCGTTCGACGGCTCGCCATTCCGCCGCGCCAGCAGGAATTTCGCCGGCCGGTCGGTCGGCAGGTCGGCGAGCATCCGCCGGATGGCAGGCAGGTCCTCGACATAGGTACCATCCACGCGGGCCTCACGCGTCAGCACGCCCGGCCCGCCGTCCCGCGCGACGGCCAGCAGGATGTCCCCGTCGCGCACGCCCGCCTGCTCGGCCGGGGAGCCCTGGTCCACGCTCTGGACAAGTACGCCCGTCTGGCTGTCGGTGAACGAGTTGGTGTTGAAGTCCTTCAGCGCCTGGAGCTGGAGGCCCACGTACGCCCGCTGCACCTTCACCGGCCAGGCGTCGCACCCGCTTCGCGCCGCGGCGTCCAGTAGGCGGGAAACCACGTCGCGCACGACGTTCGACGGGATGGCGAATCCCACGCCCTCGGCCCAGGTGCCCAGCGTGTTGATTCCGATCACCTCGCCGCGGACGTTGACCAGCGGGCCGCCCGAGTTGCCGGGGTTGATGGCCGCGTCGGTCTGGA
>DNAS01000120.1:25564-28194 GCA_003485185.1 Phycisphaerales bacterium | reverse complement strand
GTTGATGGCCGCGTCGGTCTGGAGCCAGAGGTTGTACTGGTACTGCGTGGTGAACCCGATGTAGCGTTTCGTGTTCGAGATGATCCCCTGCGAGATGCTCCGCGTGAACCCGAACGGCGAGCCCAGCGCCAAAACGGGCTGGCCGGGTTCCACGACGTCGCTGTCGCCGAAGCACGCCACCGTCAGCGGCGGATGGCCGGGCGGGAGGTCCAGCTTCAGCAGCGCCAGGTCGGTTTCCGGGTCCAGCCCGACGACCGTCGCGAGCACCTGCTCGCGGTCGCCCAGGACGCAGTTGACCTCGATGGCCTTTTCCGCGACGTGATGGTTGGTCACCACCAGCCCGTCGGCGCTGATGATGACGCCCGAGCCGAAGACCTCCGCCCGCTGGCGCTCGCCGGCCTCGAACGTCTCCCGGATCGGCTTGACGAACACCAGCGCGGGGTAGACCTTGTCCTTGGCGACCTCGATCATCGGTTCGGCGCAGCCCGCGCCGCCCAGCAGCAGCGCGGCCGGCAGAAGCATCCTTGCGACCCAGCGTGTCATGAATCGCTCCTTGCGGCAGGGGTTCCGGGCAAGTCCGCCCCCTGCGGCACGCGATTCTACCGCCCGGCGCGGACGGGTGCAACGCACGCGGAATCGGCGGCGCGAAGGCGTGGACGTCGCGCGGGCCGGCGGGTATAGTCCGGGCGAACAATCGGCCTGTCGGAATCGGGGAGAGAGACATGGAAGCGTCGGAATCATTGCGGGCGGCGTTGCGGCTGCATCTTGCCGAGGGCGTGGGCGCGGTGACGTATCGCCGGCTCATCGAGGCGTTCGGCGGCCCGGCCGAGACGCTGGCGGCAGGGGCGGGGCAGTGGCGCCGCGTCGAGGGCGTGGGGGAAAAGACGTCCGCCGCCATCGCCGCCGTGACCGACGAGCAGGTGGACGAGGAACTCGCCGAGGCCGAACGACGCGGCGCGAGGATTCTCTGCCAATCGGACGCGGACTTCCCGGCGGCGCTGCGGACGATCTACGACTGCCCGGCCGCGCTGTACGTCCTGGGCGAGCTGCACCCGTCGGACGCGGTGGCGGTGGGGGTGGTCGGTTCGCGACGCTGCACGCACTACGGGCAGGAACAGTCGGCGCGGTTCGGGCAACTCCTGGGCCGCGCGGGGTTCACGGTGGTCTCGGGCGGGGCGCGGGGCATCGACGCCGCCGCCCATCGCGGCGCCCTGGACGCCGGCGGGCGGACCGTCGCCGTCATGGGCTGCGGGCTCGCTTCGCTCTACCCGCCCGAGAACGCCGCGCTGTTTGGGCGCATCGTCGACGAGGGACGCGGGGCGATCGTCTCGGAACTGCCGATGCGCACGGCTGTGCTGGGTGGAAACTTCCCCACGCGGAACCGCATCATCTCCGGGCTGTCGCTGGGCGTGCTGGTGGTCGAGGCCGCCCGGCGGAGCGGATCGCTCCACACCGCGCGAGAGTCGGCCGAACAGGGGCGCGTGGTCTTCGCGCTACCGGGGCGCGTCGATTCGTCCCTGAGCCAGGGGACCAACGATTTGATCCGCAACGGGGCGATCCTTGTGCAGAACCTCGACGATCTGCTGGAGCATCTGGGCGAGGTGGGCGAGAAGATGCAGATCGACGAGCCGGCCGCCGTCGTGCCACACGGCATGGACGACGTCGAGCGCAAGCTCTACGCGGCGCTGGAGGAGGGCTCGCTGGGGCTGGACGAACTGGTCCGCCGGACGGGGATCGCCAGCGGCCAGGCCGCGTCGGCCATGACCATGCTCGTGCTCAAGGGCGCGGTGGTGCAACGGGCGGGGAACGTCTTTGCGCGGCAGGGCGGGGCGAAGGCGTAACGGCCCGTCAGCCGATGACCCGCAGGCAGGTGGACTGGCGGGGCGCCCCGGGGGGGGCCAGGGCGCGGTTGGTCTCGGCCACAGCAGGCAGCGCCTCGGCGATTTGCGCGAGGGCGTCGCAGAGCCCGTCGGTGGGACGGTTCTCGCGGAGGCTCGCGAAGATCAGCCCGTCCAGCGAGGCCGCGAGGTTGGCGAAGCGGCTTTCCAGCGACGCGTCGCAGGCGATCTCGGCATGCTTCTCGTAAAGGCTCACGTACAGCACGATCAGGGCGTTGTGCGGCTCGTTGGCCCAGTAGACGGTCGATTCCTGGAAGATCTGCTGGGCGGACTGGCGGACGGATTCGGCGAACTTCCGCCGGGAGACGAACAGCCTGCGCAGCCAACTCACCTGCGTCGCCAGCAGCGCCCCCACGACGAATCCGCAGACGACGACGGCCAGGATCGGAAGCAGGCCCAGGGTGTAGACCTTGCCCTCGTTGGCCCACTCGCGTCCGACGGGGGCGACGAGCAGGAAGGCCCAGGTCAGCGCCAGCCCGACCGCGGCCGCCCAGAGTCCCACCATGTCCTCGGCCCATTCGTACCGTCCGGAGACGGTGGCGAGCACGGGAACAATCCGGGCGCCGGTGCGGGCCTCGGCCTGGGCAACCGCCTGGTTGACCCGCTCCATTTCCCTGTCTGTCAGTAGCTTGCTTGCAGAGCGCATTGGGTCGGTTCCTGCGTCCTATTTTTCCTATCGGGCGTTTTTGGGGGCGGGTTTCGCAGGAATGCATTTCGAATTCTGGGCAGAGG
>DNAS01000120.1:24416-25419 GCA_003485185.1 Phycisphaerales bacterium | reverse complement strand
GCTTTCGAATTCTGGGCAGAGGCAATCGATAACGAAAAAAGGCGTGGCGGCGCGAAGCGGGGACAAAAGAAAACCCCTGCTGACGCGGGGGTTGGTAGATTTTTGGGGCGTATTATCGATGCGCCGGAATCAGAACTGTCGCAGGAACCGCACGTCCGAATCGAAGAACAGACGGATGTCCGTCACCCCGTGCTTGCGCATGGTCATCCGCTCGATTCCCAGGCCGAACGCGAAACCGGTGTATTTCTCGCTGTCGTACCCGACAGCCTGAAGGACGTTCGGGTCCACCATTCCGCAGCCGCCCAGCTCGATCCACCGGGTCGTGCCGTCGGGGTTGTGGAAGAGGATGTCCACCTCGGCCGACGGTTCGGTGAAGGGGAAGAAACTCGGGCGGAATCGCGTGGCGACGTCCTGTCCGAAGTATGCCTTGCAGAACTGGTCGACGCAGGTTTTCAGGTCGGCCATGCTCACGCCCTCGTCGACATAGAGCCCTTCGATCTGCTGGAACATGAAGCAGTGGGTGGCGTCGACGGTGTCGGGTCGGTAGACGCGCCCGGGGGCGATGATCCGCACGGGCGGGCGGCGCGACTCCATGACGCGAATCTGCACCGTCGAGGTCTGCGAGCGGAGCATGGCGGATTCGTCGAGGTAGAAATTGTCCAGCGGGTCTCGCGCGGGGTGCGACGGCGGGATGTTCAAATCGTCGAAGTTGTGCTGCTCGTCCTCGACCTCCGGGCCGTAGGCGACCTCGAATCCCATGCGGGCGAAGATGTCGCAGATATCGTTGGTGGTCTGGGTCAGGACGTGCTCGTGCCCGAGGCGGGGGCGTTTTCCGGGCAGGGTGATGTCGACGGCCGGGCCGCGGGCGCGGCGCGGGCGACCGGCGGAGACCGTCGCCGATTTCGCGTCGAACATCGCCTGGAGGGCGTTCTTCAGGTCGTTGGCGGCCTTGCCCGCCGCGGGCTTCTCGTCGCGCGGGACGTCCTTGAGGCGCTGCATCGCC
>DNAS01000120.1:15312-24286 GCA_003485185.1 Phycisphaerales bacterium | reverse complement strand
ACCCTTGAGGCGCTGCATCGCCTGCTTGACGATTCCCTTGGACCCGAGGTAGCGGACCCGCCAGGCCTCCAGCGCGTCGGGGGAATCGGCGCCGGCGAGTTCTTCGCTCGCCTGCGCCTCGATCTGCTTGAGTTCCTGCATCAGCGACATGGTGTGGTTCCCGTCGCTCCCGGCCGGGACGCCTGGACGCTTCGCCGGCCTGGCCGTGCTATTTCCCGAGCTTGTCCTTGACCGTCTCGACAATCGCGTCGAACGCGGCGGGGTCCGCCACGGCGATCTCGCTGAGCATCTTGCGGTTCAGCGTCACGCCGGATTCGGTCAGGGCATACATGAACCGGCTGTAGAGGATCCCGCGCTGTTCGCAGGCGGCGGAGATGCGCGTGATCCACAGGCTGCGGAAGTCGCGTTTGCGGAGCTTGCGGTCGCGGGTGGCGTATACGCCCGAATGCCAGAGGGTTTCCTTGGCGAGGCGGTAGCGCCGGCTGCGGGATCCGTAAAAACCCCGTGCGGCCTTGAGAACTCGATTGTGCGCTTTGCGCCGGGCGGCGCCTTTGCGTACGCGTGGCATGGTGCGGTTCCTTTCTTCCGGCCGGTGGACTCTCGCGCGTCACGAGATGTTCCGTTCGTCCGCGGACCTTCCGGGACGATCGTCCCCGCAGGGACTCCCACCTGGGCCAATATTCCTGTTCCGTTAAGGCGGTTCGTAGTTTTTCAACGCTAATTCTGTGAAACGAACAGGTGAGCAGGAGAGCAGTAGACCGCAGGCTCGATCGCGTCTTTCACCTGTTCCACTGTTCAACTGCTCCCTGCTCCAGCAGCCCGTTTTCCAACGGGCTGCTAGGCGCCCAACATCGTGCGAAGCTGCTTCGCGAAGCACTTGGAGATCGCGTGCTCCTTGCGATAGCTGCGAAGCTGCGAAGGGCTCTTTCGGCTCTTGAGATGCCCGGCGCCGGTCTTGTGGGCCAGGAGCTTCCCGCGGGCACTGACCTTGATCCGCTTCGCAGCGGCTTTATTCGTCTTCATCTTCGGCATGGTGCGATACCTCGTATCCGTAACCGCCCGTCCTGGGCGAGTCGCGTATTGTAGCAATGTCCGGGGGGCTGTAAAGCCCCTTCGGAGGAAAACTTTTCGTCGCGGACCGCGAACCTCAGGAGGCGCTGGGCGTCTGGGCCGCCGGGGGCGTCGCCGATTCGGCGGCAGGGGCCTTGGGAGCGGCTGCCTTGGCGGGTTCGGACTTGGCCTTCGGGGCGGGGGTTCCGCCCGGCGCCAACGTCATGGTGATCCGCCGTCCCTCGCGCCGGTAGCCCTGGTCGACCTTGCTGACTTCGGAAAGGTCCTGCTGGATCTTCGCGAAGACTTTCTGCCCCTCGTCCACGTGGGCCAGTTCGCGCCCGCGGAACCGCAGGGTGAACTGCACGCGGTCGCCTCGCGCGAGAAATTCCCGGGCATGCTTGATCTTGATCTCCAGGTCGTGGTCGCCGATCTTCGGCGTCTTGATCCGGATCTCCTTGAGCTCGGTCTCGTGGCGCTTCGCCTTGGAATGCTGCTCCTTCTTCCGCTGGGCGTACTTCCACTTTCCGTAGTCCATGATCCGGCAGACGGGGGGGCGCGACTGCGGCGCGACCTCGACGAGGTCGAATCCCGCTTCCCGCGCCCGGAGGATCGCCTCACGGGTCTCCACGATCCCGATCTGCTGATCGTTCTCGTCGATCAGACGGATGGGGGAAATCCGGATCTGCTCGTTGCAACGAAGGTCTTTGCTGATGGCATCATCTCCTGTTCAAAACCGCCCGTCGTCGCCGCGGGCCCTCACCGCGAAGGCCCCGCCCGGCGCCGGCGGCATGTCAGCGGCCCGAGGCCGCCGAAAGTCTTTCTCTCACGAGCGTCTCGCGCCCCTTGGTGGCGATCTCCCGCCGAAGGGCGTCGGTGAACTCGCCGGCGGACATCGCGCCCAGGTCGCCTTCCGTGCGGTGCCGGACCGACACGGTGGACGACTCGGCCTCGCGGGCGCCCACCACGGCCATGTACGGAACCTTCTCCAGCGTCGCCCGGCGGATCTTCGCGCCGATCTTCTCCGGCGAATCGTCCAGCTCCACGCGGAGCCCCGCCTCCCGCAGCGCGCGGGAAACCTGCGCGCCGTACTCGTTGTACTTGTCACTGACCGGAAGGACCGCGATCTGCACCGGGCTCAACCAGAGGGGAAACGCCCCGGCGAAATGCTCGATGAGGATTCCGATGAACCGCTCCGGAGATCCCAGCGGCGCCCGGTGGATCATCACCGGGCGGTGGGGAGCGTTGTCGGCGCCGATGTATTCCAGCCCGAACCGCTCCGGAAGGTTGTAGTCCACCTGGATCGTCCCGAGCTGCCACTCGCGCCCGATGCAGTCCTTGACGACGAAGTCGATCTTCGGGCCGTAGAACGCCGCCTCGCCCGGCTCCTCGCTGGAGTTCATGCCCAGCTTGCGCACCACGTGGCGGATGTTGGCCTCCGCGCGATCCCAGTTCTCGCTCGAACCGGTGTATTTCGCGTCGTCCGGGTCGCGCAGGCCCACGCGCACGCGGTAGTCCTCCAGGCCCAGCGTGGCCAGGCACAGCTTGGTCAACTCCACGCAGGATTCGATCTCGCCCTCGAGCTGCTCAGGCGTGCAGAAGATGTGCGCGTCGTCCTGGGTGAACCCGCGCACCCGCGTCAGACCGCTCAACTCGCCGGACTGCTCGAACCGGTAGACCGTTCCGAACTCGCTGAACCGCAGGGGCAACTCGCGGTAGCTCCGTTGACTGGACTTGTAGATCTGGATGTGGAAGGGGCAGTTCATGGGCTTCAGGAGGTATCCGTCCTCCTGCCCCTCCGGCACGTTCTCCACATCTCGCAGGTGCATGGTGGGGAACAGCCCGTGCTCGTAGTAGGGGTAGTGCCCGCTGGTCCGCCAGAGGTCCACCTTGCCCACGTGGGGGGTGACGACCGGCAGGTAGCCTCGCTTGAGCAGTTCGCCGCGCAGCCAGCCTTCCAGTTCCATGCGGAGGATGGCACCCTTGGGCAGCCAGAGAGGCAGGCCCGGGCCCACCGCGTCGGAAAACTGGAACAGCCCGAGCTGCCGCCCGAGGACGCGATGGTCGCGCTTGCGGGCTTCCTCGATCCGCGTCAGGTGCTCCTGAAGGGCCTTGGGGTCGAAGAACGCCACGCCGTACAGGCGGGTGAGCATCTTGTTGTTCTCATCGCCGCGCCAGTAGGCGCCGGCCGTGGTGAGCAGCTTGAACGCCTTTCCCAGCCGACCGGTGTCCGGCAGGTGCGGGCCGCGGCACATGTCCAGGAAATCGCCCTGGCGATACAGGCTGACGGTCCGTGCGCCCTGTTCCCTCGCCAACTCGTCGATCATCTCCACCTTGTACGACTGGCCGAGTTGCTCGAAGCGGGCCTTCGCCTCGGCGACGGGAAGCTCCTCGCGTTCGATGGGGATCTTCTCGGCGACGATTTTGGCCATTTCGGCCTCGATCTTCGGCAGGTCGTCCTGCGTCAGGGGGCGGGGCAGGTCGAAATCGTAATAGAATCCGTACTGGAAGTCGTTCACCAGGGCCGGCCCGATGGTGTATTGGACTTCCCGCCCGTAGAGGCGCACGACGGCCTGCGCCATCACGTGGGCGGCGGTGTGGCGGAGGATTTCCAGCGAGGCGGCGTCGCGGTCGGTCAGGATGCGGAGGGCGTGCGTGCCTTCGGAAACGGCGAAGGAAAGGTCTCTGGGCAGCCCGTCCACTTCGGCGGCGACGGCTGCCTTGGCCAGGCGCGGCGAGATGTCCTCGGCCACGCGCAGCGCGGTGACGGGTTCGGCATAGGTGCGTTCGCTGCCGTCCGGCAAAGTGATGGTCACACTCATGGTTTCACAATTTCCGATCTGGCCCGCGGGTCTGAGCGGCAGACGTGGGTCACCAAAAGAAAACCGGCACACGACAGTTCGGCAGGCCCACGACGCGCCTCGTGCCCGGAATGTGCGGGCGGAGGCTTCAGCATGTCGTCGTAGTCGTGTTCTGCCGCATCTGTCGTGTACCGGTTTCTTGAAGTTTCCTTATCCCATAGACTAACGCAGACCGGCCCGCTGTCAAACAGAATTTGCGTCCCTTCGGCAGCCTCATGCCCAGCGGATCATGCCCAGGGCAATCGGCTCGCCCAGGTCCACATGGCGGGGCAGCACGCGCACCGTGTAGCCCATCATCCCGCTGCGCGGGCAGGGCATGTGGGCGGTGTATTTCATCCGCCCGTCGCCGTCGAGCCCGACCTGCTCCATCGCGGCGGGGCGCCCGTCGCCGAGCTGCCCGTCCTGGTCCAGCGGACCGTAATACAGCTCCACCTGGATGTCCTCGGGCGCCAGTCCGGCCAGGTTCACCACCGCCTGCACGTTCAGGTCCTTCCCGACGCGCGCGCCGCCGGCGGCGTCCACGTCGTCGCTGACGTTTTCGATCCGCACGTTGGGGAACTGCCGGCGGACCTTCTGCTTCCAGGTATTGAGCTGTTTGGCCCGCGCCATTTCGTCGGCGGTCAGTGCGTCCCAAGCCTTGGCGCAGGGGGCGTAGAACATCTCCGCGTATTGGCGCACCATCCGATTGGTGTTGAACGCTGGCGCCAGTTCGCACAGGGTCGCCTTCATCTTGGCCAACCAGCCGCGGGGCAGCTTGTCCGGACCCCGGTCGTAGAACAGAGGGACCACTTCCTTCTCGAGCAGGTCGTACAGCGCCTGCGATTCGACGGCGTTCTGGTACTCCAGGTCGTCGTAGGTCTCGCCGGACCCGATCGCCCACCCGACGCGCGGGTTGTATCCCTCGGCCCACCAGCCGTCGAGGATCGAGACGTTCAGCCCGCCGTTGGCGGCCACCTTCATCCCGCTGGTGCCCGACGCCTCCATCGGGCGCAGCGGCGTGTTCAGCCAGACGTCCACGCCCTGCACCAGATAACGCGCCACGTTCATGTCGTAGTCTTCCAGGAAGAGCATCGACTGGGCGAACGGTTCCTTGCGGCAGGTATGGATGATCTGGCGGACCAGGTCCTTGCCCGGGTTGTCTCGCGGGTGCGCCTTTCCGGCGAAGATGATCTGGACGCGCCGTTCCTTGTTCGACAGCAGTCTGGCCAGGCGTTCCAGGTCGGCCAGGATCAGGTTCGCCCGCTTGTAGGTGGCGAACCGCCGCGCGAAACCGATGGTCAGGGCCTCGGGGTCGAGGACTTCCTCCGCCGCGGCCAGCTCCGCGACGCCCGCCCCTCGCTTGGCGAGCTGCTGCCGGAGGCGCCGCCGCGCGAACGCCACCAGGCGCTCGCGGCGCCGCTCATGGGTCCGCCACAGTTCCGTATCGGGGATGTGCTGCGCCGACTTCCAGACCGTCTCGTCGGTGGGCTTCTCATACCACCCCGGACCCAGGTAGCGGTCGTAGAGTTCCGCCAGGTCGTGACTGATCCAGCTCGGCGCGTGGACGCCGTTGGTGATCGACGTGACGGGCACCTCGTTGGTGGGCACGCCGTCCCAGACGGCCGCCCAGAGCTTCTGGCTGACGGTTCCGTGCAGCTTGCTGACGCCGTTGCGGGCGCCGCTGAGATGCAGCGCGAGGACCGTCAGGCTGGTGGGTTCGTCACCGTGACTGGGATCCTGCCGCCCGAGGGCGAGGAACTGGTCCCGGTTGAGCCCGAGCTGTCCCCAGTAGTGCGAGAAATACTTGTCAATCAGCCAGGGTTCAAACGCGTCGTTTCCTGCGGGAACGGGCGTGTGCGTGGTGAAGACGTTGGAGGCTACCACCGCCTCCCGCGCCTCGTCGAACGAGACGCCTTTCTCCGCCATCAACTGGCGGATGCGTTCCAGGCCCAGGAAGGCCGAGTGCCCCTCGTTCATGTGGAAGACCTTCGGGCTGATGCCCAGCGCCTTGAGCATCCTCACCCCGCCGATTCCCAGCACCACCTCCTGGCGGATGCGCATCTCCTGGTCGCCCCCGTACAACTGGGCGGTGATGTGCCGGTCTTCGGGGGTGTTTTCCGGAATGTTCGTGTCCAGCATGTACAGCGATACCCGCCCGACCATCGCCTTCCAGATTTGCGCCTTGGCGTTCCGGCCGGGCATCTCCACCTCGATCACGACGGGATTGTTGCTCTCGTCGCGGATCAACTGCACGGGCATGTTGTGAAAATCGTTGCGGGGGAACAACTCGAGCTGCCAGCCGTCGGCGTTGAGACGCTGGCGGAAGTACCCCTGCTGGTAGAGCAGTCCGACGGCCGCCAACGGGATATCCAGCTCCGACGCGCTTTTGAGGTGGTCGCCCGCGAGAACGCCCAGGCCACCGGAGTAGATCGGCAGGCACTCGCTGATGCCGAACTCCGCGCAGAAATATGCCACCTGCGGCTGGCGATCGGTGCTGCCGTACGTCCGCGCCCACCAGCCGGGCTTCTGGAGGTATTGCGTCATCGTGCCATGGACACGCTGCACGTGGGCGATGAATCCCTCGTCCTTGGCCAATTCGCCGAGTCGCCGCTGGTCGATCTTGCCCAGTTGGGCAACCGGGTTGTGGTAGCAGTCTTCCCACAGCTGCGGGTCGAGGCGGCGGAACAAGTCCAGGGCATCCCCGTGCCAGCACCACCAGAGGTTCCGCGCGATCTCCAGAAGAGGCGTAAGTTCGGGTGGCAGGGAAGGCTGAATCGTGAAGGTTCGAAGAGGTCGCATAAGTCCGCCGCAGTTGTCCAACAGGTTATCGAGATACAGTCACAACGCCGCTGCACCGACCCGTCGGTTTCCGCCGGCGTGTCGAACTCCGCGCAGCAACATCACATATTATCCGTCTTGCGTATATCATCGGCAATCATTGGCGGGCGGATTACTTCAATTCCTTCCGCCACAGGGAGTAGGAGAACGGATTTCCTGTTCTCCGGGCGGTTCGACGTCTTTTTTCGTGGTTTTTTGCGGCAGCGGGCGGGAGGATTTCGGTCCGTCCGAAGGCCTACAATGAATCAGGGCGCCGAGTTTTGCCGATGAGAACAGTACCCGCCGCGACCGTCGGAACAGGCCGCTGCGGACTGGTGAAATGAAGGGAACCTTTCTCGGCATCGGAACGTCTAAAAATTGTGTAGGAGGCGAGTTATGTCCGTAAGGCGTAAGTATCGCATAGCCAGCAAGGTCCGACGTGCCCGACCCAAGCCCCGGCGGAGCGTGATTCCCCGACGTTCGGGCTGGCGAGAGGAGTTGGATAGCAGTAAGCTCTACGGGCGCAGCCGGTACTTGCATGAACTGGAAAAGACCGACACCGGCGGGAACGTCTGAGATCCGCACGGCCGGTCAAGGTGAGATTCGCGTGATGAACATCGCGGTCCGTGGGATTTTGGCAGTTGTAGCCGTGGGGGCGCTTCTTGTTTCCGCCCCCGCCTGGGGGCAGGTCCATCAACAGGATACGGGCAACGTTCTGGACGCCAACCCTCTGGTCGGAAGCGGGGGGGCCAATGCTCCTGTCGGCGGACAACGGATCAACAGCCAGCTCTACGTGACCGGGCAGGTCAGCGGTCTGGGGAGCTTTCGCGGGCCGGTGGGTTACTATGCCCCGGACCAGCTCAACATCAATCTGCCCAGCAGTCAGCTCAGCACGTTCCGTCGTCAGTCGGTGGGGTTGCAGGACCTGTCGATGCCGACGTATCTCGCCCATCCCTACCTGGATCCCGGCCAGACCGCGCTGGGTGCCTACTCGATCAGCCGCGGCGCGACCCTGCCCGGCACGAACATCCCGTTGACGCCTTACGTCGATGCAACGGTGGGGCGGACGCTCTACACCGCGCCGGCGGAGGCGTACAAGAGCTTGATGGTTCCCGAGGGCGGGGCGCTGGCGTCGCCGTTGTCGGCGCCGCTGATCGCGCCGGAGGTTTCGTTGGCTGGCCCGGGCGCCGCGCCTGCCAGCGGAAACGCCCCTTCGTTGTTCGGCATCCTGCGCCCGAAAGACCGCGAAGAACTGGCCAAGGACCTGTATGAGTTCGGCGCCCAGGACACCCGGTTGAAAGAAGCGCTGGACACGAGGACCGACTCGGAGATTACCGGTCCGCGCGAAACGCCCGAGCAGACGGCCGCGAGACTGGAGACGATCCAGGGACGTACCCCCGCAAAAGGCGAAAAGACCGCCGCCGGCGCTCCGACGCCCCATCAGGACGCATTCCTGGACCTGCTGGTGCAACTGGGACATCGGGAAAACGGCGAACTTGTCCCGACGGAGCAGCCCGAACTGACCCCTCCGGACCTGGAAAAGCTTGAAACCGTTCAACCGCCCGAGCCCCCCAAGCCGGAAAAGAAACCGACGGAAACCCCGCCGGAGGACAATGAGACGGAGGCTGTCGCGAAACCGAGGCAAACTCCCTCGGCGATCACCATGGCCCCTCTCGTCGCCGTGGACACGAACCGCCAGGTCGTGATTCACGCCTTGGCCGGACGCGGACGCGACCTGTTCAATCGCTACATGCGATCCGGGGAGAGTCTGTTGAAGCGAGGGCGGTATTACCAGGCGGCGGAGGAGTTTCGCCAGGCCGGCACGATTGATCCGAAGAACCCCTTGCCGCTGCTGGGGCGGGCGACGGCCTTGCTGGTCGCCGGGGAGCCGATCAGCGCCGCTTTCAACCTTCGCCGAGGGATGGAAGTCTATCCGCCGGTGATGGAGGCCCGCCCGGAGTTCATCTCGAAGGCGCCCCAGGAAGATGTCCAGCGGGCGATTTCCCGCCTGGACGAACGACTGGCCGGGGAGCCCGCTCGTCACCGCGTCGAGATGCTCCTTCTGGCGGCCTTTGCTCATCACGGCATGGGCCAGCGCGACCAGGCTACGCAGTGCGCCCGGCAACTTCGCGATGCGGCGGGAACCGACAAGCTCGCGGCTGCGTATGCCGAGTTTCTCCTGACGGGCAAACGCCCCGACACTCGCGGCCCGACCGCCCACCCGGGCGGCGCGACAACCCGGGCCAAGTGACGTTCCCTCAACTCAA
>DNAS01000120.1:12911-15224 GCA_003485185.1 Phycisphaerales bacterium | reverse complement strand
TCCCTCAACTCACGAGCCCGCGCGAAGGGAATTGCCTTTCCGCGACGCGCCTTCAACCTGAAGGTTGAAGTGCCGGATCATCGCACGAAGCTGGCTCAGCGACCAGGCAATGTAGGCCTCGCTGTGCGAGGGCTTTCCCCGGCGCTCCGTCATGAGCCCCGCGTGGATGTTGCCCAGGAACTCCTCCACCTCCTCGTCGGGGATCGTGGTGGGGCAACGGCCCCATTCGAGCAGGGCGTCGAAGAGCTTGCGATGCCGCCGGCTGGCCTCGTATTGCCCCGGCGTCAGGAAGCTTCCCGGGCGCAGGTGAATCTGGAGGCCCTTCAGCGCCATTGCCACCGGTTCGTAGTTCAACTCGGGCGAGAGGCGCAGGAAGCGGAACTGCTGCACGTACAATCCGCGCGAGTGGGGATCTCCGGCGACGTCGTAGGTGTCGGAAATCTCGCGGCTGTGGCGCTTGGAGATGTCGGAAAACAGCAGGTGGTGGTTGCCTGGTTCCGCGGAGGAAATCTCGCCAGAAGTCAGGCGCGTGACCTGGAGCTTTCCGCCGTTGCGCTCGGGGCCGCCGGCGAGGGCGAACAGGCACTTCAGGATCGACAGGGGCAGCAGGCGGTCGCGCACGGGGCGGTGCTGGCTTCGAAGCTGGAGCGAGATGTGCACGCTGTGGGGACGGACGGCGTAGAAGCGGCAGGCCTCGTGGATGAACTGGTTCAGCAGCCAGGGGTCGTCCGTGATCGGTTTGGACAGGTTCGCCTGGAGCGACACATTCCCCAGGGCGACCTCGAAGAACCCGCGCCGCTGGCGGGGCGAGACCTTCTCGCGGTGGTCGTCCACGTGCCCGCCGACTTTCCAGGTCAACGCGTCCAGGGCGAAGTCGCTGAAATACAGGAACCCGTCGTAGACGCGGTCGCGCAGGGACTGCCCCTGCGGGTCGCGGATCACCGCGTGCCCGATGTTGGAGAACTCCAGCTCCGTGCCCAGGGGAATGTGCCCGCGCCCCATGTGCGTCCGGAGGAACTGAAGATGCTGCTTGGCGGACTGCTGGCTGTAGATGGCGTCGGACGCGCGGACCGACCACGAGACGTAATCCACCAGCGGGTCGCGCCCGAATTTCAGGTCCGTCAGGCAGTCGCCCACCAGGATGTCCAGCAGGGGGGCGTTTTCGTTGAGCATCCGCAGCGCCGCCAGCGAGCTGACCGTCCGTTCGTAATACTGCTCGCCGAGGTCCATGTGGTCGATCTCGTAGCGGAACTCGCGACGGATGTTTTCCTCGAACTCATTGAAGATGACCTGGCGGACGACCATGGCCAGGTAGTTCGGCGCGAGGACTTGCGCCTCGGCGTCACGGCTGAGCGGACTGAAGTCGCGCAGCGGATGCTCCTTGAGGGTGCGGCGGATGGCGTAATCGCTGATGCCTCCGGCGTCGAAATGCCGACGGACCAGGTCGCGAATCGTCGCCCCGTGCAGCTCGCCCATGGCGCGGCGGGCGACGGCCTGGTCGGTCTTGAGCTGCTCCATCTCGCTTTCCCGCAGCGCCGCCTCGATCTTCTCGCGGAGCAGGATCTCCTGCTTCAACGGGTCGCGGAAGGCGTACCCGAACGAGTGCTCGAGCTGCTTGAGCTTCCCGACGAAGGCGTAGCACGTCTCGGCGGTCGAGGCGGTCTGCACCGTGACCTTCTTGCGCGAGTAGTTCCGCCCCTCGTATTTTCTCAGCGCGCTCATGCAGACGGTGGGCAGCGGCCCGATGACGTATCCGCGAATGCGCCCGTATCGCTCCGGCACGGCATACAGGTACGTGTGGTCGGGGCTGATTTTCTTGTACCCGTCGAGCACCGCGTCGCGCGCGAGGAACGCCTCCACGCCGTCGGCGTCGCCCGCCTGCGTCACCAGGCGCCGGCCCAGCACCGCCCGGAACACCGAGGGATCCATCAGCGTTCCATACACGAACAGGTTGAATGGTTCGTTGTTCGCCATCGTCGCTCCGATTGCCGCAGCGTATTGTATCGTTTGGCGGCGGGGGCACAAAGCGTACAATGGCGGCATGAACGGCGAGCCTCCCCTTCGGCGGGGCGAAAAGATGCCCGTGAAACACTGGTCCTTCGCGGGGCTGGTGCTCACCTATTGGTGCAACGTGCGATGCGCGTCGTGCTACCTGCGATGCGCGCCGGATCGGGGCGAGTCGATGTCTGTCGACAAAGCCGTCGAGATATGGCGCCAACTCATCGAGGCGTCGCCGCACGGCTGCCGGATCCACCTCGGCGGGGGTGAGCCGTTCGGCGACTGGCCGACGCTGCTGGAACTCTGCCGGCGGGA
>DNAS01000120.1:0-12862 GCA_003485185.1 Phycisphaerales bacterium | reverse complement strand
TGGCGAAGACTGCGGGCCTCTCGCCACTGGAGAAGATCGAGACCAACGCCTTCTGGGCCTGCGACGAGCCGGCCGTGCGCGACCGCCTGCGGGCGCTGGACGATGCCGGCATGGGCAAGCTCTGCATCTCGGCCGATCCGTACCATCAGCAGTTCGTTCCGATCGCTTGCTGCCGCCTGGCGGCGCGGGTGGCGAGCGAACTGCTCGGCGCGGATCGCGTGCAGGTTCGCTGGCGGGACTGGCTGGCCGAAGGATTCGACACGGCCGAACTGGACGACGAGGAGCGTGGGCGGCTGTTCGGACGGTACGCCGAATCCGGGCGTGACCGCTTGAATGGGCGGGCGGCGGAATGCCTCGCGCCGCGGTTGCAACGAAAGAACCCCGCCCATTTCGCCGATACCTCTTGTGCGGAGGCGATCTTACGTTCCCGCCACATCCATGTGGATGGGACGGGGCGGGTCATGCCCGGCACCTGTGCGGGCATCCTGCTGGGTCGCCTGAGCGACCGGACAAGTGTCCGCCAGTTATGGGAATCGCTTGCGGCGGACCACGCGGCCCGGCCGATCATCGGAACGCTGGCCCGCGCCGGACCGGTGGGATTGATGCAACTGGCGGAATCGGCTGGGTTTGTTCCGTTCCCGCAGGGCTACGCCAGCAAGTGCCACCTGTGCTGGGAGATCCGGCGTCGCCTGGTGGAACTCGGCGCGTTCCCGGACGAGTTGGGCCCGGCTTGGATGTACGAAAAGTGACGGACGTTTTGCAGGGAATCGAAACCCACGTCCGTTCGCATCGTAGAATAAGAAAACAGAGAACTTGGGAACCGGCAAGGCGTTTCGATTGCCTGTTGACGGGCGAAACGGGCAAGAGTATGGTACCCCGATTCTTGCGGGAAAGGATGCCCGTATGCAAGTCAGTCGAATTCTTCGAGCCTTGGGTGCAACCCCGGGCCGACACGTTGGAAAATGCTTATGATGGCCGATGGCGACAAGTCTTCATCGGGCAGATCGGAAGGTCCGGCGGGGAACTCTTCCGCGGCCGGTAAATCCGCGGCGCCTCGCAAGGCGAACTCCTCGATGGACAGCGAACTGGGTCGGCAGGTGCTGGACCAGGGGCTGGCCACGCGAGAGGAAGTCGAGCAGTGTCTCCAGCAGGCGGCCGCCGACAGCCAGAAAAGCCTCGCCGACGTGCTCGTCGGAAGCGGCGTCGTCACCCAGCGCCAGATCGACCGCATCAAGCAGGGAATCGAGGAGTCCCGCAAAGGACAGCAGATTCCCGGGTACCAGATTCTCTCGAAGCTGGGCGCCGGCGCGATGGCGACGGTGTTCAAAGCGCGGCAGTTGAGCCTGGACCGGGTCGTGGCGATCAAGGTCCTTCCGCGACGGTTCAGCGAGAATCCCGAGTACGTGGAGCGATTCTACAAGGAAGGCAAGGCCGCCGCCAAGCTGAACCACGCGAACATCGTGCAGGCCATCGACGTCGGGGAGGCGGGGGGGTACCACTACTTCGTGATGGAATTCGTGGAAGGCCGGACCGTCTACGACGACATCGCCGAAGGCAAGGCCTACACCGAGGCCGAGGCGCTGCGAATCATTCTCCAGATCGCCCGGGCGCTGAAGCACGCCCACGCGGTGGGACTGATCCATCGCGACGTGAAGCCCAAGAACATCATGCTCACGCCCGAGGGAGTGGCCAAGCTGGCGGACATGGGTCTGGCGCGCGGCGCGGAGGACGTGGAGGCCGCCAAGGCCGAGGCGGGACGCGCCTTCGGAACCCCGTACTACATCAGCCCCGAGCAGATTCGCGGCGAGGTGGACATCGACTTCCGCGCGGACATCTACTCCCTCGGCGCGACGCTCTACCACATGGTGACCGGTCGCGTTCCGTTCGAGGCGCCGACGCCCGCTGCCGTCATGCACAAGCATCTCAAGGAGCCGCTGATTCCGCCCGACCACGTGAACACCCGCCTGTCCAGCGGACTGGGCGAGGTGGTCGAGGTCATGATGGCCAAGGACCGCAATCGCCGGTACCGTTCGACCGCCGATCTGCTGCTGGACCTCGAGGCGATCGCGGCGGGGCAACCTCCGCTCCAGGCGCGCAAGCAGATCGACGCGCAGATCCTGACCGGCTTGGCGGGCGAAGCCCAGTCCGACGCGGAAACAGCCGGCCCGCCCGTCCCCGCGCCGTGCGGCGTCCTGAAAGTTGCGGTCATCATTCTGGCGGCCGTGCTGACGGCGAGTCTCATCCTCAACCTCGTCCAGGCGCTGTCCTGAGATGGGCCCCAGGGCGGAGCCGACTTGACACGATGGATAGGCAATCCTAGTATCCCACAAGAGGCCACAGACCCTGCGCCGCGGAAATGAGTCGGCGGCCGCAAGAGGACAACAGGAGACCGACCCATGCGAGAGCAGACGCCGCGAGTCAAAGTTTCTGTCGAGAACGGGGTCACCGTCGTGACGCTGACCGACCGGAAAATCCTGGATGAAATCAGTATCACGCAGATCGGGGAGCAGCTCTACGCCCTGGTGGCCGAGGCGAAAACGCCCCGGCTCGTGCTGGACTTCCAGAGCGTTTCGCACATGTCGTCCAGCGCCCTGGGGATGCTCATCACCCTGCACAAGCGGGTGCGCGAGAAGAAGGGCGAAATGCGGATGTGCAACATTCAGCCGGCCATCTACGAGGTGTTCGTCATCACCCGGTTGAACGAGATCTTCCAGATCAGCGAGTCCAAGCAGGACGCCATCCAGAGCCTGGCATGAACCGTCCGGACGCATGCGCGATCCAAAAACAACGCGGGATTCCATGGTAATACCTTCGGAACTCAATGCCGCGAGGGCGTTCGAGGAACGGGTCCTTCGCGAGGTTGCCCGGCATGGCTACAGTGAGGCCGCCATGTTCGCGATCCGCCTTGCGCTGGAGGAAGGGCTCAACAACGCCATCAAGCACGGAAACCGCGGGGATCCGAAAAAGAAGATCACGGTCGACTGCGACGTCGACGCCGACCGCGCGACCATCACGATTTGCGACGAGGGGGCGGGGTTCGATCCGGCGCGGGTGCCCGACCCGACCGCCGACGAGAATCTCGAGAAGCCCAGCGGGCGGGGACTGATGCTCATGAAGGCGTACATGGACGAAGTACGCTACAATGATCGTGGAAACCAGGTCTTTCTGATGAAGCGCAACACGTAAGGACGCCTGTCATGGCCGAAATGTCGTCCAGAAAGCCGCTTGCGATGGACGTTCGGCAGATCGGGGGCGCAACGGTGGTGACGGTGAACGGTTCCGCCGGCATGAGCGAGGCCGAGCGAATGCGCGCCGCGCTGGAAAGGCTCGCTGCCGACCGGACGCCCGTGATCGTGCTCGACCTCAGCCGGATGGATTTCATCTGCTCGACAGGGCTGGGCGCGATCATCGCCGGACATCTCAAGTGCCGCCACCACGCCGGGCAGATCCGGCTGGTGAATCCTCAACCGGCCGTCAAGCAACTGCTCGAAACCACCCGCCTGACGAAGCTGTTCCCGATCTATCGCACCGTGGAGCAGGCCGTGCGAAGCTGACGCCGACGGAGCGCTTTCCGCTGCCCGCCGCCCGCGCCGTCTCCGCCCTCAGACGCTTTGCAGCGCGGTGATGGCCGTGATCAGCACGATGTCCTCCACGCTGCACCCGCGCGACAGGTCGTTGACCGGGCGGGCCAGGCCCATCAGCAACGGGCCCAACGCGGTGGCCTTTCCGATGCGCTCGGCCAGCTTGTACCCGATGTTCCCGCAGGACAGGTCGGGGAAGACCAGCACGTTCGCACGCCCCGCAACGGATGAGCCTTTGGCCTTGCGATCCGCCACGGACGGAACGATCGCCGCGTCCAGTTGCAGTTCGCCGTCTATATTCAGGTCCGGGCGCCGCTGCTGGGCGAGCTTGGTGGCGTCGATGACCTTCTGCACGGCCGGGCTGTACGCCGAGCCCTTCGTCGAGAAGCTCAGCATCGCCACGTAGGGCTCGACACCGAGCAGTTGCCTGCACGCGCCGGCCGCCGCGATCGCGATGTCCGCCAGCTGGTCCGTCGTCGGCTCGGGCACCACGCCCGTGTCGGCGAAGATCACCGACCCGTCCACGCCGATTTCCGGGATGATGGTGTTCATCACGCTGCACGCGCTGACGGTCTTGTTTCCCTCGGACAATCCCACGCCGAACAGCCCGCTGCGGACCGTGTCGCGGGTGGGGCAGATGCTGCCGACAACCATGCCGTCCACCCGCTTGTCTCCGACCATCATGCCACCGTAGTAGACGGTGCGCTTGAGCAGTTCGTCGGCGTCCAGGCGGCTCATTCCCTTCTGCCGGCGGCGCTGGTGGAGCAGTTCCACGTATTGCGCGCGGTTTTCGTCGACCATGTGATCGACGATCTCCACGCCGGAAAGGTCGTACCCCGCGCCTTTGGCCTTGGCGACGATCGCGCCGGGGTTGCCCAGCAGCGTCACGCGGGCGTACTTGCGCCGGGTGATTTCCTGCGCCGCCTCCAGGACGCGCACGTCGTCCGACTCGGGCAGCACGATCTTCTTGTTCAGGGCGACGGCCCGCTCGGTGATTCTCCGCACGACACTGTTGCTCATATCGTTGCCTTTGCCTCTCAGGATGGTTAGGATGTCCGCCTGCAACGGACGGATGGGCACAGCGTATCGAATCGCGCAAAGCTTGTCGAGAGTTCAATGGACCATAGCAGGTTTCACTGGCTGGAAAAGTTGCAGGTGCAGTTGGCGACCGCGGCGGCGCTGATCGTGGTGTATTTCACGGTCTGGCCTCTCGTCCGCCCGTGGGATCCGCACGGCCCGGTGACATTCCTTGCCGGCGGGGGGTACGCGCAGCTGGCGGCGTTTGCGGCCGTGGTCTGGGCATTGGCAGCCGCCTGTGCGGTGCTGACCACGCGGGCCCGGCCGGAAGGCTCGCTGCTGGCCGCGGTCGTCGGGGCCGGGGGAATCAGCCTGCGGTCCCCGCAGGTCCGATCCCTGCTCTGGCGGGAGGGCGACCACCTTCGTGTCCTGTTCGCCCAGTTCCTCGTCGAAGTGCTCCTGCTGGCGGCGGTGCTGGTCGGGGCGATCGTGATCGTTTCGGTGGTGCGGATCGTCGTGGCGCGGGTGCGTCCGCAATGGATGTGGCGAAGCCCGCTGTCTCGCCGCAAGGCCGACCGCGGCGCAAGCCCCGGGCAGAGTCTCCTGGAAGCGTTCCCCGTGCTGCGCCTGTTTCTGGTGGCGCCGACCCTTCGGGAGGGCCAGAAGGATGCCGCCGGCGCCCTTCCTCGCGGCGGGCGCGACCGCCGGGCCCTGAACCTGCCGCGCCTCGGACTGACGCTCCTGGTCAACGAGGTGCTTGCCATCGCGCTGATCCTCATGCTGCTGCGGTCCGGCGAGCGCGGGCAGATTCTCTTTGCCCTTTTCGCGGCTTTCGCGGTGTCGGCGTTCGCCGCACAGCAACTCTACCCGACGCGCCTGGGAATCGCCGTCTGGGCCTGCCCGATGCTGACGGCGCTGCTGTTCTACGCCTACGGGGCCTTCACCAGCATCGACTCGTCGCCCAACGCCTGGTCGGATGTGCCGTATTTCCTGCGGGCGCTTCCGGTGGACTGGTTGACGGCGGGGGTGGGCGGCGCGCTGGCCGGCTCGTGGGGGAGCGTCCGCGTGCACGAGTTCCGCCATCTCTCCGGGCAGGACGCCGCGGAATCGCAAGGCTGATCTGCTCTGCCTGGGGGATCAATCGTATCGCAACGCCGGCCGACCGATCTGTCGGCGAACGTCCGCCTGCATCTCGATGAGCGTCTTGCGAACCGTGTCCATGAGCTGTTCGGGCGTCATGGCGCGGGTCTGCTCGCGGGACAGCGGCGGGGCATACCGCACCACGATGCTCCCCGGAGACGGCAGCGCCTGGGTTCTCGGCCAGGCCTCGAACGCCCCGTCGATCAGCACGGGGACCGTCCACTCGGCCGCCCGCTGGGCGAGCATGGCCACGCCTGGAAGCATTGGCCCGATGCGCCCGTCGCGCGTCCGGGTGCCCTCGGCGAAGACGACCACCTGCCCGCCGCCCTTGAGGCGTCGCATGGCCTCCTTGAGCGCGCCGGTGTCGGCCGTGCCGCGGCGGACGGGGAACGCGTTGAGCGCCTGGATGACCCGTCCGAAGAGCGGGAAGCGGAACAACGAGTCGCGGGCCATGTAGCTCATCGGGCGGCGCAGCGCGAAGCTCATCAGGATCGGGTCCATGAAGCTCTGGTGGTTGCAGATGTAGACCGCGCCGCCTTGCGCCGGCTCGTGGAAGCGCTGGAACACGCGGACCTTCCAGAACGCGGTGACGAACACCTGGAAGACGCGACGCATGAGACGGTAGAGGACGTTCGGGCGCGACTCGCCGGCGTGAAACCACCGCCCGCGCAGCGCGGGGTTGGGATGGCTGGTTTTCGCCCTCACGTCTCCTGCTCCACCAGGCGGCGCAGCTCGCGGACGACCTCCTCGATGGACATCTCGGAGGTGTCGAGGGCGTAGGCGTCGTCGGGGCAGATCAGGGGGGCGACGGCCCGCGTGCGGTCGCGCCCGTCGCGCTCGATGATTCCCTGGAGGGTCGAAAGGTAGTTGGCGTCCTGCCCGTCTTCCATCATCTCGTGATAGCGGCGCAGGGCGCGGACCTCGGCGGTGGCATCGAGGTAGAACTTGAAGTCCGCCTCGGGGAAGACCACCGAACCCTGGTCGCGTCCTTCCGTCACGAAGCTGCCCAGCTCCCGCCCCAGGCGGCGCTGAAGTTCCACCAGCACTTCGCGCACCCGCGAGGAACGGGCGAGGTAGTGCGTGTTGTCCGACACCTCGGGCGAGCGGATTTCGCGGCTGACGTCCTGCCCGTCCAGGGAGACCCGCACGCCGTCGGGCAGGGGGGTCAGGCGGATGTCGGCCTGTCGGACCAGCGAGGCCAGCGCGGACTCGTCGGTCAGTTCCACGCCTTCTCGCAGGGCCTTGAGCGTCGCGGCGCGGTAGGTCGCGCCGGTGTCCAGGTAGGCGAGTCCCAGTTCATTGGCCAGCCGGCGGGCGGCAGTGCTCTTGCCGGAACCCGCGGGCCCGTCGATGGTGATAATCATGGCCGACAGTGTAGTCGAAACCCGTCCCGCGTGGTAGGGGGCGCAGCGGAATCCCAGACGCAATCAAACCGGTGGGAGCCCCAGGCGCCCGGCGCCCGCTTTCATTTTCTTATTCGAACGTCGCCGTTTTCCCGAATTCGCTCAGGGCGCGGAGGTAATTGCCCCGCTCGAAGGCCGCGGGCTCCGGGCAGGACTGCTGGCTGAGCACGCCCTTCATCTGCTCCAGCGAGTCGTACCCCTTGGTTTCGAGGATATGCGTCAGGCCCGCGCGCAGCGTCGCCAGGTGCTCGATGCCGTGCTTCAGCAGGCAGGAGCAGACCTGCGTGACGTCGGCGCCGGCCAGCACCATCTTCGCGACGTCCTCAGGCGTGTGGATGCCCGTGCTCGCCGCCAGCGAGGCGCGAACCTTCCCGCGCAGGATCGCGATCCATCGCAGCGGCAGGCGGTTCTCGTCGGAATCGCTCAGGACCAGGCGAGGACGGACCTCCAGGTCCTTGACGTCGATGTCCGGCTGGTAGAAACGGTTGAACAGCACCAGCCCGTCTGCCCCGCCCTCGGACAGGCGGCGGGCCATGCTCCCCATCGACGAGAAGAACGGAGAGAGCTTCATGGCGACGGGAATCGACACGCTCGATTTGACCGTGTCCAGCACGCTCAGGTAGACCTTCTCCACGTGCTCGCCGGGCAGGTCCGGGTCGGTGGGAATGTAGTAGACGTTGACCTCCAGCGCGTCGGCGCCGGCCTGCTGGATGCGCGTCGCGTAATCGATCCATCCGGCCGAGGAGATTCCGTTCAGCGACGCGATGACAGGAATATCCACGGCGCGCTTCACGCGGGCGAGGTGCTCCAGGTACTCGTCGGGCCCGAGGCGGAACTCCGCCGCCTGCGGGAAATAGCTGAGCGATTCGGCGAACCGCTCCGCGCCGTACTGGTAGTAGTGCTCCAGCTCGCGGGCCTCGTGCTCGATCTGTTCCTCGAACAGCGACCAGAGCACGACGGCCGACGCGCCGCAGTCTTCCATCCGCCGGATGCTGTCCAGGTCCTTGGGCAGCGGCGAGGCGGCGGGAACCAGCGGGCTGGAAAGCTTCATCCCCAGGTACTCGGTGGACAGGTTCATGGCGATCTCCCTTGCTTGGTCAATCCATTGTAGCCGCGCCGGGCCTTCCTGACCGCCCGGCGAGCCCCGAAAGGAAAGAACTTTTCGCAGCACCGCCTTGCGGGCTTGACATTTCCTCCTGCGTTGCTACATTGACGGTTGTTGCTTCCGCGGCCGTGGCGGAATTGGCAGACGCGCAAGGTTCAGGTCCTTGTTCCCGATAAGGGAGTGAAGGTTCAAATCCTTTCGGCCGCATTTTTCATGCGCCCCGTTCGTCGGGGCGAGGGCGAATCGGTGCGGATTCTTGCCGTCGGGGGCTGGACAGAGGGTATTAGCATCTCTAAGATGTGACCTTTCGCGATAAGAGATCGCAATCGACCCCTCGGCGAGACGGCAGTCATGAACATCGACGTCCTGCGCACTTTCTGCGACCTGGTGGACACCGGCAGCTTTTCCAAGGCGGCCGAGGCGAACTACATCTCGCAGTCGGCCGTCTCGCAGCAGTTGGCGAAGCTGGAGCGCGACCTGTCGGTGCAGCTCATCAGCCGGGGCGGGGGAATGGTCGCGCCGACGGAGGCGGGCAAGGCGTTCTACGAGGGCGCCCGCGAGATCCTCCGCCGCTTCGAGCAGATGCAGGGAGAGGTCCGCAGCGCCGCCGACTCGATCCGCGGAGTGCTCCGCGTGGGGACCATCTACTCGGTGGGCTTCTACCTGCTGGACCCGTACGTCCGCCGCTTCCTCAAGGCGCACCCCGAGGTGAGCCTGCACGTGGAATACACCGGGTGGAACCGTATCTACACGGAGGTGGTCGGCGGGGAGATGGACCTGGGGGTGGTGGCCTGCCCGGAGAAGCACCGCTCGATCGAGATCATTCCGCTGGCCAGCGAGGAACTGGTGGCCGTCTTCGCGCCGGACCATCCGCTGGCGGGCAGGAAGAAGATTCGCGCCGCGGACCTGGACGGGCAGGACTTCGTGGCGTTCCAGGCGAACATCCCGACGCGCCGGCACATCGAGCGCCTGCTGCGGAGCGACCGCGTCGAGGTGAACGTCACGATGGAGTTCGACAACATCGAGCTGCTGAAGCGGGCGGTCATGGTCGGCGCGGGCGTGACGATCCTTCCGCTCGACAACATCGAGCGCGAGGCGCAGTACGGGGACCTGTCCTATGCGACGCTGGACAACCCGCGCCAGTGGCGCCGCCCGGTGGGAATCCTGCGCCGCCGGGGGCGCGCCGCCAGCCCCGCCGAGCGGATGTTCCTCGCCCTGCTGCGCATGCCGCAGGAGGAAATCGCCCCGGGCGGGGGGTCGGTCAAATCTTCACCTCGAACCGCTGGCCCTTCTTGAGGTCCAGCAGGAACTCGGCCAGCAGTTTCGCAGCCGCCTCCAGGTCCCGCAGGTCGAGCATCTCGACCGTGGTGTGCATGTAGCGGTTGGGGATGCTGACCAGCCCCGACGGCACGCCGCCGTTCTTGTTGTGGATGACCATCGCGTCGGTTCCGCCGGTGAGGCTGAACGCCTCGATCTGGACGGGGATTTTCTTTTTCTTGGCGGCCGCTCGCAGGTGTTCGACCACGACGGGATGGTGCTCCCGCCCGATGGTGATGGCCGGGCCCTTGCCCATCTTGATCTCGCCGTGCTCCTTGGCGTCCACGCCCGGGGTGTCGGTCGCGTGGGTGACGTCCACGGCGACGGCGGCGTCGGGCTTGAGGTTGAAGACGTTCATCGCCGCGCCGGCGCCGCCGACTTCCTCCTGCACCGAGCTGCACGCGTAGATGCCGCACTGGAGTCGGATCCCGGACTCCGCCGCCAGGCGCAGCGCCTCGATGACCGTCCACGTGCCCACGCGGTTGTCGAATGCCCTTGCCACGCCGATGTTCTTGTCCAGCATCTCGAAATCATCCACGAACGTCGCCGGGTCTCCGACGGCCACCCGCTTGCGGGCCTCCTTGCCGTCCTTGGCGCCGATGTCGATCCAGCACTCGTGGAACTTGGGCACCTTCTGATCCTTGCCCTTCTCCTGGAGGTGGATGGCCGTGGCGCCGATGACCCCGCGGACGATCCCCTTGGCCGTGTAAATGTTCACGCGCTTTCCGCGCACCAGGGCGGGGTCCACCCCGCCGATCTTCTGGAAGTAGACGAACCCCTTGTCGTCCACGTGCTTGACCATCAGGCCCAGCTCGTCGGCGTGCCCGTCGAGCATGATCTTCGGGTCGCCTTTTCCGTGGAGGACCGCGACGGCGTTTCCGTAGCTGTCGGTGCGGACCTCGTCGGCGTATTTCCGGGCGTATTCGCACCAGACCTTCTGTCCGGGCGACTCGAATCCGCTGGGGGAGGGGGTCGTCAGCAGTGTTTTGAGGAAATCGAAGGATTCGGCTCGCATCGCAATGGCTCCTTGTGGCAATGATTTCGACGCAGAGAGTAGCCCATTCGCCCGTTTCATGCAAGAGGGCCCCGATTGCCCCCAAGGCGCGGGGGGCACTTTGCCGATGTAGAATACCAGCGGTGAAACCCTGCGCCCGCGCCGACCCCGCGGACGACGAAGGCGGTTGACGCATGCTGAGCATCCGCACGAAACTGATCTCGCTGCTGACGGCCGTCGCGCTGCTGCCCCTGCTCGGCGCGCTGGCCATCATCATCCTCAGCGGTACGCGCCTCCGCCACGAGACGTTCGGCCAGGCCATCCAGTCCGTCGCCGCCTCCGACGTCGCGCAACTCCAGGTGCTGCTGGTCAAGGACATCGAAAAGGTGCTTTCAGTCTCGCACGAGCAGGCGGTGATCGAGGCGCTGCTGCCGGCGCCGAACCGCCTGGGCCTGCGGCGGCTGGAAGAGCTCGACGCCGCCTGGCCGTTCATTCCCCTCACCGATCCGCGCATGGAGGCGGTCCTGAAGCATCCCGTCGCGGGCGAACTCAAACTCGTCCAGCGCGTGGACCCGCGCCTGCGGGAACTGTTCGTCACCGACCGTTACGGGCAACTGGTCGCCGCGACGGGGCGCACGACGGATTTCTACCAGGCCGACGAAGCCTGGTGGCAGGGCGCCTACCACGAAGGGAAGGGGCGGGTGTATGTTCCGCCGGTGGCGTTTGACGAAAGCTCCGGTGTCTGGAGCGTGGACCTGTGCGTTCCGATTTCGCACGAGGGGCAGGTGATCGGGGTGGTCAAGGCCGTGCTCGATGTGACCAGCTGGGTGGGCGCGGCCCGGCGGAGCGTGGAGGACATGACGGCCTCGCTCATGCTCGTGCAGCGCGACGGGAGGATTCTCTACCGCGAGAAGACCGCCCCCCTGGAGCAGGTGGCCGAGGAGTGGTACGGCCCGGTCGCCGAAGGACAGAGGCCCGGATGGCGCGTCACCAGCGCGGGAATCATCCAGGGGTTTGCCCCGATCGAACTGCCGCGCAAGGTCTGGGAATATGACCTGGTCGCGCCGCCGTGGTCGGTGGTGCTCTGCGTGCCGCGGGGCGAGGCGATGGAGGAAATCTACCGACTCAGCGCGCAGGTGCTGACGATCGGCCTAGGGCTGATCGGCACGCTGTTCGTGGCTGGCCTGGCGTTCGCGGAACGGAGCGTGGTGGGGCGAATCCGCCGCCTGGAGCGCGCCGCGCAGCGCGTGGCGCGAGGCGAGCTGTCGTACCGCATCGAGCCGGGGTTCGGGCGGCGCCTGCGCCTCGGACACGACGAGCTGGACGAACTGGCCGCCGGGTTCAACAACATGGTCCAGCAGGTGGAGCAGTCGCACCGCGCGCTGAGCCTGGCCAACGAGATGAAGATGAATTTCCTGCGGGTGGCGGGTCACGAGCTGCGGACGCCCGTGGCCTATATCATGGGAATGGCCAACCTGCTGAAGAACTCCCGCGACGCCGACAAGCTGCTGGCGTCGATGGCCGCCATCGGCGATCGCGCCAAGCGCCTCAGCGACATCATCCAGGCGATGTTCAAGCTCCTCGCCGAGCAGCGCGGCGGGCGACAGATGACCTATACCCGTATCCCGCTCGGCAAGCTGCTCGAAGAGGTGTATACCGCGTGCAATCCGTTCGTGGAGAAGCGCCGCCAGCGCCTCATGGTGGAAGTGTCGCACAACGTCCCGGACATCTACGGCGACTGGGCGAAACTGGCCGACTGCGTCGAGAACCTCGTGCTCAACGCCATCAGGTTCACCCCCGACGGCGGGGTGGTCAAGATTCGCGCCGAGAACGAGCTGGGCGGATACGTGGCCGTCTCCGTGCAGGACCAGGGGCCGGGAATCCCCGAGGCGGACCTGCCGCACATCTTCGACCCGTTCTTCATCGGGCAGAACGTACTTCAGCACTCCACGGGGACCATCGAGTACGGAAAGCAGGGCATGGGCCTGGGCTTGACGATCGTGCGGCACTTCGTCGAGATGCACGGCGGGCGCGTGCGCGTCAACACCGGCCCGCACGGGAGCACGTTCACGATCTCGATTCCGGTCCAGCCGCCCATCGCGACCGAGGCCCGCGTCGGACTGCCCCCGGAACCCCCCGCGCCGAACCCCGACGCCTCGCCGCCAGCCGAGACGAATTGACGCGCGAACGCTCTGTAGAAAACATCCCAAAGAGAGGGTGGCACGGCTTGCTTGCAAGCCGTGTTCGGCGAATTCGGCAACACGCTTTGCAAGCAAAGCGTGCCACCCCCCCCTTGAACGGTTGT
>DNAS01000023.1:6728-7008 GCA_003485185.1 Phycisphaerales bacterium | reverse complement strand
GCCGACGCGCTCGACCGCGCCCAATCCCCCGCCCCAATCCTGCGACAATTGCTCCGGGGGGAGAACAGCATTTCGGATTGCGGATTGATTCGCACGGCCAGGTGGCACCCAAACAAGCGACCGTCAGTGAGCGGCGAGGACTGAGCAACCAATTGACCGCTCGACCGATTGACCAATCGACTGATTGACCAAGTCCCGAGTTCCCAGTCCCGGGTCCCGATTTGAGATTCCGGATTCGCGCGAACACATCTGTCCATCTCAATATTTGATCCTTCGCACG
>DNAS01000023.1:6176-6587 GCA_003485185.1 Phycisphaerales bacterium | reverse complement strand
CTCAATATTTGATCCTTCGCACGGCGATGCGAGGGCGGCAGCAGTTGATGAAGAAGTACCGCAACGCGTCGACGAAATGGTCCGGGCCGTCCTTGACCGGCGAGTCCTCGTTGCCCTGCCCGTGCGGGGCGTAATGGTACGTCCGCAGGGCGTCGATCAGGCGGCGACAGCGCGGATGCACGCGGAAGGTCGGCGGTCCCTCGGCCGGGGCCAGCGCCGCGCGGATGAGCTCCAGGCCTTCGCGGATGGTGCTCGCCCTTGACGTGCAGGGGATGCCCGCGGCTGCGAGGATCTCCGTGCACGCCGCGCCGCTGGTGGATTCCCGCGCGGCGCCGGCGGGGTCCACGCAGGTTCCCTTGACGCGGACGCGCCGCCCCGCCGCCATCAGGTCGGCGGCCTGCGCATCGCTGC
>DNAS01000023.1:4027-5999 GCA_003485185.1 Phycisphaerales bacterium | reverse complement strand
GTGGCGAGCCAGCGGGAGTTGTGCGTGGGCGTATTCGTCGAGCACGTGCACGTGCCCGTCGGGCGTCAGTTGCACCCAGAGGCAGACGAGGGGGTTGCGGTATCCGAAGTCGATCGCGCGGTACAGCGGCCAGGCGGCGCAGTATTCCACCTTCGCCACGTGCCGGGCGGGGTCGAACTCGGGCAGGACGAGCCAGTCGCGTCCCGCGCCGCGGCAGAGCATTTCGGCCTCCCAGGCAACCCGGCTGGACCGGGCCTGGATGGCGATGGCGTCGTCGATGCGGAAGTACCCCGTGCCCTTGCGCGCCAGCCCGCCGCAGTCGTTCTCCAGCGGGCAGCCCTCGCACCGCCGCCACGCGGGGCATCGCTCGATGACTTCCCAGAGGCACCAGTTCAGCAGGCGGTAGCCCGCCAGCGCGCGGGGCGAGCGGCTGCGGGGCCGGCCGCGGCGGCGCGGGGGCGGTTCGCGCCGCGCCTCGGAGACGAGCTGGTCCATCAGCCCGCCGCTGCGGTGCAGCGTGCTGAGCACCTCGATCGACCCGCGCGACTCGCCGGCGGAACGCGTGGTGAACTGCACCGCGCGCCACACGTCGGGGTCGAACAGGTCCGCCTCGTCGCAGCGGATTTTCTGGACGTGCAGCCCGCGGATGGCGCGCTGACTCTGCGGGACGATCCGGATGCGCGACCCGTTGGAAAAGCGGATGCGCTCGCGCGTCATCCGCCCGTCCAGCCAGTCGTCGCGCCCGTCGAGCATCCGGCGGACGTATTCGCCCAGGCGGTCGGACTGGTCGAAGCTGCCGCCCAGCACCACGATGTCGGTCGGCGCGTGGAAGACCGCGTCGAGCAGCGTGGCGACGGCCGCCACCAGCGTCTTGCCCCCGCCCCGGCTGGCCCAGATCAGCAGGTCTTCCTGGCTGAAAAAGCTCGCCGCCAGGTACTCCAGCGGCGCCGCGTGGTGCGGGCAGACGCGCCGGCGCGGAATCTCGTATCCGAAGGTCTCCTTCACGAAACGGTGGAGCTGCGTGGCGTTGGTCGGTCGCCGCGCGACGAGTTCGGAAAGGTCGGTCATGCGTGTCTCCTGGATTGCGGCCGGGCCGCGAGGTAGTAGTGGTATCCGCCGGCGCGACCGGCGTACCGTCCGAAGCGGGTCATCCCCGCCAGCTCGAAGAAGGGGTGCACCTCCCCCATGGCCGCCAGGGCCTCGACGTAGTCCGTGCGCGCGTGGGCGACGGCGTGGCGGACGAGCCGGACGGCCAGGCCCAGTCCGCGGAAGATGGGGTGGACGACGACGCGAGAGATGCACTCGAAGTCGGCGTTGAGGCGGGCCAGATCGTCGCGACGGCAGGCGGTGGCGTATCGCCCGCCGGTGGCGACGTTGCGCCCGTGGACGCAGCCCAGCGGGGGCGAGACGACGAGCACGGCAGCGATCTCCGGCCCGCCCCACCGCCGCCAGCGGCACGGCGGGCGCACGACGTAGACCCGCTTGTGCGCGGCGGGCCGGCCGGCAAGGTAGTGGAATTGACCCAGCGCGTCGTAGTCGGCGATGCGCCCCCGGCACACGGGCCAGCGCGCGGGACGCGTCGCGCCCGGCGCGCCGGAGAGCGTGCGCGCGGGCTCGCCCAGCGGCTTGACGATCACGCGGTCCGGGCGCAGCCAGCGCAGCAGCTCCGCGCGCGGGGTGGCCAGCACGAGCGCGATCCGCCATCGCGTCACAAGCCGGCGCACCTGGCGGCAGAGGACGCGGGCGGTCAGGGCGTCCAGGCAGGAGGCGAACTCGTCGGCCAGCACCACCCCGCCGCGCCGCCGGGCCGCGTGGAACGCCTCGGCCAGCGCGAGCCGCGCGAGCTGCCCGCCGGACAGCAGGCGCGCCGGGGTGACGAGGACGGCCGCCTCGGCCAGCCCGCAGCGGCTCAGCACTTCCAGGCGCTCGGCGAGCGCCCCCCCGCGCAGCGCCTCGACGGCGGGCCTGCGGC
>DNAS01000023.1:0-3870 GCA_003485185.1 Phycisphaerales bacterium | reverse complement strand
CTGCGGCACCGCGCCAGGCGCGCCGTCGCCAGGCGGCGGCACCGCCCCGCCGCCCGCGCCCAGCGGCGCAGCAGCACGCTCTTGCCCGCCCCGCTGGGCCCGACGACCGCGACGATCTGGCCCGGCGCGACGCGCAGCGCGAAGTTCTCGTAGAGCGTCTCGACGGGCGCGGCGTCCAGGCCGAACAGGCGCGCCAGGCGGCGCGCGTCGCCCCGTCGCGCCACGCGGCGGCGCACGCGCGCGGTTACCCGCGCGCAGGCAGCTGATGATTCCGGACGTGACATCGGCATGTTCCTTCCGGCAGACAGGCGTGAAGTGTGCGGCTCTCCGCGCGCGCCCCCGCGCGAAGCGCCCCCGCGCCGCCCGTGCGAGCGGCGGGTTCGTCAATCGTCCGCGCAGAGCGCCGGCGCGGCCGGCTGCGAAAGGCGGTCGATCGCCTCGCGCACCAGCGAGGGGTTCCGCACCCGCCGCAGCGCCTGCACCTGCGCGTTGAGGTTCACCAGACGGCGCGTCAGCGCGTATCGCTTGATGCCCAGCCGACTGCACAGCACCCGGCGGGGCAGGTTCTGTCCGTAGCGCATCCGGGCCAGCGCGGCGTCCTCGGGCGACAGGTACGGCAGCGCCCGCATCACGTCGAGGAACTTCTGGCTGGCGAGCCGCCGCGCCAGCCTCCACAGCCGGCTGCGAACCGTGCCCGTCGGCCTGCCGACCAGCGACGCCAGCGACTTGACCGACTGCCCGTGCACGAAGAACGCCACTACCAACTCCCGCTCATCGCGGGGGAGCATTCGCGCCCGGTTGAGCAGGAGGGCGTCGTTCCGCGGCAGACAGCACGTCCGCGCAATGTTCTCGCGAAGGCTCCGCAACATGTGAGGTTCTCCTTTTACGGAATTTACTATTGAGGAAACTGTTGACTTGTTATCTCCTGCATACTAAACTAACATTAGACTGATAGTATTTCAAGAGCAAAGTTACGTTTATTGTTAATATTATTATTTTGTTATCTATACAAAATATACCCGACCGTGCAAAATCGACGTATCACTCTGTTCCGCAACAGATTGCGGAGATTCGGAGGCGGGACATGGGAATCGGCGAGATCATCCGGCAGCGGCGCGAGCAGCTTGGAATGACCCAGGACCAAGTGGCGGCGCAGGCGGACATCTCCAAGCCGTACCTGTCGAACATCGAGACGGGCAAGGCCAACGCCCCCACCGACACCGTGCTGGACGCCCTGGAGCGGGCGCTGCAATTCGAGCAGCGGCAACTGCTGCGCCTGGCGCACCTGGCCCGCACCCCCAGCGACATCCGACAGGAGCGCGAGATGCTTCAGGCCGAGGTCGCCAAGCTCCGCGGCGTGCTGAAGGAGCTGATGGCGGCAGGCGGGCGAACCGACGACGGCGCGCTGGACCTGGACGCCGTGGCCCGCTCGCTCGACGAGCGGAGCAACATCATGCGGATCACGGCCGGCGTGGCCGTGCCCGTCATCAACAACGTGCAGGCGGGCTACCCGCAGCACTTCACCGACCTGGACTACCCGCCGTCGGTGGCCGACGAGTACGTGCGGGTGGCCGACCTGCACGATCCGCAGGCGTTCGCCGCGCGCGTCGTCGGCGAGTCGATGGAACCCGCCTATCACGAGGGCGACACGGTGGTCTTCAGCCCGAACCTCTCGCCCCGCGGCGGCGACGACTGTTTCGTCCGCTTCCAAGACGGCGAGACGACCTTCAAACGCTTCTACCAGGACGACCCGGAAGCCATCCGCCTCCAGCCGCTCAACCCCCAGTTCCCCGCTCAAAGCTACCCGTGCGAGCAGGTCACGGGCCTCTGGCCGGCGGTGTACCGCATCGAACGGCTGCGGTAAACAACAGGGAACCGGGAGCTGAGGAACAAGGAACACGGGGAAAACAAAAGCCGCTGCGCGGGCCGGGTTCCCTGTTCCTTGTTCCGGGTTCCTTTCCCATTGCAGCTCCCGGTGACCGCTCCCTCACGGTCGCGGCTCGGTAAGAGCCCGAGGCGCCATCCACGATTGCCTATTGCCAACTGCCGATTGCCTTCTTCAACTCAGTCCTCAGTCCTCGTACCTCAGTCCTCTCTTCCATTGCATTGCCCGCGTGCGTGGGGATAATGGCCGTCTCGGGCACTGCAAGGAGCGACTGATGGCGGCGGAACGGTTGATGGTGAGCGTGTCGGGCGTGCGCGGGACGATCGGCGAGACGTTGACGCCGCAGGTGGCGATGGAGTTCGGCCTGGCGTTCGCGGCGATGCTCGGCGCGGGGCGCAAGGTGGCGATGGGTCGCGACACGCGCCGCAGCGGCGAGATGATCGCGGCCGCCCTGTCGGCGGGCCTGCTGGCCGGCGGGGTGGACGTGATCGACCTGGGCGTGGTCACCACGCCGGGCGCGGCCCTGATGACGCGCCGCCTCGCCTGTGACGGCGGCGTGATCGTCACCGCCTCGCACAACCCGCCCAAGTACAACGGCATCAAGTTCCTCCAGCCCATCGGCGTGGGCCTGACGTTCGACGGCGCGGCCGAACTGAAGCGCCTCTGGGAGTCGCGAAAGTTCGCGCTGATGCCCACCGAGCGCGTCGGGCGCGCCAGCCGCGACGACCGCACGCACGACGAGCACCTGGCCGCGGTCTGCGAGGTCTGCGACGTGCCCGCCGTCGCCGCGCGGCGGTTCAAGGTGGTACTCGACTGCATCAACGGCGCCGGGTGCATCGTCACGCCGCGCCTGCTGGAGTGCCTCGGCTGCGAGATGATCCTGCTCAACGGCGAGCCGACCGGCGAGTTCGCCCACACGCCCGAGCCGATCGAGGAGAACCTCACCGGCCTGTGCCGCGCGGTGCGCGAGCACGGCGCGGACGTGGGCTTCGCGCAGGATCCCGACGCGGACCGCCTGGTGGTGGTGGCCGAGGGCGGAAAGTTCATCGGAGAGGAATACACGCTGGCGCTGGCGGCGGCGTTCGTGCTGCGTCACCGCAAGGGCAAGCTGGCGACGAACCTGGCGACGTCGCGGATGATCGACGACGTGGCGGCGGCCGCCGGCGCCGAGGTCGTCCGCGCGCCGACGGGCGAGGCCAACGTCGTCGAGGCGATGCTGCGCGAGGGGTGCTTCTTCGCCGGCGAGGGCAACGGCGGGGTCATCGAGCCGCGCGTCGTGCCCGTGCGCAACAGCCTGGTGGGCATGGCCTACCTGCTCCAGTACATGGCCGAGACGGGCAAACCGCTCGGCGCGCTGGCGGCGGAGATTCCCGCGTACGTGATGCTCAAGACGAAGTTCCCCGCGCCGGCGGGCGTGGCGCCGCGCGTGGCGGCCGAGACGAAAAAGCACTTCGCCGCGCGCGGCGGCTCGCGGTTCGACGAGCGCGACGGGCTCCGCGTGGACCTGCCCGCCGGGTGGGTCAGCGTGCGGGCGTCGAACACCGAGCCGATCATGCGGATCATGGCCGAGGCCCGCGACCGCGCCGCGGCAGAGGCGCTGGTGGCCGAAACCCGCAAGCTCGCCGACGCCGTGATCGGAAAGCAATAGGTCGAAGGCCGAAAGAAAAAGGAACTCGGAACTAAGGAACCGGGAACACGGGAAAAAGCCTCTGCGCGAGCCGGGTTCCTTTGTTCCTCAGTTCCTGGTTCCTTCTTCCCTTACCAAGTGATTTTCGTTCCCGCGGCCGCGGGGCGGACGCGCTCGCCCAGGCGCTTGCGGAGCGACTCGACGGCCTGCGCGCCGGTGCAGTGCAGCGGGTAGAGGTCCATCGGCCGGTCGCCGGAGGCGGCGTCGAGGGCAGCCGCGGCTTCGTCGATCTCCTGTTCCGTGGCCGAGCCCAGGTGCAGCCCGCCGACGAATGCGACGATCGGCTCGCCCCTCGCCC
>DNAS01000175.1:26135-36631 GCA_003485185.1 Phycisphaerales bacterium | reverse complement strand
CCGAACGTGAAATGCTCTAGGCATGATTGCCATAAAGTCTTGTATGGATTATAGATATGGACTGTTTCAGGCTTGTGCGGGGGTTTCCGACAGGGGAAAAGGATCGTTGGGGGAGCAAAAGAGGAAAAGAAGTAAAATATTTTGAACTTAATACTTGAAAAGTAGTACAACCTATACGATATTACTCATAGCAAGATTCAGGCTGCCTTGTGGCAGCCTTTTGGAACCGAGAATAGCTGACAAGTAATACGACTTATCTTCCCATCCGCCTCAGAGGCGGATGGGCCAAAAGAAAGGGGACTTCCCATGAAGGCAACGATGGAGCGGCTTGGCGAGCATCTGGCGGGCGACCGTCCGGCAGCCATGGAAAGCCTTACCGAAGCGGAGTTGAGCGTCCTGGAACGAATCGGCGAGACCGTTGAGTTCGTCGATCATCCGAGTTTCCCGCTGGCGGCGACGGAAGAGCGCCTGTTCGGCCAGTCGGCGACCCAGATCGAAGTGCCCGGCTGGACGCAGTATCCCGAGGTTCCGGAAGACATCGACCGCTCACTGCGGACGTCGAAGAAGCCCAAGCTGCGCCCGCAGGAGGAGGCGACGCTGTTCCTGCGATACAACTACGCCCGCTGGCGTCTGGCGAAGCTGGCGCAGGCCCAGCAGCGCCGGCGGAGCGCCCATCGCGCCAGGGAAATGGTGCGGTGGTACGAGCAGGCCCAGCAGTGCCGATCGGACCTCGTCGGCGCGAACATGGCGCTGGTGCTGGCGATGGCCAAGCGAACGCGGATTCCTAATGTGGAATTCGCGGAACTGGTCAGCGAGGGGAACATGGCCTTGCTGCGGGCGGTCGAGAAGTTCGACGTCTCGCGCGGTTTCCGGTTCTCCACGTACGCCTGCCGGGCGATCCTGAAAGGGTTCAATCGCATGGCGAGCAAAACCGGCCGGTACCGCCAGCACTTCCCGACGGAGTACGATCCGGACCTGGAGCGAAGCGACCAGACGGAAGCGGACCACGACCGTCGCCGGAGCGATTCGATCGACGCGATCCGCGAGATTCTCACCCGCAACCGCGCCGCCCTCAGCGACCTGGAGCGGACGATCATCATGGAGCGATTCGCCATCGCCGGCGGCGGCAGAAAGCGAACACTCACGGACGTCGGAAAGATGGTTGGCCTGACGAACGAGCGCGTGCGGCAGATCCAGAACCTGGCGCTGGGCAAGATCCGCTCCGTGCTGGACGAGGAATACATGGTCGCGTGACGGCTGAAGCAATTCGAGGAGCCAAGCGGCGCATCGGCCCGCGGGAAGGCGAACTTTCCGCGGGCCGCGCTGTTGACGCAAGCCCCTGCACGGCGCCTTTGCAATTCGCGCCCCTGGGGGTATACTGCCCGTGCGCGGGCGGTTAGCTCAGTTGGTTAGAGCGCTTGCCTTACAAGCAAGAGGTCACTGGTTCGAGTCCAGTACTGCCCAGTTGCAGTTGAGTCGTCATTGCGAAACCTCCGTCAGCAAACATTTCAGGGGGTAAATAAGCATGGCAGATCCGAAAAAGGGTATGGAACAATCACGCCGCCGCAGACGGACAAGGAAATCGCTGATTACACCGCCGTGATCGAGATGCCCGACGCCCCGGCGGAGCAGAAGGAAAAGGCCCTAGTCTATCGCGGGGTGACCTACGGAAAACTCACGCCGCCGCAGACGGACAAGGCAATTGCTGACTGGGCTACCGTGATCGAGATGCCCGACGCCCTGGCGGAATGTAAGAAAATAGCCGAGGACAAACTTAAGTCAATTTGAGCCTCCTCGCCGCCAGAAAATGATATACGAAGTCCCGCAGTAATAAATAGTTACGTCCTATCAGGGCTCGCGATCCGGTTGGGTGGCTGGCGCCGTGGCGGGAACGGTAGTCGGCAGCGGGGGCTCTTGCCAACGGATCAAACGCAGGGCCCGCGCCGCCCGGCCCAGGCGCCTCGCCTCCCCGGCGGAAGACTTCTGGTTGGCCGTGCGAAGAAGTTCCTCCACGCGGGATCGCACCTCGAGGGATACACTGCCGGCCGCCTCGAGAAGCTCCGGCTTGACCACCGCCCCATACGCCGCCAGCGCCTTGGACGCTTCTTCGCGCTTATTCCACTCCACATCATCGAGCTGCGCGATCAGCGCGCGAACCTCGCGTGTCGGCGGGAGCTTGCCCGTGAGTTGGCCGTCGAGGAATTTCGCCGCGTCCGGACCCGCGCCGACCAGCGCCCACATTGCCCAGAACGACGTGCCGGCGTCCTCGTCGCCCAGCAATTCCCACAGGCGCGCGAGCCTGGCTTGGCTGAGAGGCTCCGGGCGGTCGAGCAACTCGACGCGAACGCTGCCCAAGCCCCACGATTCGTCGTCCTTGCCCAGCGTGTTGAACACGGCGGAAAAGTCCAGCCGCAGCGTTTCGCCCGAATGCGGGAACGTCAGCGTCAGGGGGTACGTCGCGTCGGTGGGGCGGTCCTGCCACAGGTAACCGAGCGAGTTGACGGCCATCGCGCCGGACATCGGCGGCGACTGGTCCTCTGGATACTCGCCGGGGAAGGCCTGTCCTTCGCGGCTGTGGTCCTTGTGCCCGAACGTCGTGCGGAGCAGCACCGGGCCGTTGTGCACCGCAATCTGCCAGATGTCCGGGCCGTAGGTCTTCGCGCTGCCGTCCCACGAGCCGATGGCGTAGACATCGACCGACAGGCGGACCATCGCATGTTTGCCCAGGCCCGTCAGCGACAGGCTGACCGTCTCGCCGCCGAAGGGCCCCAGCAGGCTCGCCGAGTCGTTCGGGCTTCGTGCGACGGTCGGTTGTGACCACTCCTTGCCCGCCTGTCGGGAAAAGTCGTTGTGGTAGGCGACGACGACCCTCGATCCGGCCGGGCGGGACTGCGCCCGCGCCGGCAGGGGCGCCGTCAGCGCCAGGAGTATCGCGGCGTAAGCGGTCAAGGCTGGAAAGCGGTTCATGGGTTTCCATCGTCCCGCGGGGCAATCCCGCTGGCGGGCATTGTAACGGAATTGGACGCAGGCAGACAGGCAAGGTTCCCCACCGCACTGGGGAAAAAGCGCGCGAAATTGGCTTCTCAACCCAGCCGGGTCCGCATATAATCCCCGGCCCTGACGGAGTCGAGAATTTCCGGAAACCCCCAGAGAGAACCAACGAGGACATCATGCCACTGGTACCGATGCGAGTCTTGCTGGATCACGCGGCCGAGAACGGCTACGGCGTGGCCGCGCTGAACGTCAACAACATGGAGCAGATTCAGGCGATCATGATGGCGGCAGAGGAAACCGACTCGCCGGTCATCATCCAGGCCAGCCGCGGCGCCCGGAAATACACCAACGACGCCTACCTGCGCCACCTGATGCTGGCGGCCGCGGAACTGTACCCGAAGATCCCGCTCGTCATGCACCAGGACCACGGAAACAGCCCGGCGACGTGCAAGAGCGCGATCGAGCAGAACTTCACCAGCGTGATGATGGACGGCTCGCTGTCCGAGGACGGAAAGCAGCCCAGCACGTACGACTACAACGTGAAGGTGACCCGCGAGGTCGTGAAGACGGCGCACGCGGTGGGCGTGAGCGTCGAGGGCGAGATCGGCGCGCTGGGCGGCATCGAGGACGGTCACGGCGCCGGCCTCAGCGAGGAGCAGGCCCAGGAGCACCTGACCGACCCGAACCAGGCCGAGCAGTTCGTCGCCGACACGAACGTCGACGCGCTGGCGGTCGCCATCGGCACCAGCCACGGCGCCTACAAGTTCAAGAAGAAGCCCACCGGCGAAGTGCTCAAGATGAGCCTCATCGAGGAAATCCATCGCCGCCTGCCCAACACGCACCTGGTGATGCACGGCTCGTCCAGCGTTCCCCAGGAGCTCCAGGACATGATCAACAAGTACGGCGGAAAGATGAAGCAGACCTACGGTGTGCCGGTCGAGGAAATCCAGCGGGGCATCAAGCACGGCGTGCGGAAGATCAACGTGGACACCGACAACCGCATGGCCATCACGGGCGCCATTCGCCGGGTCTTCGCCGAGACGCCCGAGAAATTCGACCCGCGCGACTACCTGGGCCCCGCCCGCGAGGAGATGAAGAAGGTCTGCGTCGCGCGCATGGTGGCGTTCGGCCAGGCCGGATGGGCGGGTAAGGTGCCCATCAAGACCTGCAAGGAAATGGTTTCCTTCTACAAAAAGAAGTGACCCGCGCCGAAACGAAGAAGTCCAGCCCCCGGCCCGCAAGCCGGGGGCTTTCTTTTTCCCCCGGGAGCGGCGAGAACTGGCGCATTGCAAACGCCCCTCCGGGTGTTCATAATATTCGCCTTGTTGCGCCGTCGGGCTTTCCGTCCGGCGCGTCGTGGAAAAACCGCCGTCCCGGCGAATTCGCGCCGAACGGCCCGTGCTTTTGGGAGAAACCTGTGAAAGCCAAATTGCTGATCGTCCTGTCCCTGGCCGTCTGTGCCGTCGTCGGAGTGATCGTCGCCGCTTCCGGGGAGAAACCCGACGGTGACAAGGCGGCGACCACCCAGGCGGCTTCGGCCCCGGCGGCGCCGGCCGACGAGCCGGTCGCCGCGCCCAAGCCCCGCCCGGTGCGCGTCCTGGCGACCGTCGGAGACCACAAGATCACCTCCGACAAGATCGACGAGATTCTCGACATGTACCGCGGGCGCGTGCCCGAAGACCAGCTCCAGCAGGCGACGGGCATGATCCTCCGCGAGATGATCGCCCAGGAGCTGCGCAAGGCCTACCTCAAGGACGTGCCCATGGCGGACAAGGATCTCGCCGAGGAGAAGGACCGCCTGCTGAAGCAGTTCATGGCCATGCGGGGCATCACCGAGGAGCAGCTCGCCGAGAACGCCAAGCTCCGCAAGCTTCAGGATGAGGCGACCGGGAAGGACAAGGTCGAGGCGTTCCTCAAGTCCAGCCCGGCCGACTGGCTCGACGGCACGACCCTCGAAGCCAGCCACGTGCTGATCGAGTGCCCGCTGTACGCCCCGGCGGCGCAGCAGGAAGCCGCCCGCGCCAAGCTCGCGGGCATCGCGGCGGACATCAAGTCCGACAAGCTGAAGTTCGAGGACGCGGCCAAGCAGTTCTCCGACTGCCCGTCGGGCAAGAGCGCCGGCGGAAGCCTCGGCGAGTTCACCTTCGACAGCATGGTCGCGTCGTTCGCGAAGGCGGCCTTCGCCATGAAGATCGGCGAGTTGAGCGACATCGTCCAGAGCCCGTTCGGGTACCACATCATCAAGGTGACCAAGCGCACGCCGGGCAAGGGCCACACCGACGAGGAGAAGCGCGAGATCGCCCGGAAGGTTCTCAGTTCCGAGATGCAGACGGAGATCCTGACCAAGGCGGCGGCGGCGAATCCGGTGGTGATCGTGAAGGAAGAGGCGCCGGCCAGCCAGCCGGCGGAGACGCCCGCGACCCAGGCGGCCGAAACGTCAGCGGCGTCCGCGACGCAGCCCGCGAAGTAAACCTCGCCGGTTTGCGGCGAATCGTCCATTGCGGAAAAAGCGGCGGTCCTTCGGGGCCGCCGCTTTGCTGCGCGAAAGCTACTCCGTCAGCACCGACACGTCGGCGGGGTCGAATCGCAGCAGGACTTTCTGTCCCGGCGGAAGGGGCCCGGTCGGGGCCGCCAGTTCCGACACCCGCCACGTCACGCCGCTTTCCAGTGTGCAGAGGTACTGGCGGAGTTCGCCGAGATAGGTGAACGCCTCGACGGTCGCGGCAATGGCGGTTGCTTCCGCCGCCTGCGCGGCGTCGGCGACGGGGGCGATGCGCACGCGTTCCGGGCGGACGCAGCAGGTGACGGCCTGCCCGGCCTCGGGGCATCCGTCGCCCGCGGCGAAAACGGCGCCGGCGGGCGTGTCGATCTTCGCGGGCGTTCCGCGCCGCGCCACGCGCCCGTCGAGGAAGTTCGCCTCGCCCAGGAAATCGGCGACGAACCGCGACGCCGGCCGGCTGTACAGCTGCTCCGGCGGCGCCACCTGCACGATCCGCCCCGCGTTCATCACGGCCACCCGGTCCGCCATCGACAGCGCCTCCTTCTGGTCGTGCGTGACGTAGACCGCGGTGACTCCGGTGGCCTTGACCAGTCGGCGCAGCTCGCCGCGCATGTGCAGGCGCAGGCGGGCGTCGAGGTTGCTGAGGGGCTCGTCGAGCAGCAGGCAGTCGCCCTCTGCCGCCAGGGCCCGCGCCAAGGCCACGCGCTGCTGCTGCCCGCCGGAAAGCTGGTTGGGCTTGCGGGCGACGAAAGCGTCCATCTGCACCCGCGACAATTGCGTGCGGGCGCGGAGGCGGCGTTCGGCGGCGCCGGCCCCGCGCATCTTCGGGCCGAACTCCACGTTCTGCGCCACCGTCATGTGAGGCCAGAGCGCGTAGCTCTGGAAGACCATCGCGGTGCGCCGCCGCTCGACGGGCTCGCGCGTGACGTCGCGCCCGCCCAGCAGCACGCGCCCGTCGGTGGGGGCGATCAGCCCCGCGACGATCCGCAGCAGCGTGGTTTTCCCGCAGCCGCTGGGGCCCAGCAGGAAGAAGAATTCCCCGGACGGGATGGACAGGCTCACGTCGTCCACGGCCCGCGCGGCGTTGGCGCCGCTGCCGTATACCTTCGTGATGTGTTCGAGGCGGATGTCGGTCATGGTGGTCAGGCCCTGAAGATGGTTCCGAGTTTCTTTCCCAGCAGCGCCCCGGCCAGCCCGAGCGTTCCGCCCAGCAGCCCCATGCCGTAGACGCCCAGCGCTGAGGCGATGTTCGCGGCGTCCACGTTTCCGCTGGTCGCCTGGCGGTAGATCTCCTTGGTGATCGGGAAGTGCGCCTGTTGCTGCGCGAGGATCAGCGAGTCGCTGACCTCCAGCACGGCGAAGGCGAAAGTCAGCACCCCCGCGGCGATGACGTTGGCCAGGATCAGCGGAAGGGTGATGCGGAAGATCGTTCCCGCGCGCGACGCGCCCAGGTTCCGCGCCGCCTCTTCCATGGACTCGGGCACCTGCTCCAGCCCGGCCGAGACACCACGCACCACGAACGGAATGCGACGGATCGTGTAGGCGACCACCAGGATTCCCAGGGGGTTCCCGAACGGCCCGAACGGCTTGAGCGGTCCGGCGGCCGTCAGGGCCACGTATCCCGCCGCCAGGATCAGGCCTGGAACCGCCAGCGGGAGCATCGACATGCCGTCCAGCAACGTCCTGCCGGCGACGCGCGTCCGCACGATCAGCCAGGCCGCCAGCCCGCCCAGCACCAGGTCGGCCAGCGTGCTCAGCGAGGCGTACTTCAGGCTGTTGACGATGCTCGAGACCGTCTCCCCGCGCGAGATGACGAATTCCAGGTGGCGCAACGTCCAGTCGGTCGGGAGGATGGTGTTGACCCACCGCGCCGACAGGGCGGTCAGCACCACGCCCGCGTGCGGCAGCAGCGCCATCAGGAGCACCGCGCCGAAGACCAGCCACGCGCCGAGCGTTGCGACGGGGCCGAGGGGGTGCTGCTCGGCCGCGATGGATGCCTTGGACGACTCGGCCGCCGCCGCCCGCCCGAAGAAGAACTTGCCCAGCACGTACAGGCCCACCGCGCCCGACAGCAGCACGAACACCAGGCTGAACACGCCGGGGCTCGTCTCGGCCAGCGCGAGCTGCTTGAAGATCGTCACCGGCGCCAACTCGTCGTATCCGAGGATCAGCGGCGTGCCGATGTCGGTGAACGACCAGATGAAGACGATGGTCCCGCCCGCGAACAGCCCCGGGCGCATGAGCGGAAGCGTGATGCGGAAGAACGTGCGCACCGGACCGGCGCCGAGATTGCGCGCCGCCTGTGCGTACGCGGGGTCCACGTTGGCCAGGGCGGCCGACGCGTTCAGGTAGAGGATCGGATACAGGTGCAGCGCCTGAAGGACCGCCACGCCCGCGAAGCCCGTGCCCAGCCAGTCCGGCGGCAGCGATTGGCTGAAATCCAGGATCCCCACGCGATCCAGCAGCAGGTTGACCGCGCCGAAGCGGCTGAACAGGTGCCGCATCGACAGCGCCCCGACGAACGGCGGGAGGATCATCGGCACCAGCAGGAGCACGCCCAGCAGCCCCTGCCCGCGGAAGCGGCACCGCGCCCGGAGCACCGCCGGCGGCAGCGCGATCGCCAGCGACAGCAGCGTGGCGCAGCAGGCCAGCAGCACGCCATTTCCGAGCTGGCGCAGCACGTCGCCGTCGGTGACGGTGCGGACCAGCCAGTAGAGGCTGGGGCGACCTTCATCGACGAACCCGCGCCCGATTGCCAGTGCGATCGGCAGCAGGAGCATCGCCGCCAGCAGCACAAGCAGTCCGCCCTCCAGCGCCAGCGGCACGGGCGCGATTCGCCCTTCCGCCACAGCGAGGTAGGAACGGCCCTTGGCGCGAGGTCCGCTCATGGTTGGGCCTCCAGGATGCGGCGGTACTTGTCGGCGAAGAACCGCTGCCAGCGCCGGTGGAGGTCGTCGACGGCCTTGCTGTCCTTCGAGCCCAGGTCCGCCTTGGCCCGCCGTATGCCCGCCAGGTCGGACAGCTCCGGCGGAAGCTCGTTGAAAATCGCCGCGAGCACCGGATCATCGCCGGAGTCGATCAGCCGCCGCCCGGCGCGGTGCAGCAGGTCGCGGTGGACGATGGCGGCGTCGTAGACCAGCGCGCGCAGGACGTGGAAGTCCACGCCGCGGTCCAGCGACGGGTCGAGGGCGAGGGCCTGTCCCGGCTGGTAGGGATCGACCAGCCAGGGGAGCATCCTGCCGGCCAGCGTGCGGTAAACGTCGCGGCGGATGGGCTGGCGGCCCAGCGAGGTGCGAATCGGCCCGTCGGGGCTTCCGGGCGGCAAGGCCCATAGCGCCTGCCCTTGCGGGGACATCACGAAGCGCACGAACTCCTCCGCCAGCTCGCGATGGGGCGGGTTGTGCAGCACGGCGATGGGGTCCGGGCTGAACGTCGTCTGCCCGGGCGGACTGACGTAGCTGAGCTGGTCGGGCGCCTCGGCCACGCGCATCGCGCCGTAGAAGTCGATCGAAGTTGCCAGCAGCGCCTCGCCCAGCACGGGCGAGTTGGCAGCCGCGCCCGCGCTGTCGGTGAATCGCCCGGCGTTGGCGAGAATCCGCAGGAGGCGCGCCCAGCCCGTCGGCCAATCCGGGGCGCTGACGACGATCATGCGGTAGGCCATCGCCGCCGAACCCGACGCCGAGGGGTCCGCCAGCGAGATCAGCCCGTGGAACCTTCGGTCGGCGAGGTCTTCCCACTGCCGGGGCGGCGCGATGCCGCACCGCTCCATCATGGCGCGGTTGTAGAGGAACCCGAACCCGCTGACGGCAGAGCCGATCCACCGCCGGTCGGCGTCGATCATCCTCGCGCCGGCGAACTGCTCGGGCACGTTCGCGATCACGTCGGCGGGCAGGTCCAGCGGTTCCAGCGCGCCGGCCTTGGCGAGGTTCATGAACGTGAACTCCCCGCCGCCCCAGAGCACGTCGATGTCCATGGTCCGCCGGCGGTTCTGCTCGAAGACGTTGAGCAGGAACTTCTCGATGCTGCTGGCGCCTCCGCCGACGTCGCGCCAGCTGATCCGCACGCGTCGCCCGCGCTGCACCGCGCGGTGCAGGCAGAAGGCCCATTCGAACTCGTTCTGGATGTTCTCGTTGTGGGGGCTGATGGCGACGAGTTCGTCCACGGGCAGTTCGTCGAGCGTCTTGCCCCAGCGGCGCAGCACTTCCTCCTCGGCGGCGCGGCGCTGCGGGCTGTCGGGAACCTGCCTTTCGGCGGCGCAACCGCCCAGGGCGGCGCCCGCCACGGCCAGCAACCAGATGGCGCGTCGGACGTGCATCGTTCAGATGCCCAGGTCTTCCTTCGTCAGCAGGGCGTGGTACTCGTAGCCGGCCTTTTCGACGTTCTCGCGGGCGCCCTGGAGGCGGTCCAGCGCGATGACGATTCGCGCGACCTTCGCGCCGGCCTGGGTGAGGGTCTCGGCCGCCTGGAGCGCCGCGCCGGCCGTCGTGCCCACGTCTTCCACCAGCAGCACGCGCTTGCCCGTCACGGGCGTGCCCTCGATGAGCTTGCTCGTGCCGTAGTCCTTCGTCGCCTTGCGGACGATGGCCGACGGCTTGCCCGAGGCGATGCTCGTCGCCGCCGCCAGCGACACCGCGCCCAACTCCGGACCGGCGACGACGTCGACATCGGCGGCGAACTTCGCGAAGCGCCGCCCCAGTTCGGCGAGGATTTCCGGCTGGGATTCCATCAGGTACTTGTCGAGGTAGTACTTGCTGCGCTGGCCGCTGCGAAGGAGAAAATCGCCTTCCAGGTACGCCGCTTCCTTGATTCGACGTGCCAGTTCCTTCGTGTCCATTCGGTCGCTCCTGCGGGCTGCGAGGTTCGGGTTTCGCGCCGGGCGTCTCGGCAAGCCCGGGCAGGGCACATTAAACACCAACCGCCGGCGAAATGGAATCACCTGCCCGCCGGCTGGGTTTGCGCCGCCTGCGCGGTCGATTCTGGCGGGCGCTTGTGCCAGACGGGA
>DNAS01000175.1:25687-25941 GCA_003485185.1 Phycisphaerales bacterium | reverse complement strand
CCGCCAGGCCGTCAGGTACAGCGAGGCGGTAAACTCCGCCGCCGCCCGCAGGCGCTCCGTCGTGAAACGCCCCACGTCGGAATCTTCATCCAGCCTGTCCTCGTAGGCGGGCAGTTGGGATTCCATCGCGTAGACGCGGTCCGCCAGGGCGTGGCTGCGGGCGATCTGTTCGGCGATGCCGCCCAGCAGCTTCTCCAGCGGGACGGGCTGGAGCCCCTTGGCTGCCGCGGCAGGGGGGGCCGACAGCTTGCCCT
>DNAS01000175.1:25296-25572 GCA_003485185.1 Phycisphaerales bacterium | reverse complement strand
CCGCGGCAGGGGCGACCGACAGCTTGCCCATCAGCGCGTCGGTCTTCAAGTGGATGCCGGATCGCGGGCTCTTTCCGTCGGCGCCGGCACGTCCATCGTAGTGGATCGTCGTGTGCAGCGGCTGGGCGGCGTCGGCCGCGTAATGAGCGAGCAGGCCCGCGTAGACGAGGCACTTGGCCTGGATGTTCTTGTCGTCAGGCCAGCGGCGGTGCTCGGCGAGGGCGACGGTCAGCCGCTGCGTCCATTCCGCCAGCGAGTAGGGCAGCAGGCCCACCT
>DNAS01000175.1:22887-25173 GCA_003485185.1 Phycisphaerales bacterium | reverse complement strand
AGGGCAGCAGGCCCACCTTGGCCGGCGCGAGTTTCCGTTCGGAAAGGCGACCCATAAATTCATAGCGCGTCTCGGGCAACTCGCTGAGGGCGAACAGCTCGAGGTCGAAGTAATGCTCCGGCGCCTCGGCTGCGTGGACCTGTTTGCCTCCGAGGGGGCGAGTGAAGAGGTCCGGGTCGAGTGAGGCGTGGGCGATCTGTTCGACGCCGGCGCGGAAGAAGGGGGGGAAGTTTTCGGGCAGGGCCTCGACGGCCGTCCGCGCGGCCAGGTCGTGCCCCATGCCCAGCCAGGCCCGCGCCGGCGCGGTCAGCGCGGCGAGGGTCAGCAGGACGGCCGTTGACGTTCCCAGGCGTTGCATGCGTGTCATGGACGGGTTCCTTATCGCTTCGCAAGATTATAGCGGCGCTTGCGCGGCGGAGTGCGGGGGAATTCGCTTGGCGGGGCGGACCCGAGCCGATATCGTGTTGGGACCATGAGCAGGTCGCAGGACAAAACGATGCGGGAACTCGAGTCCACCCGCGACACGTTCGAGAGCGTCTGGGTGGCGATCGTCCTGGCGTTCGTCCTGCGGGCGTTCATCGTCGAGGCGTTCGTGATCCCGACCGGATCGATGGCGCCCCGCCTGTACGGCGAGCATCTCCAGGTGACCTGTCCCGCGTGCGGATACGAGTATGCGTTCGGTTCCGTCGCGGACATTCACCAGCGGGGCGTGCGCCATCCCGAGCAGTCGCCGCTGGGCGCCCTGTGCCCCAACTGCGGCAGCCCCCCCCTGGACAAAAAGGGGATGATCCGCAGCGGCGACCGCGTGCTGGTCATGAAGTACCTTTACGATTTCCGCGAGCCTTCCCCGTGGGATGTGGTCGTCTTCAAGAACCCCCAGAACAATCGCGAGAACTACATCAAGCGACTCATCGGCCTGCCCGGCGAAATGATCGAGATCGTCCACGGCGACGTGTTCGTGCGCCGGGGGCGCGACTGCGACGGAGACGGGCGGATCGACCGCCGCGATTTTTCCCATCCCGAGGCCGGAAACTTGCTCCCCTGGACGATCCGCCGGAAGCCCCGCGTCGCCCAGGAGGCGATGTGGCAGGTCGTCTATGACAACGACTACCGCTTGGACCTGTCGGTTTTCGATCGTCAGGCGAGGGACGACACCCCCCGGCCTCCCCGATGGGAAGACCTTGCCCATACCGAGCGGTGGGATCTGTCGGGCGAGAACGGAAGGATGTTCTCCTTCGCCGGCGGGCAGCGGGCCGAGTTGACCTTCGTCGCGGCCGATTCCGTCTTCCTTCCGCACTACGGGTACAACGCGCGCAACGTGGAGATCCAGAGCGGAAACATCCGCCCCGGCGTGGACGTGTGCAGCGATCTGCGCCTGAGCTTCACCTTCGTGCCGGATTCGCCGGATGCCTGCGTGAGCCTGCTGCTGACGAGCATGGAGCACCAGTTCAAGGCGGAACTCCACGGCGACGGCGCCGCGGCGCTGCTGCACCGGACCGACGGGCAGGAGCCGTGGACCGAGTGGGGCGCGGTCCGCCTGGCGCCGCTGAAGACGGGGCGCGGATACGAGCTGGCCCTGACGCACGTGGATTTCCGCGTGTCGTTCGAGGTGGACGGCAGGGAAGTGCTGGTCAGCCGAGATGAGAAATACCCCGGCAATCAGGGCGAAACAAAGAAGCAACTCGAGGATCGCCTCCGCCAGGCCGTCGACGGCGCCCGGCCGATTCCCACCCCGAAGGTCAGGATCGCCGCATGGGGGGGCAAAAGCGACTTTCGACACATCAAGCTCGTGCGGGATGAATACTACACCTGCCCTGACGGCCTGCACGAAGACCGGACGCGCATCCCCGCTGTGCTGCTGAAATACTTCGATCGGTTGGCGGCGATGGGCAGGATTCCCGATCCGCCGCAGGCGTGGGGCGTCACGGGAAATCCCGTCGTGCTGGACAAGGGTCCCGACCGCGACCTCGACGAGTTCTTCGTGCTGGGCGACAACAGTCCGCAAAGCCTCGACGGGCGTTCGTGGTCTTCCGCCGCCGCCACGCTGCGGCTGTGGGCCAAAGACGGGCGGATCATCCCAGACTGGCAGGCGGGCGCGGAACCGGTCTATAAGTTGGGAACCGTTCCCCGCTACAACCTGATCGGAAAGGCGCTGTTCGTGTATTGGCCTTCGGGCTTCTCCGTGCCGGCGCTGCCGCAGATTCCCATTGTCCCGAATGTCGGCCGGATGCGGTTCATTCGGTGACCCGGCGAGACTGGCAAAACCATGCCGGGTCGTATAAGTTA
>DNAS01000175.1:4979-22735 GCA_003485185.1 Phycisphaerales bacterium | reverse complement strand
ATGCCGGGTCGTATAAGTTATTCACATAATCGGATAGGTTGTTTGGAGGGCGGGTTGGATTTTCCCCGCCGGGCGGGGTATGCTGGCAAACCTGCCAAATCGGGCCGCCAATCGGGCGAATGCCTGATGGGTCCGAAAGGCTAAGGGTAGTCTTGTGAAGAGATTACGGCCATCTACAGGCTGATCGGGCAGGAAAAAAGCCCCGAAAATGGCTTTCCGTGACGATTGGAATCCGGCGGCAGGCCTTTACGGAAATCGGTAAGGCCCTATGGGCCTCGTGACTTTTGCACAAGTTATCCACAGGCGGATTGAAAAACGGCATGATCCTTCTGGAAACCGACAAACTGGTCAAGCGATACGGCGGGNNGCGCTGGCGCTGGTGTTCAGCGCGCTGCGCGAAGCGCACAAGGCCGGCCGCACGCTCGCCTGCACCGGCCTGCCGGAAAGCTTCACCACGCTGGCCGAACTCTACGGGGTGTCCGACCTCCTGCCCGCATGAACGCGGTCCCCGCAATCCGCGTCAGCGGCCTGCGCAAACGCTTCCGCACCACCCAGGCGCTCGACGGCGTCTCGCTCGACGTGCAGCCCGGCGAATTCTTCGGCCTCTTGGGCCCCAACGGCGCCGGAAAGACCACCACCTTCCGCATGACCATCGGGATGATTGCACCAGACGAAGGGAGCGTCATCTTCGACGGCGTGGATGTCACCTCCATGCCCATGTACAAGCGCGCCCGCCGGGGGATGGGGTATCTTTCCCAGGAGCCGAGCATTTTTCAGCGCCTGACCGTCCGGCAGAACCTACTGGCGATCCTGGAGACGATGAATCTCAGCCGGCGCGTCCGGCACGAACGCTGCGAGCACCTGCTGGAACAGTTTGGCCTGACCCATGTTCGGGAACAACTGGCCCGGACGCTCTCCGGCGGCGAGCGGCGCAAGCTCGAAATCGCCCGCGCGCTGGTCACCAATCCCACGATGATCCTGCTGGACGAGCCGTTCTCCGGCGTGGACCCGATCGCCGTCGAGGACCTTCAGCGCGAGATCCGCGGCCTGCGCGACCGGGGAATCAGCATCCTGCTGACCGATCACAACGTCCGCGAGACGCTGACCGTCACGGACCGCTCGTACATCATTGACAACGGCAAAGTTCTCCGCGAAGGCCCGCCGCGCGAACTCATCAACGACGACCTGGTCCGCAAGACCTACCTCGGACACACCTTCCGCGGAGACGAATTCGACCAGCCGTATCTCCAGGGTCGCTGAGTTCCGGTCCCCCCGCATTGCATTTCGTCCCCCGAAAGGATACTTTCTCCGCTTTCCGGCGTGTTTTTTGCCTAGGATCTGAACGATTCCGCTGTTCCGGAGACAGAAATGGCTAAGGTTCTCTACGAGAAATTCCAGCCGCTCGAGAACGCCAGGCTGGCGCTGAATTACCTGACGTCGATGGTGGACGAGCGGTACGACTCGCTGCCGTTCTGGCTGATTGCGGCGCACGAGAATCCCGCCTTTGCCCGCCACTGCCGGGTGGACGACGCGGAACTGGTCGCCTCGTGGTACGAGGCGATCGTGGCGGTCCGGCAGATGCTCGGCGGCCCGGAGGGCAAGGACGTCGAGGACGCCTTCCGCCGGCACATCATGAAAAGCTGGGGCGAGCACGGCCTGCGGTTCCACGAGGATTACCCCTGGTCGAAGACCAACCACAGCAGCTTCCACGAGATGGCCTACATCCTGTCGGCGCTGAACCGCATGATCGCCAACGATCCCGCCGACGCCGAGGCGGAGCGGCGCGCGTCGGAACTGGTGCGCGGAATGCGGAAGCTCGTCATCGAGCGCAAGGTACGCACGTTCTGGTCGGGCGATTTCCCGGAATCCAACCCGATTTACGAATTCCCCAACGACGTCTACCTCCGCGATCGCGGCTGGGACTTGACCTGCCACACCGGGCGCGGCGAGCAGTCGATCCGCAACGGCATGATGCTCCACGCGCTGGTCGTCCGCTACGACCTGACCGGCGACGAGACGTCCCTGGACCTGGCCAAGGGGACGGCGAACTTCCTGATCGGCGTCAGCCGGTACTTCAACTGGAAGGGCGAGTTTTTCGGGCACGTGCACTCGGCCGTGTGGGTGGCATCCGGCCTGGTGCGCCTCGGCCGCCTGACGAAGAACGACGGCTACATCCGCCGCGGAAAGCAGATTTACGATTACGTCCGGTCGATGTCCAGCTCGTTCGGGTGGGTGCCGGAATACGCCCAGTGGCACCCAATGACGGAGGAGCACTGCGAAACGTGCTGCATCAAGGACATGATCGAGTGTGCCAAGGAACTGATCGACGCCGGGTTCGAGGAATATTGGGTGGACCTGACCCGCTTCGGGCGCAACCAACTCGTCGAGAACCAGGTCAAGGACGGGCGTTTCGTCAGCGTGGACAACTCGATTCCCGACACGACCGACACGACCTGGCGAGACATCGACAAGCGGATCGTCGGCGGGTGGTCCGGCGGGGCCGAACCGAACTCGATCTCGCTGAAGCGGTTCCGGTCCATCGCGGGCTGCTGCGTGGGCACCGCGCCGCAGGCGCTCCAGATCGTCTGGGACCGCGCGGTGCAGTACCGGCGCGGGCGGCTGACCGTCAACATTCCCGTGGACAAGACGATCCCGCAGGGCCAGGTGCGGATGGGCTACCCCAACGAGGGGTTCCTCTCCGTCACGCCGGCCCGCAAGTGCGACGTGGCGATCCGCGTCCAGCCGTGGATGGGGCGGAGGCTCGAAGGGCGATGCAACGGCAGGAAAAAGGCGTTCGCGCGGGAGGGCGACCTGGCGGTGTTCCAGGCGGTCCCGGTGGGCGCCACCATCGAGCTGCGGCATCCGCTGGCGACGAAGCGCGTCGCGGAGACCGCCCGCGGGCGCAGTTTTACGGCGCTGTATCGCGGCCCGGACGTCGTGGACCTGCTGCCGCACGGCACGCCGCTGCGCCTGTACCAGCGCGTGCGCGGGCGGAAGAAGGTCTACCCCCGCGCCAGCAGGAGACCCACCGCGGGCGTCGGCTTCGCCGCCGTCCCGACGCAGCAGAAGGCCTGATTCGAAACGCGGTAAACATTTGTGGAAGGAACGGAAAATGGCTTTAAATCAGAACGAGCATGTGTTGTTTTACGGCGACAGCATCACGGACGCCGGGCGGCGGAGCAAGGACAACAACAACGGCGGCCTGGGCGTGGGATATCCGTCGATGATCGCCACCCGCCTGTCGGCTGCGTATCCCGAACTGAACCCGCGGTTCACCAATACGGGCATCAGCGGCAACCGGGCAAAGGACCTGCTGGCGCGGATGGACGCCGACCTGCTGGCGCACAAGCCGACGCTGGTGTCGATCCTGATCGGCATCAACGACACGTGGCGGGCGTTCAACGCCAATGATCCGACGCCCGTGGATGCCTTCCGGAAGGATTACCGCGCGATGCTCCGCCGGATCGTCGACGAGCTGGGCGCGCGGCTGGTGCTCTGCGAACCGTTCCTCCTGCACACGCCGGCGGACCGCGCGAAATGGCGGAGCGACCTGAACCCGCGCATCGACGCGGTGCGCGAGCTGGCCCGCGAGTTCCACGCGATCTACCTGCCGCTGGACGGGATGTTCGCGGCGGCCGCGTGCCGAAGGGACATGACTTACTGGCTGTCGGACGGTGTGCATCCGTCGCAGGCCGGGCACGCGATGATCGCCGACGCCTGGATCCGCGCGGTAACCGCATAGTCCGCAAAAGGGGACGCCGTCGCGTCAGCCCCGCGACGCTGTCGCGGTTTCCAGGGGGAAGGAAATCGTGAACGTGGCGCCCTGCCCCGGGGCCGACTCCACGTCGATCGCGGCGCCCATGTCCACGATGATCCCGTGCACCACGGAAAGCCCCAGGCCCGGGTTGGCGTGATCGCCCCCGGCCAGCAGGCCCTTGGTGGTGAAAAAGGGCTCGAAAACCAGCGGCAGGTGCTCCGGGGGGATACCGCAGCCGCTGTCGCGGAAGGTCAACACCACGTGCGATTCGCGGCGCTCGATGCCGATGGTGATGGCGCCGCCGTCGGGCATGGCCTCCTCGGCGTTGGTCAGGAGGTTTCCGAGCACCTGGTGCATTCGGTTGGCCTCGACGGCGACCACGGGCACGGGGCGAAGGTCGAGTTGGAGCTTGATGTTGTGCTCGGCGAGGGGGCGTTCCACCAGGTGCGAGAAGGTCAGCACGACCTCGGTCAGGTCGGCCAGGTCGGTGCGGTGGGTGTCCTGCTCGGCGAAGCTCAAGAGCGACTGGGTGATTTTCCCGGCGCGAGCGGCGGCCTCAGCGGTCATCTGGAGCGCCCGCTTCATCGCGGCCAGGTCGCCGCTGGTCAGCGCGTAATCGACGAACGTCGCCACCCCGCCGAGGATGTTGTTGAAGTGGTGCGCCACTCCGCCGGCGAGCGTGCCGAGGGAGGCGTATTTTTCCGCCTGCGCGAGCTTCTCTGCCAGGCGCTTGCGCTGCGTTTCATCGACCAGCCAGGCAGCCACGCCTTGGGCGGGCTCGCCGGGCGCGCCGATCCGCGAGAGCCGGACCAGCACGTCGCGATGTTCGGCGTCCGGCGCGGGCATGTGAAGCTCGAACTCGCTTGTCACGCCTCGCTCCACGGTCCGCTGGAGCAGGCGGCGGAGGAGTTTGCGCCGGTCCTCGGGCACGGCCTGCTCGATGGGCTTCCCGAGCATCTGCCCGGCGGGAATGTTCAGCAGTTCCTCCGCGGCGGCGTTCCAGCAGACGATGCGGAATTCCGCATCGGTGGCGACGAGCGCCACGGCGGCGTGTTCGCACAGGCGGCGATAGTATTCCGCACCCGTCGCGGGGGAGGATGAGGATTTCGGTTCGTTCATGGCATGGATTATCCGGCCGGTCTACCGCAGCGGCGCTGCGAACACCCGCGGCACCAGCACCAGGACCGTTTCAAACTCCATTCCTTCTTTCCGATGGACCAGGAAGTGATACCCCACGCTGCTGGGGCGGCGGGACTCAGCCCCGGGTCCGATCACCACGATGTTCCCGCTGGGAATCGTCATGCGGAACAGCAGCGGGCGGAAGTGGAAATAGTTCGGTTCGGCGACCATCGCCATTCCGGTTTCCTGGCGGATGAAGCGGGGCGTTCGGTGTGTCGAGCGCACCTGCGGGATGCCGGTGACCATCACGTGCGACGGGTCATCGCGATCGAGCGTGCAGGTGATCGTCAGCAGGTAATCGCCCGGCGGGTAATCCGCGCCGCTGAGCGTCTGATCCTCGTTGGAAAGGAAGATCGTCTCGATCGGCTGGTTTTCCTTGAGGGACACGTGCATGGGGCGCGAGGGAATCACCGTGAAATCGCGTTCCTGGAGGGGCTTGCCCGTCATGTGGGTAAGAATCCTGGCCAGGTCCGGCCAGACGTCGCGCCGCGCGACCCCGATGCGCCACCCGTTACGCCCCAGCCCGGCGTGACGGAACGCGGAAACCGGCTCCTCGTCGAGATAGCTCCAGAGTTCTTCCGTTCCGCTGGCGGTTCCCACCGGGACCTCCACCGAAACGACCCGCATCTGCACGATGAGCATGTAGCGGTTTTCGTCCGGGCGAGTGGTGGCGCCGGCCGGGTCGCCCAGCACGGGCACGTTCACGGCAGGGGAACTCGGCTGCGATTCGGGAGAGGAGACGGAAGGGCATCCGGCCATGCCGAGGGCGCAGAGCACCGCTGTCAGCAGGGACGCACACTTCAGGTTCGCACACGGGCCAGACAAGGCAATTCTCACACCCCCCATGCTAAGAGCCTATCCCAAAAACTGCAAGACGCCGCGTTGTGACAAAAACCGTCTGGATGCAAGAAAGGACGACGACGCCAACCCTTGATGGGTTGGCGAGGAGTCCTGACGTCGCAGACGGGCGGTTTTTGACACAACCCTGCGGGACGGGCCGTTTTTTGCCGCATGCCGGCGTTGCTCGGGCTCGACATATCGTCGCAAGATATGTCGTCGCCCTCGCGCCTTGGCCTGCGTCAAAATCCGGCCCGTCGCGGCCCTTGGAGTTTTTGGGATAGGCTCTAATGCCGGTCCGCGAATGTGTCAATTGCGCCGCCCATGCCGGCGCGGCGCAAACAAACGCCCCATCCGGGCGGAATCCCGCGGGGATGGGGCGAGAAGCTCAAAATCCGTCGCGCGGCGCTACAGCTGGATCGGGCCTTCCGACGAACTTCTGGCCTGGGGCTCGACGATGCGCGTCAGGGCCGGCGGAAGGGACATGGCCTTGGTTCCCCGTCCCCAGCGAAGCTGCAGCGTCAGCATGACCAGAATGGCGATGGCGGGGAAGGAGATGAACCGGACGTAGAACAGAATCCGGTCCAGCAGGATGACGTCCTTGGCGCCCCACGACGCCTTGATGCGCCCGACATGCTTCACCAGGTCGCCCAGGTTATACGTCACGCCGGAAGCGAAGGAGACATTCATGATCTGCTGCCAGGGGGTGGCCATCGCCAGCAGGATCAGCGACCAGAAAAACGCGGCGATGAGCCCCGAGACTCCGCCCAGGCGCCCCGTCAGCGAGACCTTCACCGCGAACATGACCGTCAGCATCAGCAGCAAGGCCGAGACGAACGCCACGAACTTCAGCGCCGGCAGGGTCCACATCAGGATGTTTTCCCAGACGGTGGCCTGGCCGGTTTTTTCGCCCTGGACGACCGGGGCTTCGCCCACCGCCGGACCTTCCGGCGCAGGGGTGTGCAGCGGGTCGATCACCCCGCCGAAGTGCACCAGCGCAAATCCGATCCCCTGGCCCAGAAGGGACAGAAGGATCAGCAGGACAAACAGGTTCTTTGCGGCGCGGAGCGACTTGAAGGCGGCGGTATACTCGGAGGAGAGATTCTCGAATTGGGCAGCCATGGATTGCTCCTTTCCCTGCGCACGAGGCGCATCGTTTGTGTGATTATACACGTTCAAGAACCTTATCGGCCGGAAGAACCTGTCTCCATGAGCCTTGCAGCCGCCCGCAGGGCGCCATGGGCGGCCTGGACGGTCGCCGCGATGTCCGATTCGGTATGGGCCGCGGAGACGAAAATCGCCTCGAATTGGCTGGGCGGCAGGTAGATTCCCGCCTCCAGCATGGCGTGGAAATACGCGGCGAATGCCTGGGTGTCGCTTGCGGTGGCCTGGCGATAATTTATGACCGGCGGAGGGGCGAAAAACACTGTCAGCATGCTGCCTACGCGGTTGATGGTGACTTTTCCGGCCAGTCCCGCCTGTGTTGCAGCGCTGCGCAGGCCCGCTTCCAGCTCGGCCGAGATTTTCTCCAGGCGGTCGTAGAAGCCCTTTTCCCGCAAGGCCGCCAACGCCGCCAGACCCGCCGCCATCGCCACCGGATTTCCGGACAGCGTCCCGGCTTGGTAGACCGGGCCTTCCGGCGCGAGATGCTTCATCACCGCAGCCGGGCCGCCCACCGCGCCCACCGGCATGCTCGCGCCAATGATCTTGCCCAGCACCGTCAGGTCGGGGCGCACACCATAGAGCCCCTGCGCGCCCGCGTGCGAGACGCGGAAGCCCGTCATCACCTCGTCGAAGACCAGCAGCGTGCCGTGCTTGTCGCACATTCGCCGCAGGCTCTCCAGGAACCCCGCAGCGGGCGGAACGACGCCCATGTTCCCTGCCACCGGTTCGACCAGGACGGCTGCGATGTCCCCGCCGTGTTGCGAGAACGCGCGTTCGACGCCCGGCAGGTCGTTGTACTCGACCAGCAGCGTGTCGGCGACGGCGCCGGCAGGCACGCCCGGCGAGGAGGGCACGCCCAGCGTCGTCGCGCCGCTGCCGGCGGAGACCAGCAGGGCGTCGGCGTGTCCGTGGTAGCAACCAACGAACTTGACGATCTTCGCCCGCCCGGTCGCGCCGCGCGCCAGGCGCACTGCCGTCATGGCGGCCTCGGTGCCGCTGGACGTGAAGCGCACCTTTTCCACCGACGGCAGGACGGCGGCGATCGCCTCGGCCAGAAGCGTCTCGGCGGCAGTGGGGGCGCCGTAGCTGGAGCCTCGCCCGGCCGCGTCGCGGATGGCGCGGACGACCGCCGGGGGGGCGTGTCCGAGAATCGCCGGACCGTAGCTGCCGACGTAGTCGATGTATTCCCGCCCGTCGAGATCGACGATCTTCGCCCCGGCGGCGCAGGCGATGACCGGCGGCGTTCCGCCCACGGCCGCGAATGCCCGGACCGGCGAGTTCACCCCGCCGACGAGCACCCGACGGGCCCGCTCAAACGCCGCCGCCGACTTGTTCGACTCTTCGCTCATGAACGACGGTTCCCTTGCGCGAGCGCGCGGGCCTGTGGATCATTTCACCACCAGGTTCACCAGCCGGCCCGGCACGACGATCTGCTTGACGATCTGCTTTCCCGCGACGGCGGCAGCGACCTTCTCGTCGGCCAACGCGGCCTCCACGCATGCTTCCTGCGAGGCGTCCGCGGCGACCTGGATCTTGCTACGGAACTTCCCGTTGACCTGGACGGCCAGCTCGACGATGTCTTCCGCGAGCATCTTTTCGTCGTAGGCGGGCCAGGGCTCGTGCGCCAGGCTGCCGGCGTGCCCGAGCTTCTGCCAGAGTTCCTCGGCCAGGTGCGGCGCGAAGGGCGCCAGCAGCAGGAGGAACCGTTCCGCCTGCGGCGCGGAGATTCGTCCCGCCTTGAAGACGGCGTTGACGAACTCCATCATCGCGGCGATGGCGGTGTTGAACTTCATGGCCTCGATGTCTTCGCCGACTTTCTTGACGAGTTTGTGCAGGGCGCGTTCGACACCCGCGTCGCCGTCGGCGTCGGTCAGCAGGGCCGGCTGGTCGTCGGTGCCCGCGACGATCCGCCAGACGCGCTGGAGGAACCGGTGCGCGCCCGGCACGTCGCGGGTGTTCCACGGCTTGGACGCCTCCAGCGGGCCCATGAACATCTCGTACAGGCGGAACGTATCCGCGCCGTACTGCGCGATCACCTCGTCGGGGTTGACGACGTTCTTGAGGCTCTTGGACATCTTCTCGACGCTCTCGGACAGCACCTCGCCGGTGGCGCGGTGACGAGGGGCGTCGCCGGAGAGGTCCACGTCGTCGTAGCCGACATACACCCCGCGCGAATCGCGATATGCGAAACTGCGGATCATCCCCTGGTTGAACAGCTTGGCGAACGGCTCGGCCGTAGACACGCAGCCGAGGTCGTACAGTGCCTTGTGCCAGAATCGCGCGTAGAGCAGGTGGAGCACGGCGTGCTCGGCCCCGCCGACGTAGAGGTCCACGCCGTTGCCGCCCATCCAGTATTTTTCGATCTCCGACTCGACGAACCGCTTGTCGTTCTTCGGGTCGAGGTAGCGCAGGTAGTACCAGCAACTGCCCGCCCACTGGGGCATGGTGTTGAGTTCTCGCGTGGCGGGCCCGCCGCAGCAGGGGCAGGTGGTCGACGTCCAGTTGGTCATTTTCCCCAGCGGCGGTTCCGGCGGCGCGTCGGGGTCGTCGCTGGCGGCAGGGGTGAAGTCGGCCATCTCCGGCAGCGTCAGCGGAAGGGCCGATTCCGGCAGCGCCGCAGGCCCGCACTTGTGGCAGTGGACGATCGGGAACGGCTCGCCCCAGTACCGCTGCCGGCTGAACAGCCAGTCGCGCAGCTTGTAGTGGATCGCCTGCTTGCCGAGCCCGCCCTTGGACAGGTCGGCGGTGATGCGCTTCTTGAACTCCGCCGTCGCCAGACCATCGTATTCGCCGGAGTTGCAGGCCGTGCCGTCGTCCGTGAACCCGCGCCAGTCCGCGCCCGCCGGTGGCTCGACCACCTGGATCACCGGCAGGTCGAACTTCTGCGCGAACTCGAAGTCGCGCGTGTCGTGCGCCGGGACGGCCATGATGGCGCCCGTGCCGTAGCCGGTCATCACGTAGTCGGCCACCCAGACGGGGATCCGCTGGCGGTTGACGGGATTAACGGCGTACGCGCCGGTGAAGACGCCGGTTTTTTCCTTGGTCTCGGCCGTGCGCTCCAGCTCGCTCTTGTTCTTCGCCTGTGCGACGTACGCCTGGACGGTTTGTCGCTGCGGGTCGGTCGTAATCTCTTCGACCAGCGGATGCTCCGGCGCGAGAACCATGTAGGTCGCCCCGAAGAGCGTGTCGGGACGGGTGGTGTAGACGCGGATGACCTCGTCTTCCTCGACGGCGGGGAAGCCCGCATCGGCCCGGTCGGCGAACCATTCGTCCGACGCAATGCTTTCCAACGGGAAGTCCACTTCGGCGCCGACGCTCTTTCCGATCCAGTTTCGCTGCATGAGCTTGATGGGCTCGGGCCAGTCCACCAGGGCCAGGTCGTCCAGCAGGCGATCGGCGTAGGCGGTGATGCGGAGCATCCACTGCTTCAGCGCGCGGCGGAAGACCGGGTGGTCGCCGCGTTCGGAGCGGCCTTCGTTGGTGACTTCCTCGTTGGCCAGCACCGTACCGAGCTTGGGGCACCAGTTGACCGGCACCTCGTTGAGGTAGGCGAGTCGCTGCGCGTCGATGACGGCCTGCCGCTGCCCGGCGTCCAATTCGGCGAATTTGACGTAGCCGGCCGGCAGGCCCGCCAGGGCTTCGATGGTCGCCGCGGTGGGCTCGAACACGACGTCCCCGCCGAGGTCCACCAGGTACTCGCCGCTTTCCAGGCGGCGGACGAGTTCGCCGATCGGCCGGGCGGCCCGCGCGACAGGGTCGTACCAGCTGTTGAACAGTTGCAGGAAGATCCACTGCGTCCAGCGGTAATACTCCACGTCGGTGGTCGCCACCCGTCGGGACCAGTCGTAGCTGAAGCCGAACATCCGGATCTGCCGCTCGATGTTGGCGATGTTCCGCTCGGTGGTGATCCGCGGATGCACGCCGTGCTCCACGGCGTACTGCTCGGCGGGCAGCCCGAACGCGTCGTAACCCATCGGGTGCAGGACGTTGAAGCCCTTCATCCGCTTGTAGCGGGCGACGATGTCGGTGGCGGTGTAGCCCTCGGGGTGTCCCACGTGCAGGCCCGCGCCGGACGGGTAGGGGAACATGTCCAGCACGTAAAACTTAGGCCGGTTCGGATCGAAGCCCTTCTCGCCGGGATTGGCCTGGCGGAACGTGCCGTGGGCCTCCCAGTGCTGCTGCCATTTTTTCTCGATCGCCGTGAAGTCGTACACCGCCATGAAGGTCTCCATTCCGTAAAAACCAACAGAACAGGTTCTAGGAATTACACCAAACAGGGGGAAAAGGAAAGCCCCCGTTGGAATCAGGCGGAAGGGAAGGGGGCGAAAGCTACCGCGCCAGACTGACGGCTTCGAGGTACTGGGCGTCGGCAATGGCGTGGCGTTCCCACGCCGCCGCCAGGATCAGACCGTACTCGGAATTGTGCGGAACGTACATCGCCCGCTGGATCGCGTCCGATACGGAACATCCGTCCTTGACGTGGGCCAGGAAGTTTTGGAACTGCTCGTCCGTCAGTTGCCGGCGGAGGAAGGAGACCACGCTGTACGACTCGGCGTAGAACACTGTCGGGCTGGACAGCGACTGGCGCTGCGCCACGAGCAGGGCGTCCAGGTCGATCTTCGCCTCGCCCAGCAGGGCCTTGCCCGCCAGCAGGACGCGCTGGTTGTTCACTTCGCTCTCGGCGAGCATGGCCAAGCCTTCGTTGAGGAACAGGGGGCACTCGGCCTCGCCGAAATGCTCGCGGACGACCAGGTGGCACAGTTCGTGCGGCAGCACGCGATCGAGCATGGCGACGTTGAAGTTTCCGTCATCGTCCAGCTGGGTCAGATCAAGCCGGCGCGTCGCCGTGCCGGCTTCGACGGTGAAGGAGAAGCTTCCGCCTGCCCACTCGGGGGCGTCGGAGGCGTTGGCGAGATATTCCTCGCGGTCGGTCCAGACGTAGATGTCCACCGTGTGGGGGTAGGCCTGTTCGCCGAGGAGAAGGTTTCCGATTCGCCGCAGGGCGACTTCCGCCTGGCGGGCGACCAGCTTGGTCAGGCGGGCGTTGCGGGACCGCACGACGAAATGCTCGGTCGAATCGATATGCTCGACACGGTCGACACGGGCGAGTTCCTCGCGTTCGGCCGGGGTGAGCCGCTTGCTGGGCGCCACGGAGACGGGATCGCCGGTGGCGGCGCGGCGACAAAGGCGGATCTGCTCCAGGACGTAGCGGCGCAGGTCTTCCGAGGCGCACTTGTCGAGATAGGCGTTGTAGGCCTGGACGGCGGATTCGTATTGGCGGGCCTGCTGGCGGGCTCCGGCGACGATCAACCAGGCGCGGTCCACCGGCGAGGACGCTCTCCGGGCCAGACGAAGGGCGAGGGTTTCGGCCTGGGCGGACTGGCCGTCGCGGAGGCTCCGCAGGGCGAACTGTACGGTGTCGGTATCGGAATCCGGCAGGCCGGATTGAACCGCGGCGAGGCCGACTCCCGTCATCGCCGTCACCCCGCACAGGATGTAGGACTTAATTCCGGGCATCGAGTTCCTTCTTCAGGACTCGCCGCATCTCCTCGATCCGCTGGAGGTCCAGTTCCGCCCACTTGGTCTCCAACGCCAGCTCCTGCGCATACGGCTTAGCCAGCGCGAGGATCGAGTTCAGGTCCTCTCGGACATTATCCAGGTAATGGATCAATCGGACAACGGTATTTCGATATTCCGCGGGTGACATTTTCTGGCTGCCGAGCGACTCCATCAGCAGGTCGAATTTCCGGGCGTTGCTCTCGCTGTCGCGGCGGAGGACGGCGATCTGCCGGCGGGCGATCTCGATGCGGTAGCTTCGCGAGATGCCCTCGACGAGGGCGTCGGACTTGTCGAAGGTCCGCCCGGCCAGCAGGTACTTGGTCCGGGCAGTGTCCGGATCGGTTTCCTGGATCGCGCGGGCCTCGTCCATGATCTTACGTCCGGCTGCGATGTGCTCCTTGGCGCGGTCCCAGAGGGCAGCTTGGAGGACCAACGGGTCGGCCAGCGAGGCAGGACCGATCGGCACGGCGCGAGCGCCCCGGATTTCCGCGTCGGGGGGGTACTTTTCCTTCAGGACGTACATTCCGTCCTTGTTGCCCGAAAGGATGTCGGAGATGGCGAGGTATCGCGTGGCGGCGCCGGCGTCGGCCTGGGCGGCCAGGGATTTGAATGCTTCGGCGGCCTGGGCGAACCGCGCAGCCCGCAACAGGGTCATCGCCGTCAGTTCACCGGCTTGCAACGCCTGGCGCGGCGACGGGGCGGCGCCGCTCAGCGCGGGAAGAATCTCGCTCAGCAAGGCGTCGTAGTTTCCGGCTTCCAGCTTGCTGCGGGCCAGTTCCATCGCTCCGGCGAATTCATGCCATTTCCCGTCGATCCGGACAAACCCGAGCTTTTTCCGGGCGACGGGATGGTCGGGATTCACCTTCAGGACGGCTTGGTAGACCTCGCCGGCTTCGCGGGAAAGGGACTTGCCTTCGGCCCAGGCAGCCAGGGCCAGCAGGGCGTCGGCATCGTCGAAGGCCGTGGCGGCCCGGCGTTTTTCGAACTCGTCGCGCGGGGTTTCGCCCATCTCGATGCGGGCGACTTCCTGGCGGGAGAACTGGAGCGTGCCGAAGGCCGCCTTGATCGTCACCGTGTTGCCTTCGACGGTGACCGAGCCGGTAATGGTGCGCCCGTCGGCGAGGATGAGCCGATCGGCCCGCGCAACGGCGGGAACTGCCAGCAAGGCCGAACCCAGCAGGAGGCTCAACGCGATTCCAGTCCGGCATGTCACGTGACGCACCTCCCTGCCCGCGGAATTCGACCGATTTCGACTTCGCCCAGTATACCCGTTCAGGACGCCCGGGAACAATCCTTAAAGACCATGACGGAAAGGCGCGGCCCTTGGAGCCTTCTCTCCGTTGTCCCAAGATGCAATTTCCGGAGCCCGGCAAGACGAGTCCGGGAAACGAATAACATTAACTATTTGGTACGCAAGGGGTTGAGGGAGTGCAAATCCGGAATTATTTTATGTCAGTTTTAGGTCAGGCAGAAGCTTGACATTGCAAGAACCACCGCTAGAATTCCGGCCTTTTGTACTGTCGCCCGACAGGTTCAGGAGGCCCTGGGAAACGATGACCAAAGCAGGTAAATATTTTGCCGTATTGCTGCTGCTGATGGCAGGGGCGGCGGTGCTGGCGTCCTATGTTTCTTCCCTCAAGCAGGACTCCGCCCAGGAGGGGGCGAATTCGCCCGTTCTGGCGGCGGTGACCATTCCGCAGGAGTCTTCAACGCCTGCGGCGAAGGTCGGCGGCGAAGCGATCCCTTTGTTCGTGGAGCCACAAACGGCTGTGCCCGTTGCCGGGCCGGCTCCGCAAAGTCCCGCGCGGATCGAGCCGGCGCCCCGTCCCAGAACGGTGACCATGCGGATGCTGGTGACGGCGTATTGTCCGTGCCCGAAATGCTGCGGCGCTTGGAGCGATGGAAAGACCGCCAGCGGAAAGAGCATCTGGGCAAACGGGTCGAAGTTCGTGGCGGCCGACACACGGCTGTTGCCGTTCGGGCGGAGGGTGTCGATTCCAGGCTACAATGGCGGGCAGGCGGCGCCGGTCCTGGATCGCGGCGCGAAGATCAAGGGCCATCGGTTGGACGTATTCTTCCCCTCGCACCAGCAGGCCCGCAAGTGGGGCGCCCGCTGGCTGGACGTGACGGTTATTCTCGACTGATTGTCCTGCCGCGGAGCTATCTCGAAAACGGGCACTTTCCCGACGCGCATGCCGATGTTGTCGCGCCCGGGCAGGTTCCGGACGGGCATTGCGGCTGGGCGGACCCGGAATGCGCGGCGAAAGTGGAGAATTTGCGGGTAAGTCTCTTGGAACTGCAGTGGGGGCAGGCGGGCTTGACCCGGCTGGACGAAACCAACAATTCCAACTGCCGGCCGCAATTCTCACAGGAATATTCGTATATCGGCATGGTTTCTCGCACGTTCCGGGGGAGATCCTGAAGATCGCGGACGAAATCACCCGCCCTCCCGAATCGCGAATCAGTATAGCAGCCCCCAGGCGCGGAACCAAGTCCGTTTGTGTCCTGTGGCGGTTCCCTGACGATCAGGAAAGCCGAAATTTTTTTTCCAACAGGTGCATCACGGCGACTTGACGGCCAAACCAACGGCACCGCCAAGGGATGCAGCTCGGGCAGGAAAATTCCATCACAATCCATGGGGTCCGACGAGGTTTTTTTCGTGACAAGTTTGTGTTCCGCGATTGCGCCGTGCTAGAATAAGTTGCAGAGCGGATGGGGTGCAAACGTATCAGGGGTCTGGGGCAGGAACTGCCCGCATGTCGCCCCCGATTCCGCTGCCTGCGGAAGAGATCTGTGAGGCAGGATGAACTGGATACGGGTCTGTACGGACAAATGAGAGGCGACTCTCTGCCTGGGGAGGCGAGAATGAAGTTGCGGGTCACGATCTTTACGAACGAAAAAGGAACATTCACGGCGATTTGCCCCTCGCTGCCTGGGTGTGTCTGCGAAGGCGACACGCACGACCACGCGCGTGAGAAACTCGACGAAGCGATCAAGGGATACATTGCCGCCGTGAACAATTTCGTCCCCGACTTCGATCTGCAGGAAGTTGCGGAGGTGTGATCGCGACATAATGCAGAGCGCGGCCGTGAGACGGAGAAGGGGGATTTTTTCTTTCGAGCGAGTCAGGTTCCGGCTTCGGGGCCTTTTTTTTGCACCGCAGGTGACGGCGGCGTCATCCGCGGGGGTGGAACTTCCTGTGAATTGCTTTCAAACGGGCCGCGTCCACGTGAGTGTAGATTTGGGTCGTGGAGATGTCGGCGTGTCCGAGCATTTCCTGGACGCTTCGCAGATCGGCCCCGCGGCTGAGCAGGTGCGTTGCGAAACAGTGCCTCAGGGTGTGCGGGGTGACGTTCCCGGCCAGGGCGGCCCGTCGGACGTACTTGCGGACGATTCGGAAGACGTCTTCTCGCGTCAGGGGTCGGCCCGTGCGGGACAGGAACAGGGCCTGCTCGTCGGGGGCTGCCGGGAGCTGGGTGCGCTGGCCTGCCATGTATTCCCGGACGGCCTGTGCCGCCGACGAGGCGAGGGGGACGATCCGCTCCTTGTCGCCTTTGCCGAGTACGCGAAGCACGCCCAGGTGGTCGTTGAAATCGTTGATTCTCAACCCGGCCAGTTCGGAGGCCCGGAGCCCCGACGCGTAGAGGACGGCGAGCATGGCCCGGTCGCGGGAGGCGTGGGCGTCCTGCTCGTCGTCGGGCGAGGCGATCAGACGGACGACCGACTGGTCGTCCAGGACGGTCGGAAGGCGGTGCCACTTTTGGGGCGGGTCGATGCTGGCCGAGACGTCCAGGCGCAACACCTGCTGCAGGACGAGATACCGGCAGAACATCCGGACGGCGGCCAGTTCCCGGGCGATCGAGGCGGGCGACAGTCCCCGCTCATGCTCCGCACGCAAAAACGCCTCGATGTGGCGCGGGGTCGTCGCGCCGAGGGAGCCCGCGCCGTTTTCCGCGAGGAACGCCAGGAACCGGCGAAGGTCACGAGAATAGGCCTTGCGGGTATTGGCGGACAGGCCGCATTCCGCCTGGAGATAGTCCAGAAAGCCCGCGAGGAGAAACTTGGCCTCAAGAGGCGGCGAGGACGACCGGGATGTTGGGGACTCGCTCGCCGGGGTCATGCTGGAACTGCTCCGCGTTCAGGGCCTGGTAGACCGGGCAGGACGAGTAGCGGTCCGCGCAGTGAGCAAAGGCCCGGTACAGGTTGCGCAAGGTCAGGTGCGTCGCACAACGCGGATCGGCTTTTTCCACAAAAGGGCACACGGCGATTCTCCTGCGGCGCGAGCCGGCGAGGCCAACGCGTCCGGCAGTGTATATCGTCGTTTGGGCCTTCTGCACTTGAGGCGCAATGCCCGTCCGGTGAACGCGACGCAGGAAAAGACCAGCCCCCGCGCCGCCGAAAGGGCAGCACGGGGACTCGTGCAGCGTTCGCGGAAGGATTGCAGCTAAATCCTTGTATGATCTTTGGTTGCATCAATCCTTCTGCGGCTTCGGATACCGCATCTCGATCCAATTGGCCCAGGCCTTCGCGAGTCCCTCGGCCTTCTTGGCTACACCCTTGTTCACCCGCTCCGTCGTCCGTCCGATGCAGTTGGCCACGCCGATGACCTTGCCGGTGTCCTTGTCCACCAGCTCGGTGCGGCAGATGATTTCTTCCAGCGGGCCCAGGACCATCCCGAGCATCCCTTCATCCTCGTAGTGGATGATCGTGCCCCGGATAATCAGAGTCTTTCCGGTCGGGGCGTTGACGATCTTTTTCTTGGCCAGTTGCTTCTCGAACTGATCCGGCACCATGTCCAGGATCTGGTCGGGGTACTTGCCCGAGATGTCGTCGGTGACTTTGCCGATCTCGAAGTGCGTGTACCGGCCGAGAGGGCGGTCGTTGTCCGCTTCGACGGCGGGCTGGATCTCCGCGACGATTCCGTCGGCCCCCGTCACTCCGCCGTAGGCTTCCTTGGCAGCCGTCATGCACCCCGGCGCGAGGAACGACACTCCCACCAGCAGGGTCAGCATCAACAAGGCACGTGTCATGGGTTTCCCTTTCCGTTATCTCAGCCCACGTGGATCCTGCCTGTGGCGCCGGTAGCGGGCCTTGCCGGCGCGGGCGCGGTGCTCAACGTATTCTATAGAGCCGGTAGTATTCTCCCCACCCGTTGCCGTGAATTTCCTTGAGTCCGCCGGCGGCGTCCGGCGCGGAGTTGGCGTCGAAGATCGCGTACCATTCCGGCACGACGGCCAGTTCGTCGCGCGCAATCTCGGCG
>DNAS01000175.1:2876-4868 GCA_003485185.1 Phycisphaerales bacterium | reverse complement strand
CGTCGCGCGCAATCTCGGCGACGAACCGCGTGACGTCCTTCGAGTCGGTTCGCAGGCGATTGTCGGGGTGGAGAAGCCTGCCTTGCAGGGCGAGCAGTCGCGACCATTGCGGCAGGTAGGACGACCGGTGCCGGACGACGGCGTCGGCGTCTTCGCCGCAGGCGAGGATGGCCCGCCGTCCCAGCAGCCGGAAGTCCGAAAGGTCAGTGATGAACACCGCCGCGAGGTCGCACCGCCGCGGGTCGGACGCCCAGTGTCCGATGGCCGCCAACTCCGCTGTCTGGAGCGTGCGGCGCTGGTGCCTTCGGACGGCGCGAGGGCGGTCATTTTCGTCCATGAAGGCGGTGGCGGTGTCCATTCCCGCGTGGCGGATCACGCGGAAGTTGTCCGACGGGAGCACCCATGCCGCCAGCATCGCGGCGCAGACCCAGCGCACGGCGGCGCGATGCGTGCGAACCAGGCGGAACAGGTTGGTCAGCGCCTGCCCCAGCAGCACGTACAGCGGGAGCATGACCAGGCTCAGCGCTTGGATGAGGTCGATGGCCGGCGGGGGAATGTTCCGGACGCGGGCGATCAACTGGGTCAGTCCGCTGAACCCCAGCGCCGTGACCAGCCCCGCGCAGGCCAGCAGAACCCAGAAGCCCAGGTCGCGCATGCGGAACCGCTCGACGCGGGTCAGCACGGCGACGGCGGAAATCACCAGCACCCCGGCCAGCAGCAGCCAGTTCAACAGTTCGTCGAGCAGCTCCGGGTAGAGAACCTCCAGGCGGCGCAGCGCCTCGCGCGCGGGGGCGTATCCGACCGCGCCGCCGCCGGGGTCGATCTGTCGGCTGAGGCCCAGCAGGTAGCTCGCGTAGGGCAGCATGCCTGCGACGGCCGCCACGGCGCAACCGAGAACCGTCGCCCAGGCCAGCGGGGTAAACCGCCGTTTTGCCAGGTATGCCATCGCCAGGACGATCGAGAGGTTCACGCTGCCGGAGAGATCCAGGTTGCCCATCAGCCCGATGAATCCGAACACCAGGACGATCCGCCACTGGTCGGCGTATCGCAGGTAAGCCAGGACAATCAGCGGAACCATCGCGTTGAACAGGGCCGGCGGCGAGATGCTCGACAGCGCGCCGACTCCCCACATCGCGTCGCCGGGGGAGTAGATGATCGTGGCGCTGAGGATCGAGACGAAAACCGAGATCGACCAGCTGCGGCACTGACGGTGGAGCAGGGCATACATGCCGCACAGGTAGATCATCACGACAATCCCGCAGATTGCCCGGAACGGCAACGACGGATCACGGTATCCCGTCGGCACGAGCACCATCTCGAGCAGGCTCTGGAACGCGGGTGATTCCGTCCGCCAGACCTCGCTGGACCCCAGCAGCGGATCGTGCGCGTACAGGGCGGGCTGGTGGCGCTTCAGCGCGGTCGCGGCGAGTCGTACCTGGAGGTCGCTGAGGCGGTCGTCGCGCATGGCGAGGAACCCGCTGCCCGCCGCGTAAGCTGCCAGCAGCATCACCGCCAGGAGATGTCGGCTGCGTGGGATCGGCCGCATGAGTTCCGTTTTCCAGAAAGGACCGGCCTGATAGTATAATGCGGCGCGTCGGGCTGCAATGCGCAGCAGGACGGTTATGAATTCTCTTCCGAACGCACAGGGCGGGTCGTTCGCACAACGCGTCGCGGCGAACCTCGACGCGCGGGGTCTGCTCGCGCCGGGCGAGACGGTCCTGCTGGCGATCTCCGGCGGGGCCGACAGCGTGGCCCTGCTGGAGGTCATGACGCTCCTGGCCGCCCAGGCGGGGCGGGGGTATCGTCTGGCCGTGGCGCACCTGAACCATCTCCTGCGCGACGCCGCCGGGGACGACGAGTCCTTCGTGCGGTCGCTGGCCGAGGCTCGCGGACTGGAGTGCCTCACGGAGCGCCTTGACGTGGCGGCCGAAGCCCGCAACCGCGGCGAGAGCGTCGAGCAGGCCGGGCGACGCGCGCGGTACGAATTTTTCC
>DNAS01000175.1:263-2816 GCA_003485185.1 Phycisphaerales bacterium | reverse complement strand
GGTACGAATTTTTCCTGTCCGCGGCCCGAAGGATCGGCGCTCGCGCGGTGGCCACCGCCCACCACGCCGACGACAACGTCGAGACGATCCTTTATCGCATCGTCCGCGGCACGCACCTGCGTGGGCTGGCGGGAATCCCCGCCGTTCGCAGGCTGGGCGGTTCCAACGTCCGCCTGGTCCGCCCGTTGCTGGAAGTCACCCGCGCCGAGATCGAGGCGTTCCTCCGCGCCCGCAACCTCGCCTGGCGGCAGGACTCCACCAACGCCGACACGCTCTACCGGCGGAATTTCATCCGCAACGAGTTGCTTCCGCTGCTGCGCAACAAACTCAACGCCCGCGCGGACGACGCGCTATTGCGCCTTTCCGCCGCGGCGGCCGAAGCGGAGGAATTCCTCGCCGCGCAGGCCGGAGAACTGCTGGGCAACGCGTGGCGCGCCGCCGGACCAACGGCGGGCGAAATCGACCTTGCCGCCCTCGGCGAAGCGCCGCCCATCCTGCGCCGCTACGTGGTCCGCGGCGCCCTGGAGCGCGTGGGCGCGCCATTGCGGATGATCGGGGCCGAACGCCTGATGCAACTGGGCGCCTTGGCGGCGCCGGGCGGATCACCGACAGCCGTCACGCTGCCGGGCGGATTCCGGATTCGGCGAGTAGGCGAATCGCTGCGGATCGAGCCCGTCTCCGACGTTGATGCGGCCGAGCCGCTGACGGCCGTCACCCTTTGCGTTCCCGGCGTCACCGACCTGGGAGACGGAAGGAGCGTCATCTGCGAGGTCGAACCGTTCGACGCCGAAGCGTTTCGCCGGCACTGCCTTCATCGCCCCGACGGCGAAGAGTTGCTCGACGCCGACGCGATTCGCGGCCGGTTGCTCGCGCGAGGCCGCCAGCGGGGTGATGCGTTCGTGCCCCTGGGCTGTCCCGGGCGGCAGACCGTCAGCGACTTTCTCACGAACGCCAAGCTGCCGCGGACCCGCCGGGATCGCGCGGTGTGCATCTCCGACGAAACGGGGCTCGTCTACCTGGCTCCGCTGCGGATCGACGATCGCGTCAAGGTGACCGCCGCCACCCGGCGCGTGCTTCGCCTCAGGCTGGAAGAGATAGAGGATCGACGTCCGACTGCTCCGGCGCGAACTGCGCTGCCGTCTTGACCGGAACGCCGCGGCGAAGTACATACGTGTTACGAGGACGTGGCGCATGAACTGGATCGCTGGCATCGGGGCCGTGACCGTCAACCGCATCAGCGCGTTCGGGGACTTCTGTCGCTTCTGCGGGCAGACGCTCTCGTTCCTCTACGAGGGGCTTACCCGTTGGAAGAATCTCCAGCGCCTGTTCCCCCAGTTCTTCATCGTGGGCACCGAGAGCGTTCCGGTGGTCATGATTACCGGCGCGTTCGTGGGCATGGTTCTTTCGGTGCAGACGGTGATGCAGTTCAAGGGGATCGGGCGCGACGACCTTCTGGGCAGCGTGCTGATCCTGTCGGTGCTTCGCGAGTTGGGGCCCGTGCTGGCGGGCGTGATGCTGGCCGGGCGCGTGGGCGGGGGACTGACCGCTGAACTGGGAACCATGCGGGTGACCGAGCAGATCGACGCGCTGCGGGCCATGGGCGCCGACCCGGTCCGCGTGCTCGTCGTGCCGCGGTTCCTCGCCTGCGTACTGCTGATCCCGGTGCTGGTGATGTATGCCGACTTCATGGGCGTGCTGGGGGGATACGTCGTCAGCGTGTTCATCTACGGAGTCAGCAGCGCGTCGTTCTTCCGGCAGGCGCACCTGCTGGGGTATTTCGACATCTTTTACGGTCCGCTCAAGAGCGTATTCTTCGGGGCCGTCATGAGCCTGATCTGCTGCTACAAGGGGTTCCGCTGCCGTCCCGGCGCCGCTGGCGTGGGACGGGCGTGCACCGAGAGCTTCGTCGCCAGCAGCATGGCCATCCTCGCCTTGAACTTCTTCCTGGGCATGCTGCTGAACTCCATCTACGCATTCCTGTACGGTTCGCGGCAGTTCGTCTGACGCGAACCGCGAGGGCTCCGTTCGGTGAAAGCGATCGACAACTGGTTCAAGCGGCACCGCAATCCCACGAGTTTCTGGCTGCACATGGTCGGAATCCCGGCGTGTTTCGTCGCGGCGCCGGCGGCGCTGCTGCTGAAGCAGTGGTGGACGGCCCTGGCCCTGTTCGTGGGGGGATATGCGTTGCAGTTCCTCGGGCACCTGGTCGAGGGCAACCGATCGGGGGAGGAGATGCTCCTGCGGCGGCTGCTTGGCAGGCGGAAGTAGCGCCGAGCGATCAGGAGGGTTTTTCGGGCGGCGCCTCGCGGGTCCGCGCTGTTTCCCCGTTGGAGTCGGGCTCGATCGGCAGCGTGAGGGTGAAGACGGCCCCGTGCCCCGGCGAGCTGCGCAGCGAGAGGCGCCCGCCGATCAGGACGGCCAGCTCCCGGGAGATCGCCAACCCCAGGCCCGTTCCGCCGGTCTCCTTCGTCAGCGACCGCTCGCCCTGGTAGAACTTCTCGAAGATCCGCTCCAGGTCCTCGGGCGGGATGCCCTCGCCGGTGTCGGCCACCG
>DNAS01000175.1:0-168 GCA_003485185.1 Phycisphaerales bacterium | reverse complement strand
GTAGAACTTCTCGAAGATCCGCTGCTGGTCCGCCTCGGGAATGCCCGGGCCGGTATCGGCGACGGAGACGGCGACTTCCCGGGCGCCCCCGCCGTTTCCGCCCGTGCCGGCCGGCGAGGCCGAGAGCGTCACCTTGCCTCCGGAGGGGGTGAACTTCACCGCGTTGGA
>DNAS01000141.1:3734-4743 GCA_003485185.1 Phycisphaerales bacterium | reverse complement strand
CTCGTCGCGAGGGCGAGGCGGCGGAGGGGCCGAAATTCTCCTGTTCGTGATCGCCATCGTGCTGGCGATCCTCGCGCCGATCCTCGCGCGGATCGTGCAGATGGCGATCTCACGCCAGCGGGAATACCTCGCCGACGCGGGCAGCGTGGCCCTGACGCGCAATCCCGAGGGCCTGGCCAGCGCCCTGGCCAGGATTTCCGGCGACGAGGAAGTGCTCGAGGTGGCCAACCGCGCCACCGCGCCGCTGTATATTGTCCACCCGATCAAGCATTTCGAGGAGCGATCGTCGAGCATCTTCGACACGCACCCGCCCACCGGCGAGCGGATTCGCCGGCTGATGGCCCTGACGTATTGAGAAAGACCGGAACCGGGAAAGAAGACACGGACCGATGAAGGATGAACTGCGAGAACCCGTGGGATTCCTGTGCCGCTGGCTGCTGCTGACGCTGGTGGCGGCGGTGACGGGCGCGGTAGCGTGGTCGAGCATTTCGGCGACGATGGCGATGGGCACGAACGTACGGACCCGTTGCCTGGTGCCGGACCTGTTGATCCGCCCGGCAGGGAGCTTTACCCTGAACGGATACCTCTTCCCCCCTCCGAAACACTCCGAGTCGATGGTGGGCATCTGGTGCTGGCCGGACGGGAGCGTTTCGTTCGCCCAGGCGCGGGAGCACGTCTTCCACATCTGGCACACAACCGGCGGACGGACCGTTCTGCCCGTGACGTTCCGCGGGATTCCCTACGGCGCGACGGCGTTCCAGACGGTTTTGTCCGTGGTTCGCCTCGTGCCGGCCGACCGCAAGGTGGTGCTGGTGGATGCGGCGTTGGCGGACGGGCGGGCGAAAGCGGGCACTGGTTCGTTCGGCCGATTGCTGACGGCGGCGCGGGCACGCGGCGAGACGGCGATGTTCTACTCGGGGCCGCTCTCGGATTTCGGCGAAGCCCGTGCGAAGCTTGGGGCGGATCGGCCTGACGTGCCGCTGCTGGCGGGGTGGGACAGGAAACGTCG
>DNAS01000141.1:1758-3621 GCA_003485185.1 Phycisphaerales bacterium | reverse complement strand
TCCCCTCACGCTTGCCGAGGCCCGGCGGTTGGGGCGAAACGTCGTCGTCATCACGCCCGATGCGGACCTGGCGGCCGAGGCGGCGCGATACGGGTTCGAGTCGCACTGGATCACGCCGGCCGATGCGGGCCCAGCCGCGACCGGAGTGCGAAGGCACGACACGCTAGCGCAGTGCGCCGAGTTCCTGACCGCTGCGGAGCGAAAGCTGACGCCATGACTCGCTTTCGCCACATCCTGCTTGCGCTCGCGGCGGCCTTTGCGGCTGCGGGCGCTGGGTGCGCCCCGGCCAGGCCGGAACCGTTGGACGAGATCCCCGTCCACCTTTGGAGCACGAGCGCGCCGGCCGAGGAGCCCGAGCGGCTGGCGGTCGAGGCGCGCAAGCCTGCCTCCGCTCCGGCTGACGAGTGGGACGCGCCGGACGTGCGTCAATGGCGATACCTCGTCATCCACCACAGCGCCCGCGAGTCAGGCAATGCCGAGGTGTTCGACCGCATGCACCGCGCCCGCGGGTTCGACGAGTTGGGCTACCACTTCGTCATCACCAACGGCGACGGCGGCCCGGACGGGCGCGTGGAAGTCAGCCGGCGCTGGCGGACGCAGAAGTGGGGCTCGCACACCGGCGGCACCCCCGACAACGAGTACAACAACCACGGCATTGGCATCTGCCTGGTGGGCAACTTCACCGCGCGCATGCCAACCAAGGCGCAGCTCGAATCGCTTGACCGGCTGGCAGGCTACCTGGTGCGGCGATACGGCATCGCGCCGGAGAACGTCATCGGCCATCGGGACGCGCCGGGCGCCAGCACCGAATGCCCCGGCGACCGGCTCGAGGAATACGTCCGCGGCGCGCTGCGCGAAAAGCTGCCGATTCCGGCGGATTAGGGGGCAGTTTCGGACGACTTCCGGCGCTTTTCGGCGATTTTCAAGACACTTTTGCCTTGCTTTCCGCCCATTCTTGGGGGTATTTTAACCAATTCTTCGCCCCTCGGCGGCAGGTTTTCGCCGCTGGAGGGACGGCCGGACGGTCCGGCTCCCCACCCGCCGGGGAACCCAGCGCAGGCGGGCGCGGTGCCCAGGCCATCGGGGCTCGGGAGCACGCCGCGGAATTCGCAACACGGTTTACATCAGGAACAGCATGGTAGACTACAATCTGATTCACTCTCTTGGGGTTTCCGACGAAGAAGTCGAACAGCAACTCTCCCAGGCCCTCGGCAAGGATTTCAACGCGGACGTTCTCGGCGAGATGGTGCAGGACAAGACCGTCCCGCAGCCCGGCGCCATCCTCAAGGGGCGCGTCGTCAACGTCGTCGGCGACGAGGCCGTCGTCGAGGTCGGCCTGAAGAGCGAGGGCTCCGTGAGCCTTCATGAGTTCGCCGATCCCTCACAGGTCAAGCCCGGCGACGAGGTCGATGTGCTGCTGGAGGCGATGGAGTCCGACAGCGGGCTGATCGTCCTGTCGAAGCGCAAGGCCGACCGCATCCGCGGGTGGGAACACATCATCGCCACGAAGAAGGAAGGCGACATCGTTCGCGGAATGGTCACGCGGAAGATCAAGGGCGGTCTGCTGGTGGATATCTCCGTGCCGGCCTTCCTGCCCGCCAGCCAGGTGGACATCCGCCGCCCCGGCGACATCGGCGAGTACATCGGCAAGGAGATCGACGCGAAGATCCTCAAGATCGACGAGGCCCGGCGGAACATCGTCGTCTCGCGCCGCAAGCTTATCGAGGAGCGCCGCGCCGAGGCGAAGGCCAAGCTGCTCGACGAGATCCATGAAGGCCAGGTCCGCAAGGGCGTGGTCAAGAACATCGCCGACTTCGGCGCGTTCGTGGACCTCGGCGGGCTGGACGGCCTGCTGCACATCAC
>DNAS01000141.1:1321-1613 GCA_003485185.1 Phycisphaerales bacterium | reverse complement strand
CTGGACGGCCTGCTGCACATCACTGACATGAGCTGGGGGCGCATCAACCACCCCTCCGACATGGTCAAGATCGAGGAAGAGATCGAGGTCGTCGTCCTGAACGTCGATCGCGAGAAGGAAAAGATCGCCCTGGGCCTCAAGCAGCGCACGCCCAGCCCGTGGGAAGGCGTCGAGGCCAAGTACCCCGTCGGAACCCGCCTCAAGGGGCGCGTGGTCAACATCGTCTCCTACGGCGCGTTCGTGGAGCTGGAGCAGGGCCTAGAGGGCCTCGTCCACATCTCCGAGATGAGCT
>DNAS01000141.1:837-1163 GCA_003485185.1 Phycisphaerales bacterium | reverse complement strand
GTCCACATCTCCGAGATGAGCTGGACGCGGCGCATCAACCACCCCTCCGAGATCGTCTCCCCCGATGACCAGGTCGAGGTCGTCGTCCTCGAGATCAACAAGGACAAGCAGGAAATCTCCCTCGGCATGAAGCAGGCCGAGGTCAACCCCTGGACCCTCGTGAAGGAAAAGTACCCGCCGGGAACCGTCATCACCGGCACCGTCCGCAACATGACCAACTACGGGGCGTTCGTGGAGATCGAGGCCGGCATCGACGGTCTGCTGCACGTCTCCGACCTGTCCTGGACCCGCAAGATCGGGCATCCCGCCGAGGTGCTCAAGAAGGG
>DNAS01000141.1:379-625 GCA_003485185.1 Phycisphaerales bacterium | reverse complement strand
CCCTGGCTGCGGCAGATTCCCGAGCACTACCTGCCCGGGCAGATCGTCCGCGGGCACGTCACCAAGATCACCAACTTCGGCGTGTTCGTGGAACTCGAGGAGGACCTCGAGGGCCTGCTGCACGTCTCGGAGCTGGCCGACCACAAGGTCGAGAACCCGCAGGACGTCGTCAAGGTCGGACAGGAACTCGAGGTCAAGATTCTCCGCGTGGACACCGACGAGCGGAAGATCGGACTGAGCCTGAAG
>DNAS01000141.1:0-211 GCA_003485185.1 Phycisphaerales bacterium | reverse complement strand
TCGGACTGAGCCTGAAGCGCGCCCAGTGGGCGGCCGAGGACGGCGACACCAGCGGCGGCGAGCAGGCCGGCGAACCCCGGCGCGGCGGGCTCTCCAGCGGAAGCGGCGCCCTGGGCGACCTGCCCGACAACATCATCCAGACCATCCGCCAGGCCGAAGAGGACCGCAAGGCCGAACGACCCAAGCGGGACGAAAAAGAGATCGACAAGGC
>DNAS01000031.1:9050-19601 GCA_003485185.1 Phycisphaerales bacterium | reverse complement strand
CTACACGGTTTTACGTTGATCGAGCTTCTGGTGGTCGTCGCCATCCTTTCGTTGCTGGTGAGCATCCTGCTGCCCAGCCTGAGCAAGGCGAAGGACCTTGCGAGGACCGTCGTCTGCCTGGCCAACGTCAAGGGGCTCGCACAAAACCTCCAACTCTACCTGACCGACTACAGCGGAAAGTATCCCTACGGCATGGAAAAAGAGGCCGAGAGCGGCCTGCCGGGTTTCGGAACCGACCCGACGAGCACGCGGGGCAGGAGCATTCCCTACCTCTTTTACTCCAGCTACATGAACAACAGCGGCGAGAGCCTGTTCCTCTGCCCGACCGACCCGAAAGACGTCGAGGTGGCCTACGGGGAACAGGGAAACTATCCCGGCGAATTCGTCTCCACCGTGATGAAGCGGCGCGGCAGCTACACGTACAACTCCTGGAGCATCTGGGCCTGGGCCAAGACGTTCAAGAAAACCCTCCGGGACGAAGACATCGCCCGGCCGGCGGAATGGGGCTACTGCGCCGACAGCGGTTTACGCTACTTTAACGGCTGGACCTGGGACCACCAGGACCCGCAAAGCCCATACATCCTGGGGGGGGGCTTGCTGATGATCCGCTGGACCCACCAGGATCGCGTCAACATGCTTTTCGGCGACTTCCACGTGTCTTCCGAGGCGCAGGACGGCTATCTCGGCGATCGTGTCATCATGTGTCCCTCGCACACGGTTGCGCCTTGACCAGACGATCGCGGACCCGTCTTCCGGGCGGGACGCGGGAAGTGTCTTTGTCGTGCGACAGTCAACATCCACCCCTAGAGTAAGGAGAACACCCATTCATTACCTGAAAACAACCGGCTTGGCGGCGTGGGTCCTCGGCATCACAAGTCTGTTTCCCGCCTGCGCGGGGACCGAACCCGCCGCTCCGCAAACCCCACCCGCCGCGGATCGCCTTTCGTGGAAAACCCCGCACGGCGTGGGGTACTTCATCCAGCCGGACGATCCCATGCTGGCGCAAAGCCCCGCGCAGGGGCTCTTGCCCGCGCCGGCCAAGCCGGACCCGGCCCTGGTGCAGGAAATCGTCCAGATGATCGACACCTCGCTGACGCACCTGGCTGAGAAGAGTTCGCCCGACGATCCCCAGTATTACGAGGATGGAATCTGGCACTTCGGCGGCAAGCCGATGGCGGGCAAATGCTGGACGTTCAGCGCCGGCCCGGCCGGGGCAGCCGCCGCCCTCTGGAAATGGAGGCAGGACCGTCTCGACACGCTGGACGACGCTGCCAAGGCCCGCCAGGACTGGCTGCGCCGCGTCGCCATCGAAACGTTCGAGACGGCACTCAAGGACCATCTCAAGCCTGACGGAGACCTGTCGGACCTGGCGTCGCACCGGGAGTTCTTCAACATCGACTTCATCACGACCTACCTGCTGCTGAAGGACACGCTCGACGACGACATCCGCCAGCGCTGGCTGGACGCGATGCGCCGCCAGGTGGATTGGATGATGAAGACCGGGAACCTGCCCAATCCCACGCTGCCCGGATGGGAGGGCAAGAGTTGGAAAGGCACCGACGGCTGGTACGTCAACGGAAACGTCGAGCTCTGCAAGGCCGAGTTCGTCTACCTGGTCTGGCAGGCGACCGGCGAGCAGAAATACAAGGACCTTTACGAGCTGCAATGGAAGCACACCCTCCGCCCGAGCCAGCAACGGTGGAAAGGGTACGGCCTGTTCTTCTTCAAGGAGCCCGCCAGGGCGGACGGCTCCGATGGCTCGGCGTTCGTGACGGAGGCCAACAATGTGCCCGGTTTCGATCCCGAATACGGCATGCTGCAGCTCAGCACCGCGGCGCGCCTGTACGCCAAGTCGCGCGATCCACGCGTCCTGCGCCTGACCAACCTGCTGCTGAACTCGCTTCTGCCCCGACTGGACCGCAAGACCATGATCCTCGACGCGACCTACGGCAGCCGGCACTCCGTCACAACCCAGTTCAGCACGTGCGCCCCGGAGATCCTGGTCTGGCTGGGAGGACGCGACGACCTGTCGCCCCTGCTGGCGGACCACATCAACAAGGCCGTCAAGCCGGTGCTCCTGGAAAGCGCCCGGAAGAACTGGGGCCACCCGGGCATCTACCGCGCATATGGTTTCGATCTGGCCGCCCTGCTGGAAGCGCTTTTCCCGCAAGGCGCATCGGGCCCGGCACGATAACCCGAAGTTTCCTTGCGACATTGACCTTGCCCAGCGAAAGGAATCGACATGTTCCCGAGACTTTTGACCGTCTCCGCGACCTGCACTGCCGTTTTGGCCGCGTTGTCCGCCCCCGCCCTGTCCGACGAAGTGAAAATCTCCGACCGGTTCTCCCTGAACGATGCCGACCGGAAGGCAGGCGCCCGCCTCTATTACCTGCGACATGAAAAGGGCGCCGGTCTGAAGACGGAGCAGGGCGACGCGGCCTGGATCGCCTCGCCCAGCGTGATACTCGCCGGCGAAGGCGCCGACGGTTTCGCCACCCTCGCCAAGGACAACAGCGAGTTCGCCGGGGTGCGCATTGCCCCTTCGACCGGGCCGATCACCTTCTCGGTCCGCCTGAGGCTCGACGGCGTGGCGAGCAACCAGTGGATGAGCGCGGCGCTCTGTTTCGCGCCGGGACACCCCACCAACAACGGGCACCTGTGGATCCTGGTGCGCCCCAGCGGCGCCTACACGGTGTTCGCGGGGGCCTCGCGCCTGGGGCACGGTTCGCTGAAAGATTTCGATTCCGCGAAGTTCCTGACGGTCGAGCTGACGTACCTTCCGTCTGAGAAGAAATTCCGCGTGAAATTCGAAGGGCTGAGTGAGCCGCTGGAATACGACCTGGGCGCGGTGGACTTCCAGCCGGACATCCGGGCGGCCAGCGTCGCCGTCAACGGAAAGCCGACGGGCCTGCCCGCCTTCGATGATTTCACGGTGACGTACCATCCGGCGCCGGCGGGCGCCGCGCCGGCCGTGAAGGCGACGACCCGTCCAGCCGCCAGGCCCGATCCCGCCATCGTCCGCCTGCTCATGCAGGGCGCGGTCGACCTGGTCAACGAGGCCTATTCCAAAAGCTCGCCGCAAGATGAGACGTATTACGAAGACGGCGTCTGGCACACGTCCCATTTGCGTAAGAACGAGGCGTACTGGCACACGAACTCCGGACCGGCCGCCGCGGCCGCCGCACTGTGGCGGTCGCTCCACGAGCATAGCCTGTCGCTGGAAGGCGTCGAGAACCTCCTGCCGGCGGAGAAATACTTCGAGGCGGCCGTCGCCACCATCGACCGGGCCATCAAGGAACATCAAACGCCCGAGGGAGGGTTCGCTTACACCCAGGGGCAGAACAAGGGACACGAGATCACAAGCATGTTCTTCGGGAACGTGCTGGCCGCCACGTATCTCCAACTCGAGCCGGGCCTGGACGAGGCGCACAAGACCGCCTGGAAGAAATCACTCGTCTCGGCGGCGGACTGGATGTTCCGCCCCGTCGGAAGTTTTCCCAACGCGGCCATGGGGTGGTACACCAACGGGAACATCGAACTGGGCGAGACGAACCTCTGGTACCTGATCGGCAAGATCACCGGCGAACCGCGGTTCAAGGACGCTTACGAAACGGCCTTTGCGTTCACGATCGATCCGCCCAAGCCACGGTGGAAGGACTACGGCATCCGCTACACGCGCGAGCCGACCCGCGAAGACGGCAGCGACGGCGCCGCCTATCTCTCGGAGGTCGGTCCCGGCGGCGTGGGATACGACCCGGAATACACCACGCTCCAGGCCGACCTGCTCACGCTGCTCTGCGGACAGTCGCGGGACCCAAAGGCCATCCGCCTGGCCAACCTGCTGACCAACGAACTGCTGGAGCGCGTGGACCGGAACTACTGGATTCTCGACGCCGGAAACGGCAGCCGGCACACGCACGTCAGCCGGCCCGTCCCCTTCACCGTCGGATCGATGACGATGCTGGCGTGGATCGCCGGACGGTCCGACCTGGGCGAACTGCTGCCCGGACAGGCGCGGCGCCTGGTCGCCGGATACGCCAACGGCATCCGGAGCGGCGGCCCGGTGTATTACCGCGGGATGGCCCTGGTGATCAGCCAGTTCGTCGCGACCGCGCGGGAAATGGAGGTGAAATGATGCCGGGCCCCTCACGGGGTTCTGAGACCACCCATTGCACTGAAGTCTGTCGTCTCTCATGCGTTTTCAAGTGACCTTGCACCCGGAAAAAAACGCAGTGCTGTGGAACCTATCGCAAAAAGGAGAAATGCGATGTCCAGACATATCCGACCCAGAGACTTGCTGTGGGTGGTTCTGTGCGTTTTGCCTGTTTTGAGTGGGGTGGTTCGAGCGGAAACGGTGTCCGATTCCTTCACGCTGACCGGCGGTCGGACGGCCGGCAGCGCGCTGAGCGGCACGACGACGGAAGTCGGCGGAAAGACCTGGGCCGCGTCGGCCAACACGAAATTCGCCGGCGACGCCAACAACGGCTATGTCACGCTGAGCACGGGCAACAACGAATACGGCGGCGTGACGATCAGCGCCCCGGCGCAGGCGACCGCCCTTTCGGTCCGGCTGAACACCAACGGACTGCCCGCTAATCAGTGGATCAGCCTGGGGTTCCTCAACCAGGTGGGCCATCCCGGCGGCGGAAACGGCAAGCTGTGGATGATCCTGCGGCCCAGCGGGAGCTTCACGATCTTCGCCAACACCACGACCCTGCTCAACGGCACGGCGTCGAACTTCAGCTCCACGGGCTTCAACCAGGTGGAGATGATCTATTCGCCCATGGATGAAACCCTCACTGTGAAGGTCAATGGCCTGAAGCAGTTGGACGAGGCCGACGTGAGCGGATACACGCTGAGCATCGGCGCGGCGGGGTTCGCGGTCAACGGCACGCCGACGGGCGCTCCGGCTGTCGATGAGTTCGAGCTGGACCTGATCGGAGACGACCTGGTCAGCGACGCCTTTGAAGGGCACGCTTCCGGCAACTCGCTGAACGGCACGGTCACCGACGTAGGCAACAAGACCTGGGCGGCTTCGGGCGTGACCTTCTCGGGCACGGGCGTGGTCAACCTGGGCGCGAACAGTTGGGCCAACGTGCCGCTCACCTCGACCGAGAATGACGAATCGCTGACCGTCTCGGCCGAGTTGCAAATCGCCCCGTCCGGGGGCACGTGGACCGCCCTGGGCTTCTGCAACAACAGCGCCGCGTCCCTGAGCAGCAGCGCCAAGATCTGGGTGCTCCTCTGGCCGTCGGGAGGGTATACCCTCTACGCCAACGGCACGAGCACGACGCTCTCGGGCTCGGGCAGTATGACCCCGGGGCTCAACAGTACCGAGTTCAACCCGGGCAATCCGTACAACCGCGTCGATCTGACGTACAACCCCTCCGGCCGGATTGTGACGCTGCGCCTCAACGAGACCACCGTGTTTGAAGAGGCGATCGAATACGATCCCGGCGACACGATTCTCGCAGCCGGCTTCCAGCAGAACGGAACGCCGACGGGCACGCCCGCCGCCGACAACTTCCGCGTGATGCGAAGCAAGCCCATCGGGGAGCGGCCCATCGTGGAGCGCGATTACAACCTGATGGCCGACATGCTGAGGCGGTTCTCGGACAACGTCGTCTCGGGCAGGTACTTCGACAGCACGGCCGGCGTCTGGTACAACCCAGGCGCCAACTCGTGGCACTGCACGGCGGCGCCCGGCTGCGCGGCAGCCGCCCTCTGGAACTCCCTCAACGACGCCGGGCCCGACACCGGACCCAGCAACGCCGAGCACTTGCAGTCGCAGGCGACGTACTGGGACATGGCCGTCAAGACCATCGACACGGCCATCCAGTTTTACGACGGCGTCCACACCGAGTATCACCAGATCGCCGGCGGCGGATTCAACGAGCCCTACTACGAGGACTATGTCACCACGCCGAATGAAATCACGACCATGTTCTGGGGCACGCTGATGGCCCAGGCATACATCGAACTGGAAGACCACCTGGACGCCACCCGCAAGAACAACTGGAAAAACGCGATTGTCGGGTGCGTGACGTTCCTCAAGAATCACTGGAACATCAAGAACGGCGACCACAACTGGTACACCAACGGAAACATCGAGCTGGGCGAGGCGCTGCTGCTGTACCAGACGTGGCGGATCACCGGCGAGCAGACCTATCTCGACCAGTTCGAAGACCAGTGGGATTACCTGTGGGATCCGCCGGCGCCTTTCGCCGATTACGGCGTGACGATCGAGGTCACCCCGACGGAGAACGACTACTCCGACGGAATGGGCTACCTGGCTGAAGGCGGCGCTTATGGAATCGGATACGACCCGGATTACGGCCAGCTCCAGTTGTCGCTGGCCACCAACCTGTTCCTCGCCGCGGACGCCGAGGGCGACAGCACCACCCGCCTGAAGGCCCAGCGCTTGCTGAACCTGCTGATCAACAAGGCGTTTTACGGCGACGAGTACCACACGCCGGGCATCAGCGAGGACTGGATTCTCGATTGCAGCTACGGGTCTCGCCATCGTTTCTCCGGCTGCCCGTTCAATAACCCGGCCTTGCAGGCGCTGTACCTGCTGGGCGACCGGGACGATTTCGAAAGCGACGTCCTCGGGCAGTACAACGAGGTGGAGCGCAGCTATCGGAACGTGACGATGTCTTCCCCAAGCGTCAACACGTATCGCGGGCTGGAAATTGACGTGGCGATGTTCCTGTTGATGTCCCGGTAATACCCGCGACCCGAGCCGGGGGTGGGCAAAGCCGCATCCGCCCACCCTCGGCTTTCGGGTCGATCCGCGGCGGCACGGGTGCGTCGGAAAATGCGGCGGTCCTTCGAAAACTTCTGGTCTGGGATTATGATTGTGACGGCGTCGATCCATGCGACTGTCGCGGAACGCACTCGGAGAGTCGAATGACATTCCGGGCGGTATTGATCGGTTTGCTCGGGGCGGTCTTCATTGCCGGCTTGGGGTACTTCGACGAGCAGGTCTGGTTTCTGGAAAGCCTGACCTCCGGACACCTGCTGCCCATTTCGGTGTTCGGAAGCCTGTTCGTGTTCATGGTGGTGGTCAACCCGCTGCTGTCCAGGGCGGGGCGGCTGCGGCTGGCGCTGACGCCGTCGGAACTGGCGGTGGTCGTGGGGCTGATGCTGGTCGCGTGCAGCGTTCCGGGCGGCGGATTCCTGCGCACCTTTCCGTCCACCATCGCCATGCCCGCGCACATCAACCTGCTTTCCCCCGGCTGGAAAAAACACGACCTGTTGAATTACGTGCCGCCGCGGATGCTTCCCGCCGGCGGGCAATATGACGAGACGGTCACAGGCGGGTATGTCGGCGGATTGGGAAGCTCCGATCATCCCATCGGCATGGACCAGGTGCCCTGGTGGGGCTGGGCGGGGCCGCTGCGCACGTGGATTCCCCTGGTGCTGCTGATGGGCGTCGCGTCAATCTGCCTGAGCCTGATCGTCCATCGGCAATGGACCTCGCTGGAGAGGCTGCGATATCCCATCGCCGAGTTCGCCAACTCCCTGCTGGAGCAGGACGACCACGGATGGGGGCCGGTCTTCCGCGACCGCTTCTTCTGGGGCGGCTTTCTCGCCGTCCTGATTCTGCGCCTGGTGAACGGTCTGCACGCGTGGTTCCCGGAGTCGATGGTGGAAATCCCGCTCGTTTTCGACTTCACGCCGATCGGGGCCAAGTATCCTTCGCTGCTGCGGGCCCCGTGGGGATGGAACCTTCTCCAGATCGCCATTCATCCCATCGCGGTGGCGTTCTGCTTCTACCTGGCGTCGGACATCGCGCTCAGCCTGGGGCTGACGCAGTTCCTGGTGATCCCCCTTTCGGCGTTCCTGCTGACCGAGGGAGTGGACATCTCCTCGGGATACATGGAAGGCGGGATGACCGCCTGGCAGCGGTTCGGGAGCTTTCTGGCGTTCGTGCTGGCCCTGCTCTACATGGGGCGGCGCTACTACTTCCAGGTGCTCAAGCAGGCGCTCGGGCTGGGGCGGCGCGGCGAGGGCGTCGATTCCTACGCCGTCTGGGCCCTGCGGTTCCTCGTCCTGGTCTGCGTCGCCATGGTGGTGCTGGTCTGCCGGTTGGGGGTGGACTGGCCGATGTCGGTCCTGACGATCCTCCTGAGCCTGCTGCTATTCCTGGGCACGGCGCGAATCAGCGCGGAGACGGGGCTGTTCTTCATCATGCCCCGGTGGATGCCCGTGTCGATCGTCCTGAGCCTGTTCGGCGCCTACGCCATGGGGCCCAAGGCGCTGCTGATCGTCGGGCTGTTCTCTGCCGTGATGACCCTCGACCCCAGCCAGTCCCTCATGCCGTACTTCGTGAACGGGCTGCGCATCTGCGACCGCAGCCGCGTCCCGCCAGGCCGCATGGGCTGGGCCGGCGTCGGCATCTTCGCCATTGCGCTGGCCGTGGCGACCCCCATCGCGATCTGGGCCAACTACCGCCACGGGACCAACCGCGACTGGTGGCATTTCGGGCGCGTGCCGCGGATGGCCTTCGACCTGGGCGACAGCCAGATCGCCTCGCTGGAGGCCGCCGGGCAACTGGACGAATCGCAGTCGCTGTCCACGATGGATCGTCTGCGGAGCATGAAGCCCGACCGCCGATTCGTCTATTCCGTTCTGGCGGGGTTCGCGCTGGTCCTGCTGGTCGGCGCGATGCGCCTGCGATACGTCTGGTGGCCGATCCACCCGGTGATCTTCCTGGTCTGGTCCACCTGGCCGATGGTCCGCCTGAGCCATTCCTTCCTGCTGGGCTGGCTGCTGAAGATCACGATCACCCGCTTCGGCGGGCACCGGGCCTATTCCGCCGCCAAAAAGGCCATGGTGGGCGTCATCGCGGCGGAATTGCTGGCCGGGCTCTTGTTCATGATCGTCGGCGCTATTTATTATTTCGTAACCGGGTATCCGCCGGTCCTGTATGAGGTGATCCCCGACTGACCGAACGGCGCCGCGACTTTTCAAAGGCATTCGAGCAACCATGAACCCCGATCCCGCCTCCCTCCTTGGCGACCTGGAGAATCCGCAACTTCCGCACCGCAATCGCCTGCCGGCACGGGCGTCGTTCGTGCCGTTCGCGGACGAACAATCCGCCCTGGCGTTCGATGCCGCCAAGTCCGCCTGCGTCCTGTCGCTGGACGGGCGCTGGAAATTCCATTACGCGGCCTCCCCGGCCGAAACGCCAGAGGACTTCCCTTCGCCGGATTTCGCCGACAGCGGATGGGACGAACTGGAAGTTCCGAGCAACTGGCAGATGCACGGGTACGGTCGGCCGCACTACACCAACATCACGTATCCGATTCCGCTGGACCCGCCCCGCGTTCCGTCGGACAACCCGACCGGCTGCTACCGTCGCGCGTTCGCAGTTCCGCCCGAGTGGGCGGGCCGGCGCGTCCTGCTGCGGTTCGAGGGGGTGGACTCGGCCTTTCACCTGTGGGTCAACGGCCGGGCGGTCGGCTTCAGCCAGGGCAGCCGCATGCCCGCGGAGTTCGACGTCACCTCGTTCGTGCGGCCGGGCGAGAATCTCCTGGCGGCGACCGTCTATCAGTGGTCCGCCGGAAGCTATCTCGAAGACCAGGACATGTGGCGGATCAGCGGAATTTTCCGCGGATGCTGCCTGATTTCCACGCCGCCGGTTCACGTCGCCGATTTCCGCGTGCGGACGGAGCTGGACGCGCAATACCGCGACGCGACGTTGCGTCTCCGCGTGACGGCAGGGAACGCGGGCGAGCAGGCGGCGGATTGCCGCATCGAGTGCCGCCTGCTGGATGACGCGGGCCGTCCCGTCGCCGGCGCCCAGGCGTCGCGCGGAATTTCGCTGCCGGGCGGGCAATCGGCCGACGCGGAGATGGATATTCCGGTGTCCGACCCGCGCAAGTGGTCGGCGGAGGCCCCCTTCCTCTACACGCTGCTGCTGACCCTGCGAGACGCGCCCGGCCGGCTGCTCCAGGCGATCCCCTGGCGGGTGGGCTTCCGCAGCGTCGAGATCCGGGGCGGCAACCTGCGGGTCAACGGCGTGCCCGTGATGTTCAAGGGCGTCAATCGCCACGAGCATCATCCCGACACGGGGCGAGCGGTCCCCCTGGAGGCGATGGTGCGAGACGTCGTCCTCATGAAACAGCACAACATCAACGCCGTCCGCACGTCACACTACCCCGATGACCCGCGCTTCTACGACCTGTGCGATCGGTACGGAATCTACGTCCTCGACGAGGCGGACGTGGAAACGCACGGATTCCTCCATCGCCCGCTGACCAACCCCACCGACGACCCGCGGTGGGAAACCGCCTGCGTGGACCGCATGGTCCGCATGGTGGATCGCGACAAGAACCACCCCTGCGTCATCCTCTGGTCGCTGGGGAACGAGGCCGGAATCGGGCGGAACCACGGCGCCATGGCGGCCGCGGCGAGACGCATCGACCCCACGCGCCCCATCCACTACGAAAACGACTACCAAGGCATCGTGGCGGACGTGTTCAGCATCATGTATCCCCGGCTGGACCAGCTCATCGACATCGGCGAGGGCAGGACGTTCCGGCG
>DNAS01000031.1:473-8808 GCA_003485185.1 Phycisphaerales bacterium | reverse complement strand
GTCGATGCAGGGGGCGTTCGTCTGGGAATGGATCGACCAGGGCATCCGCCGGCGCGACGCGGACGGGAAGGAGTATTTCGCGTACGGCGGCGACTTCGGCGACGAGCCCAACGATGGGAATTTCGTCATCGACGGGCTGCTGTTCCCCGACCGCACACCCTCGCCGGGACTGGTGGAATACAAGAAGGTTCTGGAACCCGTGCAGGCCGAAGCGGAAGACCTCGACGCCGGGACCGTGCGCCTGAGGAACCGCTACGATTTCCTGTGCCTGGACCACCTGGCGGCTGAGTGGACGGTAACGGCCGACGGCCGGACGCTCCAGCGGGGCGAGCTGGCCCTGCCGCCCCTCGCGCCCGGCGAGGTGAAACCCGTGACGATTCCGTTCCGCGCCGTCTCCGAACCGGGCACGGGGACGGACTACTGGCTGAACCTGCGGTTCACGCTGGCGCGGGATTTCCCGTGGGCCCCAAAAGGGCACGAAGTGGCCTGGGCGCAGTTCCGCCTGCCCGCGCTGAGCGCAAAGAAGCCCCGCGCGCGAGCGGCTGCCTTGCCGCCCGTCGAGTTCCGCCAAGGCGCGTCCGAGATCGAGCTGCGCGGCGACGAATGGCGAATCGTCTTCGACCGCGTGCGGGGGCGGATTTGTTCATGGCGCCATCGCGGGCTCGAGCTGCTGCGAAGCGGCCCGGAGATGTGCTTCTGGCGTGCCCCCACCGACAACGACCGCGTGGGCGGGTACGTCCAGGAATGGCGGCAGGCCGGGCTGCACCTGCTCCATTCCCGCGCCGAATGCGCCCCGGCCGAGCGGCGCGGGGACGGCGAGGTGTCGATCCCCGTTCGTCTGCGGATCGGGCCGGCCGGAGCGCCGCAACACTTCGACTGCCGGCAGGTCTACACGGTCTGCGGGAACGGCGCGGTGCGGGTGGACGTCCAGGTGACGCCGCGCGGGCCGTGGTCGCCCACCTTGCCGCGGGTCGGAATGCGCCTGACGCTCCCGCCCGCCCTGGAGCGCGTGCGCTGGTACGGGCGCGGGCCCGGCGAGTCCTACGCCGACAGCAGGCACGCCAACCGCTTCGGTGTCTACGCTGCCCGCGTGGCGGAACTCCACACGCCCTACGTCTACCCCCAGGAGAACGGAAACCGCGCCGAGACGCGCTGGGTCGCCCTGCAAGCCGACGGCGGGGCGGGCCTGCTGGCCGTCGGGCTTCCGGAACTCAACTTCAGCGCGCATCATTATTCGATGGAAGACCTCGACGCCGCCCGGCACACCCACGAACTGGCGAGCCGCGAGGAGATTTTCCTGCACCTGGACTACCGCCAGAACGGACTGGGCAGCGGAAGCTGCGGGCCGCGACCCACCGCCGAATACGAGCTGAAGCCCGAAAAATTCCGCCTCGCGTTCCTGCTCCGCCCGCTGGTCGAGGGCGACGATCCCGTCGAACTCGGCAAGGAATCGCCCCCCGATCCGGCGTTTTGAGTCGGACAGCCTCGCACGACCGGGTCGGCCCTCCCCCGGGAACAAATTACTCGTTTTCTTCGCCGCGTAATCTACACTATCCTCCGTCAGGATCGTTCCCGCCCGACGACGCGCATGCGGATTCGCCAGAACGGTTCTGCCCGAGATCGAAAAGGACTCTTCGCGTGACAGGGAAAGTGTTTCCGACGGACCGGATGACGTCCCGCGAGCGGCTGCTGGCCGCCTATCGCGGGCAGGAAGTGGACCGCCTGCCCTACTGGGCGAAGGTCTGCAACGCAAACTGGCGCGGCGGCCAGCCGGAGCGGATCGCCCTGCTGTCCGACTTCGAGCTTCTGGACTTCATCCACGCCGACGGGCTGTTCCACCTTCCGCACTTCCTCCGCGCGGTCTCGCCGCACGTGACGGTCGAGCAGAGCGGCGACGGAAACGTGCGAACCGTCGTCACGCACACGCCCGACGGCGACCTCGTGGCGATCTGGACCACCGATCCGGTCACGCGGAGCCCGCACCCGACGGAGTTCCCCCTCAAAACCGCCGAGGACATCCGCCGGTACCGCTGGCTGCTGAAGGACGCGCGGATCGAGGTGGACGAGGCGGCGCGGGAGCGTATGGTCGAGAAGCATCGCCGGATCGGCGACCGGGGCATCAGCGTCCATGGCGCCGGCACGAGCCCGCTGATGGACCTCGTGGAGCACATCGCGGGACCGGTCAACACCACCTACCTGCTGATGGACCATCCCGACGAGATGAACGAGCTGATCGGGCTGATGCACGCGAACCTGCTGAAGCGGATCCGCCGCATGGCGGAGCTTTCGCCGGCCGACGTGATCGCCTCGACGGAGAACACCTCGACGACTCTCATCAGCCCGGAGCAGTTCGAGAAGTACTGTTACGGGCACCTGTGCGATTACGCCCAAGCCGTCCGGGGCGAGGGCAAAATGCACGAGCTGCACATGTGCGGGCACACGCGGGCCCTGCTGGAGAAGATCGACGCGATCCCCTCGTCGAGCATCGAGGCGTTCACCGCCCCGCCGCTGGGGAACACGCGCCTCGTGGACGGGCGGACGAAGGCGCCCAGCAAGACGCTCATCGGCGGGACGAACGCGATGGTCTGGCTGGAACCGGTCGAAAAGATCCGGGCGTTCATCGAGGGCGAACTGGCCGCCTGCCCGGACCGGCGGCGGATCATCCTGACGACGGCGGGGGAAGCGCCGCAGAAATGCCCGGCCGAGACGTTTCGCGCCATCGGCGAATGGCTGCCGACGGCGCGATAGGTCAGGAATCGGATCGCACAGGGCGAAGGCCTGAGGCCGCTATTCCGTCTTCTGCGCGATCAGCGTTCCGAAGCGTTTGTTGATGGCCAGCGCCGGGTCCAACGGCACGGGCGCGGGTTTGCAGCCTTTGGGAATGCGGATGGTCGGCGTGGGGCGGATGGACTTTCCCTCGAACTGCGGCAGCCAGGCGCGTTCGGCATGGAGCATCTCCGCCGCCATGTCGCGAATTTCCTTGAGGGTGCAGACGGCCCCGGCGAGCGGGTCCATGGCGAGGGCCTGGACGAGCAGTTCCGTGTCGCCCTCGAGCGCCGCCTGCGCAGCCAGGAGCTGCGGCTGGACGTTGCTCATGCAGGCCGCGGCGCACTGCGGCGGAAGCGCGCCGACCCGCGTGGGGTGCAGGCCCGTGTCGTCGGCGAAGGTGGGAACCTCCACGCAGCAGCCGTCCGGCAGGTTGGTGATGTACCCGCGGTTGGGCACGTTGCCCATGAAGCGGAAGGGCCTGCCCGTGACGACGGCCTCGACGATGTGCGAGCAGTACTCCACGCTGCGCGACTCGATTTTCGCGGTGTCGTATTCCAGCGGGTCGTGCTTTGCGTACTTGTCGGCCAGCGCCAGCGAATACTTGTAGTACGCGCCCGACTCGCCGCCGAAGGCGGGCTCGTCGCAATACAGCTTCAGCGCCTTGGCGTTCTTGCGGAACCAGGGCAGGTACTCGCTGAGATGCCCGGTGGACTCCGTCATGAAGTACCCGAAGTGACGGAAGACCTCGCCGCGGACCTTCTCGTTCTTGTAGTACTCGGGCTTCTCGAACACCTCCCGCAGGCGCAGATAGAGGTCTCGCCCCCAGTGCTCGAGCGTCAGGAACCAGTCCATGTGGTTGATTCCGCCGCAGGTGTAGGTGATCTCCTCCTTGGGAACCTCGCAATAGCCGGCGATCAGGTCCAGCGTGGTCTGCACGCCGTGGCAGAGTCCGACGAACGGGACGGGCGTCGCCAGACCCAACGCCAGGCAGTTGGCCGCCATCGGGTTGGCGTACTGGAGCAGGATCGCGCCGGGGCGCGCGAGCTCAGCCATGTCGTCGGCGATGCCTCGCAGCACCGGCATCGTCCGCAGGCAGCGGAAGATCCCGCCGGGGCCCATCGAATCGCCGATGCACTGGTCCACGCCGTACTTCAGGGGAATCTCGTAATCGTGTCCGAAGGCCTCCAGGCCGCCGACCTGGATCATCACCACCACGAAGTCGGCGTCGGCGATAGCCTCGCGACGGTCCAGCGTGGCGGTGACCTTGCCGGCGATTCCGTTTTCCCGGAGCATGCGGTTGGCGAAGGCTTCCATCCGCCGCAGCTTGGGCTCGGTGCGGTTCATCAGCGCGTACTCGCTGCCCGCCAGCGCCTCCGTCGCCATTAGGTCGGAAAGCAGCGTCTTGCAGAAGACCACGCTTCCGGCGCCGATCATCGCGATTTTCTTCGGCATGATTGACTCCTTCGCAAAGTCTGCCGCGCCCGGGCCGGGCGTCAGTCGCCCATGTTGTGCGCGTATCCGAGGTTGCGGAACAGGGCCAGGCCGTCCTTGCCCGGCGCGACGACGTCCAGCCGGCCCGTGCCGTGCAGGTCCGCCACGGCGAAGTGGATTCCGCAGCCCTTGCCCACGCGCATCGGGCCGTAGTCGATCACCTGCTTGGCGAAGCCCTCGCCCGTCCACTTGAAGTAGTACAGCCCCACCGGGTCGTACTCGCCCGGGTCGCGCCCGCAGTGGGCGCGATACCGCTTGCCCGTGATGAGCTCGCACTGGCCGTCGCCGTCGATGTCCGCCCAGATCAGGTCGTGGTACTGGCTGTTGAACGGGTCGATGGGGTGCTTGACCCACGCGCGCCGCCCGCCCTGCCGCCGCTGCTCCCACCAGTCCAGACCGTACCCGTGCGCCTGGCCGACGATCAGGTCGTTCAGGCCGTCGCCGTTGACGTCCACCACCAGCACGGGGCAGCTCGCCGAACCCAGGTCGAACTCGGGGTGGAAGGTCCACGGCCCGCCCAGCGGATCGGCGGGGCATTCCAGCCAGCCCTTGGCCAGCACGATGTCTCCGCGCCCGTCGCCGTTGACGTCGCCGAAGCCGAACCCGTGCCCGCTGGCGCCCTCGGAAATCACGTGCTCGCTGAACTCGCCCGTGCCGCGCCCGTCGGAATCGGTCCGGAGCTTGTAGAACCGCTGCGGGCCGCCCGGCGTGTTGGGGACGATCTCCACCCGCCCGTCGCCGTCGACGTCCCACCCGCGCGTCGTCTCGATGTTCCCGAACTCGGCGATCTTGTGCATCGGCCAGGGCTTGGACGGGTCGCCCCGCGGATTCTCGCGCCAGTAGAGCGTCTTGCCCCACCAGCCGCCGGTGATGAAGTCCAGGTATCCGTCGCCGTTGACGTCGAGGGGGACGGTCGAGAAGTCGTCGTAATATTCGCCGACGGCCTGCACGTCGCCGATCTTGCACTTGCGGTCGAAGCGCGGACCGGGGTACCAGTACGCGCCGGAGACGATGTCGGGCACGCCGTCGTTGTCGACGTCGAAGACGGCCGCGGACTCGTAGCGCTCGTCGGAGATGAAGGTCTTCTGGAATCTCAGCGGGGGCATGGCGGTTCCTTTTTGTCGCGCCGGCGCGACTATTGTCCGAAACGCTGGCGGATGTATTCGCGCGCGACGTCGAGGTCGAGGACGGCCTCGCCCGCGTCGCACGGGGGTTTGCGCTCGCCGCGGCAGACCTTCACGAAGTTCATCGCCTGGTTGCGCATCGCGTGGACCCACGGCAGCGACGGGAAGCTCCGCACGGGCGTCTTTCCGCCCGGGTCCTCGTAGACTTCCACCGTGCCGGCGCGGTTGCAGACCATCGGCGCGGGCAGGCGCAGCACGAGGTAGCCCTTCTCGAAGGCCACCAGCGCCGACTCCTCCCACTCCACCGTCGTGCGGTACGGCGTCATCTCCAGCACGCCGGGGACGCCCGATTCGGACCGGACGGCCAGCAGCACGCCCGTCTGGTCCGCGTAGGCAACGCGGTACGGCTCGCCCAGCAGGTGGCGCATGAGGTTCAGCTGGTGGATGTAGTAGTTGACGAACGAGACGTACGCCTTGCGGGCGGGCTCGTCGAGGTCGGTCATGGGCGGCTCGCGGTCGAGGGCCGGGGGCTTGTCGCCGGCGTCCAACCGCCCGAGGAATCCGTTGTTGATCCAGTCGCCCGCGGGCATGAGGATGCGCACGTACTTCAGCCGGCCGAGGCGTCCGTCGGCCTTCCACTGGTCGATCAGCCCGCGCGCGTACTCGGTGGCCGGGTCAGACCGCTTGTGGTAGGCGACCATGTGGGTGCAGCCGGCGCGGGCGGCGGCGGCCGCGAGCTTGCGCCCCGCCTCGGGCGCCACCGCCAGCGGCTTTTCCGTCAGCACGTATTTGACGTGCGGGTAGATTTCCGGCAGCAGGACGGCGTGGCGATCGAAGGGCTGGCTGGCGACCACCGCGTCGAGTGTTTCGCTCGCCAGCATCGCGCGGTGGTCCGGATATACCTTCGGCACGCCGTAGCGCTCCGCGACCAGCTTTCCGGTCTGGAGTCGGACCTCGGCGAGGGCGACCACCTCGCAGTCGTCCAGCGTCACGTAGTTTTTCAGGTGGGCCATCTGGCCCATGCTTCCGACGCCCACGAAACCGATGCGCACCTTGCTCATGGTCCATTCCTTTCGAACCCGCGTCCGCAGGTTGACGGAAAGCATCCTACCGGCCCGTCGGCGGGGCCTCCATGGCCGCGATTGCCGATTGATTGTCTTTTCTTGCTCTTTGCATTCTCCGCGAGACGGCATATCATGCTTTTAAGCAAGGTTGACACGCGCATTGGGAGGTTTCCGGAAATGTCAAAACTTGTTTCCCGCCCGGTCGCGAAGCCCGCGCTGCGAAGCGCGTCGCGGATGAGCCTCCCGCCTGAATGGCACATGCCCCCGCACGCCCACGACGACCATTACGAGCTGCTGGTGATCCTTTCGGGTCAGAACGAGGTGCAGATCCGCGGACAGTGCCTCGTCGCGCGGGTCGGCGACGTGCTGGTGTATCCCCCCGGCGTCGCGCATGCCGAGAGCAGCGCCGGCGAGTCGCTGGGGATGCTCTTCGTAACCTTCCGCGCCGACCCGGCGCGCTGGGCCGACCTGCCGGTCCACCGCCCCGACAGCCGCGGACGCGTGAAACTTCTGGTCCAGTGGATGCTGGAACTGCTGCCCGTCCACAGCGCCCGCGAGCAGGCCACGCTCGACGCGCTGCTCCAGGCCGCCCTCCACGAGCACGGCACGCCTTCGCAGGCGGACGAATACGGCCTGGTCCCCCAGGTCCGCCGGTACGTGTCCAACCGCATTTCCGAGCCGATCCGCCTGGACGACCTCGCAGCCGCCACGCACCTGAGCCGGTTCCACTTCGCGCGGCGGTTCCGCGCGGCGACGGGCGTTCCGCCGATGACGTTCGTGCGGCGGATGCGCGTGGAGACGGCGGTGCAACTGCTGGTTAATTCGCACCTGCCCCTGAAGGTCATCGCGGAGATGGTGGGCCTGAACGACCAGTTCCAGCTATCCAAGACGGTCCGCCGCCTGACGGGCCGGCCGCCCGGGGCGCTCCGCGCCGCGCGGCGGTGAGGCGTGCCCGGCCGCTTCCGTCGCGGCCTCAACGGTCCGGCTTCGGCGCGGCGCCGGCGGAGTCGATCATCTCGTGCATCCGCGCGCGGAATTCCGCCTCGGGGTACTTCTGGATCAGCGCCTGCACTTCCAGGACGATGCCCTCTTTCTCCAGGGCGACGAAATCGCCCTTCATCCAGTCCGGGCCGACGTCCTTGGCCGTCAAAGGCCGGCGCCTGGCCGACGCGCCGGAGGAAACCTCCTCGCAGCCGATGTCGGGCTTCCCGTCGCGCGGGCGGCCGGCGATGTCGTCTTTCACCCGCTCCAGGACCATCCCCTTTCCGATGGCCGGGCTGCCCTGCCCCGGCCGGGCGCGCTCGCCGCCCGTCGTCAGCTTCGGATCCTCCCCCGTCACGCCGGCGGGAAGCTTCATGTCCTCGACCTTCTTCGCCCGGGCGCAGAAGCCCAGGTTGTTCTTGAATTCGTTGGAGACCAGTTCGTTCTTCTTCGGGTCGCCCCGGTCCCAGACGATCGTGTAGTCTTTTTTCCCGGTCAGGATGTTGTTGCAGACCTTGTTCCCGCTCGGATAGACGGTGATCGAGTTCTCCGGGTCGCGGGCGTCCGGCATGTTGTAGAACGCTCCGACCATGAACGGCGAGCCGGCGGCGTCGACCACGGTGTTGTTGGCGAACAGTCCGTTGCGGCAGGGAATGTAAGGTTTGTTCTTGGTTCCGCCGGCCGTCAGGACGAACCCGCTGCCGACGTTCTCGAGGTAATTGTTGATCACCATGTTCTCGTCGCCGCTGACGCGCACGCCGTAGGCCGTACCCAGGAACGTGTTGGACTCGACGACGTTGCGATGCCCGTGGCGGATGCAAAGTCCGCCCTTGTTGGCCGTGGGATGGCCCAGGAACGTGTTGAAGCGGATCACGTTGTCGCTGCTCTTGACGGAGATGATCTCCT
>DNAS01000031.1:0-321 GCA_003485185.1 Phycisphaerales bacterium | reverse complement strand
CGCAGGCGCCGTCGAAGAGGTTGTGCTCCACCGTCGAGCGGAGGTTCCAGTCCTCCGGCTTCAGCGGCCTGTCCCCAAGGTTGGGCGGGCCGCCCAGTTGCACCGCCTCCTGCCCGTTGCTGGAGCGGGCGACGATGTCCCGGAACCAGTTGTGATGGATGTTCGGCCGCAGCGCTCCGCCGCGCACGCCGACGCTCATCGACAGGCTCCTGGCGAAATAGCAGTGGTCGATCTCGTTGTCGCCGCTGTCCACGCCCACCTCGACGATCTTCGTGAACGTGCTGTTCGGGTCGCCGCTCTCGTTGAACGCGCAGTGCGACA
>DNAS01000142.1:17024-19017 GCA_003485185.1 Phycisphaerales bacterium | reverse complement strand
ATTCAAGCGTGAAATGCTCTAAAACGAATTCCTTCTCCGCGTCCTCTGCGATCTCCGCGGTTCCTTCTTTCCGTTGTTCCAGGATTTCAGGCGTCGGGGGCGAGACCTTCGGACGGGGGAACGATCGCGCCGTGGGCCTCCAGCAGGGCGCGCAGCTCGGGCATCGGAACCTCGTCGGGCTCGACGTCCGCGCGGACCGCCAGCACCGCCGCGGCAGCCGCCGCCTGTCCCATGGCCATGCACGACGCCTCCACCCGGTACGCCGAGAGCGATTCCCGGTCGCCGGAGATGCAGCGTCCCGCGGCCAGCAACCGCCGCCCGTCCTTCGGGATCATCGCGCCCAGCGGGATCGTCGGGAAGACGCCGTGCGCCAGGCGGCGATAGTCGACGCTCTGCTCGCAGTGGATGTCGATGTTATAGAGGCTGTAGCAGACCGAGTCGTCCCAGACGCGCCCGCTTTCGAAATCGGCGAGGGTGATTTTCTTCCGGGCGACGATGGTGACCGTCTCGCGGATTCCGCATTCGGGGGCCGCCCACTCGAAGCGGAAATTTTCCAGCCCCTTCTGGCGGCGGCACCAGCGGTAGAGGCGCAGCATCGCCCGCCGCGCCTCGAGTTCGGCGGCGGTGCGCCCGGCGCTGGTGTCACCGCCGATGCCGGGCAGGTGGATTCGGTTCCCGCCGTACGAGTGCAGGAAGAAGCGGATTTTTCCGTGGTCCCAGCCGGGGTCGCTGGGGCGCATCTCGCCGGCCGCCACCGCCCGCTCGAAGTCCGCCTGCAACGCGTCGTAATCGAGTCCGTCCCTGTCGTATCCGCCGACCCTCACGACGGGCGTTCCCGGCTGGAGGACGTCGCTCCGCTCGACGGGCAGGCCCGCCAGCGTCACGAAGTTGGCGTCGCCCGTGCAGTCGATGACCGCCCGCGCGGCGACCGGGCGCGGGCCGGTCTTGGTGCACAGCTCGATGCGCCACAGCCCGTCGGCGAAGGCCGCGCGCTGCACCATCGTGTGCAGCAGCAGTTCGGCGCCGCTTTCCAAAACCATCTCGTCGGCCAGCGCGGCGAAGAGCACCGCGTCCACCCCGATGTGAACGGGCAATTTGTCGCCCACGTCCGGCAGGCCGTGGCCCATTTCGCGGAGCGTCCGGCGGACCAGCTCCCAGCCGATGCCGGCGATTTTCAGCCGCCCCCAGGCGTGGAAGCTGGCGGGGGCATTCACGCCCCCGGACGTGATGGTTCCGCCCAGCAGGGCGGTCTTCTCGACCAATAGCGTGCGGCAGCCCGCCCGCGCCGCCTGCACCGCGGCGCAAAGGCCCGCCGCGCCGCCCCCGATCACCGCGATGTCGTATGTTGCGTCCACGGCAGATTCCTTTCGTTCAGGTCGATGTGCCCGCGGAAGCATACTGCCGGCCGGGCGGAATTGACAAGCAAACGCCCGCGAGAATTTCCGGCGTCTAGCTCCCGACCGCGGAATCCGTGGAGAAATCCCGCGCCGTTGGGGTACAGTAAAGAGGTGGGCAGGCACGTCGAAATTTTCGATCACACGGCCGACGTCGGGCTCGAGGCCCGCGCCGACACCCTCGGCGAACTGCTGGAGGCGCTGGGCGAGGCGCTGGCCGACGTCGTCCTCGACCGCCGGACCGTCGCGCCGCGCGAAACGCGCCGGGTCCGCGCGACGGCGGAACGACTCGACTGGCTGGTGGTGGACTTCCTCGCCGAGGTGATGCGCGCGATCCAGGCCGACCGGTTCGCGGTGGCGTCGGTCCGCGTGACGGAGGCGTCGGAAACCGCAGCCGTCGGCGAGCTTTGCGGCGAACCGCTCGACCCGGCCCGCCATGAACTGCGGACGGAGATCAAGGCCGTGACCTATCATTTACTGGAGGCGCGGCGCGACGGCGACGCCTGGCGCGCCCGCGTGATCCTCGACGTGTAGAAAGGGTGGCACTGCTTGCTGGCAAGCAGTGTTCATGCGGCGACACGGCTTGACAAGCAAGCCGT
>DNAS01000142.1:0-16868 GCA_003485185.1 Phycisphaerales bacterium | reverse complement strand
GTCTTCCGCACGGTCAAGCCCGATAGACGGCATCGGCCTTGGCCGTGGCACCCGAACATGGCTTTCGACGTGTAGGAAGAGTGCGATGGGCAAGGAATTCCAGGGCAAGTTGGAGCAGATGGACGCCAACCGCTGGCGGATTCCCGCCGGCAGCGTGCCGGGCATGCGCGTCGACGGCGTCATCTACGCCAGCGAGCCGCTGATCGCCGAGGTGCTTTCCGGCGGGGCGGTGGCGCAGGTGGCGAACGTGGCGACGCTTCCGGGCATCGTGGGCGCGTCGCTGGCCATGCCCGACATCCACTGGGGGTACGGCTTCCCGATCGGCGGGGTGGCGGCCTTCGACATGGCCGAGGGCGTCGTTTCACCGGGCGGCGTGGGCTACGACATCAACTGCGGCGTGCGCCTGCTGCGGACGGACATCCCCGCGTCCGACGCGCGCCGCCGCCTGCGCGACCTGGTCAACCAGTTGTTCCGCGACGTGCCGGTGGGCGTCGGCGTGGGCGGGTCGTTCGTCTTCGACGGCGACCGCATGCGCCGCCTGCTGGCCGACGGCGCGCGGTTCCTGCTGGACGAGGGCCTCGCCACGGAAGACGACCTGGCGGCCACCGAGTCCGGCGGGCGACTGGACGGCGCCGACCCCGACGCGGTCTCCGAGACCGCCCTGCGGCGCGGCGCCGACCAGTGCGGAACGCTCGGTTCGGGAAACCACTTCGTCGAGGCGCAGGAGGTGGAGGAGATTTACGACGCCTCCGCTGCCGCCGCCATGGGACTGGAAGCGGGCAAGCTGGCCGTGATGATCCACACCGGCTCGCGCGGCCTGGGGCACCAGGTCTGCGAGGACGCCATCCGCATGCTCCGCGGCGCGGTGGCGCAGTACGGCATCGAGCTGCCGGACGCCCAGCTCGTCTGCGCGCCGGTCGAGAGCCCGCAGGGCCGGCAGTACCTTGGCGCGATGCGGGCGGCCGCCAACTACGCCTGGGCCAACCGCCAGCTCCTGGCGACGCAGATCCGCCGCACGCTCGCGCGGTTCTTCGCGGGCGACGGCGACGCGCTGGGCATCCGCCAGGTCTACGACGTGGCGCACAACATCGCCAAGATCGAGACGCACGAGGTCGCCGGGCGGGCGCGCCGCCTCTGCGTCCACCGCAAGGGCGCCACGCGGGCCTTCCCGCCCGGACACGCGGAACTGCCCGCCGCCTGCTGCGCCGTCGGGCAGCCCGTGCTCATTCCCGGCGACATGGGCTCGGCCAGCTATGTCCTCGCCGCCGCCGACCGCGCCATGCGGGAGACCTTCGGGAGCACCTGCCACGGGGCGGGGCGCGTGCTCAGCCGCCACGCGGCCATCCAGGCGGCGCGGGGACGGAGCATCGAGAAGGAACTGGCCGCCCAGGGCATCGTCGCGCGGGCCCGCAGCCGCGAGGGGCTTGCCGAGGAACAGCCCGCCGCCTACAAGGACATCGACGCCGTCGTCGAGTGCGTGGTCTCGGCTGGGCTGTGCCGCAAGGTCGCCCGCCTCCGCCCCCTGGGAGTCATCAAGGGATGAGCGTCCCCGGTTCCGCTTGCAATCCCCGGTAAAAACCCTATCATCACAGGTTCGGTTTCGCACCGACGACGGCTTGGACGGGAGTGCGCCGGCTCGAAGAGATTGTGAATGAACCGTGTGGCAAAGCACGAAATCCGAAATCCGAAACAAATTCGAAATCCGAAGCACAAAACGCCAGTGGCCTGCCTCTGGCCGGAATGACAGGAACCCGCCTTGGGGCTTCGCGAGGTTGGGTGCTTGCTGTATTGGGATTTGTTTCGGATTTCGTGCTTCGAATTTCGGATTTGAAATGCCGGCGGGTGAAAAACGGTTCGTTTGTTTTCCTGCCGTGTTCGCGGTATTCGCGGCCAAAAAAGGACGAAAACAGCGTAACGAAAAACCGCAAGAACCCCCGCGTGACCGCGGGGGCTTGTAAAAAACACCCTCAAGCAAACAACGCTTGAGGGTGGCACCCGTTTTGTTTCGGATTTGTCACGGCAGGTCGTTCTTCATGATCTCGCGGAGGGCGACGGTGGCGTAGCAGCCGGACGGCGCGGTGAACGTGACCTCGATGAACTCGCCGCGCGCGTCGCGCCAGGCGGCGAGGTTCGGCTCGCCCAGGCGGAACCGCAGCGCCCGCCGCGTGCCCTTGGCGCGCAGGTGGTCCACGCGGGTGAAATCCTCCTGCGTGACGCGGTACTTCGCCAGGATTTCCCGCTCGATGCGTCCGGGCTCGCCCTCGGCGAGGTTGCAGCGGTAGCCGACGATGGGCCCGGTGGCGCTGATCTCGAAGGCGCTCGCCCGCGGCTGCTCGCGGGCGGCGTCCTCGACAGGGAACACCCCGCCGGAGTCGGTCTTTTCCGCCAGGTCGCCGGGCAGGACGGCATCGAGCCCGTCGAGGCGGGCGGTGAGCACGTCGTTGAAGATCTCGCTCTGGAAGGCCGAGACGTAGAGGCGCTTCATCCGCTTGTCGATGGCGGCCAGCGCCGCCACCGGGCTGCGGCGGCGCTTGTAGGCGATCAGCGCCTTGCGCGGGTCCACGTAGTGCCTGGGCCAGCGTTGCAGGGCGCGGTCGAGGTATCCGGCGTCGAAGGCGTCTCGTGCGGCCTTGCAGTCGGGCGGGTCGTCGGGGATCGAGCGGCCCAGGAAGATGCGGACGAACTCGTCGAGATCGTTGCGGACCATGGCGGCGCCGAGTGCGGCCGTGTCGCCCCGGGCGCCGAACCGCTGCTCGCCGAAAAAGTTCGGCACGCCGCGCCGCTCGAGCGCCTCCAGGACGCGCCGGGCGGCGGGCAGCTTGCCCTCGCCCACGCCGCGGATGCGGATGGCGAAGCGGTTGCCCGCCAAGTGGCCGATCCGCAACTTGTTTCCGTGGAAGGTGATGTCGGAGACCTGCACCTGGCTGTCGCGGAAGCGGCGGAGTCGGTCGACGTTGGCGTGCTCCAGGCTCATCCACTGGGTGGTGACGGCCTGGGCGTCCTTCAGCCCGGCCACGCCGATGTCCGTTGGACGCACGCCCATGTGCCGGGCGATGCGGTTGACCGCCACCGGCGTCGGGACGCCCATCTTCGTCACGCGGAAGTAGGCGTGCGTACCGCGCCCGCAGGGGGCGTAGAGCGCCGCCTCGTCCACGCGGAAGTCCTCCACGTTCTCCTTGATCCGCCCGCCGATGCCCGGCAGGTGGTTTGTCAGGTACGGAAGGTCCATGGCGATCCTTAGGGGGCGCCGTGCCAGGGGGCCTCATCGCAGCCGTTGGCGCGGTTCGCCTGGCGCGCCAGCGTGAACAGCAGGTCGCTCAGGCGGTTGAGGTAGTGCAGGACGATGCGCGGGATTCGGCTTTCGCTGTCCACAGCCTTGACCGCGGCGCGCTCCGCGCGTCGGCAGACGGTCCGCGCCACGTGGAGCCGGGCGGCCAGCTCGCAGCCGCGCGGCAGGATGAAGTGCGCCAGGTCGCCCCACTGCTTGACGGCGCGGTCCATCTGCTGCTCCATGCGGCGGACGGACGTTTCGTCGAGTGTGACTTTCGGCGCGGCACCGGTGCCGGCGGCGGCCAGCAGCGCCCCCACCACCATCAGCTCCTGCTGGGTCTGGGCGAGCACGTCGCGGATCTCGGCGCAGGCGTCGTCGCAGGCGGACAGGCACAGGCCCAGGTGCGAGCTCAGTTCGTCCACCGAGCCGACGGCCTCCAGCATCGCGTCGCTTTTGGGCACGCGTCGTCCGCCGGGGCGGGTGGTGAACCCCTCGTCGCCGCCGCTGGTGTAGATGGTCATGGCTGCTCCTTGTCGCCCGAAGGCGCTCGGTCAAACCCTTTTGCATACAGCGCCGCGGGAAAGAATGCAACCATCGCGGTTCGGTGACGGCGGCGGCGGCACCTGATCGGGCGGCGAAAACGCCGCGCCGCGGGAGGGAAAACGGCGGGATTTCCGCCCCGTCGGCGTGGGGAAAAGACAGCGGCGGCGCAGACGGGCGCAAGACACAGAGAGTAAGTTGTTATTCCTTGTTCCACAATAGTTTATGCGCTACAAAAACCCGCCTCGGCGTGGGCTTTTTGTTGGCAATGCGCCGGGCGTTTGGCGATAATGATTGTTTCGGGAACCAAGTGGGTTTCCCGGGTCGTTTTGCCCTGTTTCGGGGTGGTTTTCCGGCGGAAGGAGAGTTGCGAGTGGCCAAGGATGAGGCCCCTGTAAAGAAGTCGCCTGTGGAAGGCGTTTACGACGAGAGTCAGATCAAGGTGCTCCGCGGCTTGGAGGCCGTCCGGAAGCGCCCGGGCATGTATATCGGCGACACGACGACGCGAGGCCTGCACCACCTGGTGTGGGAGATCGTGGACAACGCGGTCGACGAGGCGATGGCCGGACGCTGCAAGAACATCTCCGTGACGGTGCATCCGGACGGTTCGGCGAGCGTGACCGACGACGGCGTGGGCATTCCCGTGGGCGTGCATCCGACCGAGAAGGTCAGCACCCTGGAGGTAGTGTTCTGCCACCTGCACGCGGGCGGGAAGTTCGACCACGGCGTGTACAAGGTTTCGGGCGGGCTGCACGGCGTGGGCGCATCGGTGGTCAACGCGCTGAGCGAGTGGATGGAGGTCGAGGTCTGCCGCGACGGCACGGTCTACCAGATGGAATTCTCGCGGGGAAAGAAGACCAGCGACCTCAAGAAGATCGGGCAGCGCAAGCGCACCGGCACGAAAGTCACCTTCAAGGCCGACGGGGAGATTTTCCCCGACACCAACTTCAAGTACGAGGCGATGGCCACCCGCCTCCGCGAGTTGGCCTACCTCAACGAGGGCGTCTGCTTCAAGCTCAAGGACGAGCGCACGGACAAGGAAGACACCTTCCAGTACAACAAGGGCCTGGTCGCCTTCGTGCAGCACCTCAACGAGGGCAAGAACGCGCTGCACAAGCCGATGCTGCTGTCGAAGGAGGACGAGGCCACGCGGTTGGTGGTGGACATCGTCCTGCAATACAATGACGGGTACTCGGAGACGATCTTCTCGTTCGCCAACAACATCAACACGCTGGAGGGCGGCACGCACCTGTCGGGTTTCAAGAGCGCCCTGACGCGGTCGATCAACGCCTACGCCCGCAACGCCAACGTGGTCAAGGACGGAAAGAACGGCGGGCTGCCCAGCGGCGACGATCTGCGTGAGGGCCTGACGGCCGTCGTGTCGGTCAAGGTGCCCGACCCGCAGTTCGAGGGGCAGACCAAGACCAAGCTGGGCAACAGCGAGGTCGAGAGCTTTGTGACCACCGCCGTCAACGAGCAGCTCGGCGCCTGGATGGAGGAGCACCCCGCCGACGCCAAGCGGATCGTCAACAAGGGCGTGCAGGCGATGCAGGCGCGCGAGGCCGCCCGCAAGGCGCGCGACCTGACGCGGCGCAAGGGCGCGCTGTCCAGCGGTTCGCTGCCGGGCAAGCTCGCCGACTGCCGCAGCAAGGACGTCGAGAGCACCGAGCTGTTCCTCGTCGAGGGCGATTCCGCCGGCGGGCCCGCCAAGCAGGGACGCAACAGCTTCACCCAGGCCATCCTCCCCCTGCGGGGAAAAATCCTCAACGTTGAGAAGGCGCGCCTCGACAAGATCCTCAACTTCAACGAGATCCAGACCATCATCTCCGCGCTGGGCTGCGGGATCGGAAACGACGAGTTCAACCTGACCAAGCTCCGCTACGGTAAGGTCATCATCATGACCGACGCCGACGTGGACGGCAGCCACATCCGCACGCTGCTGCTGACCTTCTTCTACCGGCACATGAAGCCGCTGATCGAGCAGGGGCACGTGTTCATCGCCCAGCCGCCGCTGTACCTGGTGGCCCGCAAGAAGCAGAAGAAGTACGTCCTCGACGAGCGCGAGATGCGCAAGACGCTCATCGACCTGGGGCTCGACGGCACGACGCTCCAGGTCCGCTCCCCCGGCGGGAAGAAAGGCCCCAAGGTCGCCCGCGAACTCACCGGCGCGGACCTGCGCAAGCTCATCGAGACGCTCGAGACGCTCGCCGAGAAAATCCACATCCTCGAGCGCCGCGGGCTGCCGTTCGACGAGGTGGCCGCCAACCGCCGCGAAGGGAAATTCCCCACCCACTGGCTGGTCGTCAACTCGCAGAACGTCTTCTGCTACTCGGCGGCTGAGTATGAGAAGGTGCTGACGGAGCAGGACGACACCGTCGTCGAGGACGACGAGCTCAACGGCAACGGCAACGGAAACGGCGAGAGCGCCGCCGTTCAGCGGTTCCAGAAACGGGCCGAACTGCACGAGGTCCGCGACATCGAGCAGATTTTCCGGAAGCTCGGCGACGACATGACGGTGGACGACTACCTCGCGCGGCGCGAGGAATTCGTCACCGGAGAGAAGGCCCCCGCCCGCTACGTCCTGGTCAACGAGGACGGCGAGGCGGAGTTGGACAACGTGGCCGACATCGCGCCGGGCGTGCGGCGAATCGGCTCGAAGGGCATGGAGATCAAGCGGTTCAAGGGCCTGGGCGAGATGAACGCCGAGGAACTCTGGGAAACCACGATGGACCCGGAGCGCCGCGTGCTGCTGCGCGTCCGCGCCGAGGAGGCCGAGGAGGCCGAACGCATGTTCAGCCTGCTCATGGGCGACGACGTGGAACGCCGCCGGAACTTCATCGAGGAACACGCCCTCGAGGTCAAGAACCTCGACGTCTGAGCCCGGCCATTGCCAATCGCCCATTGCCAATTGACAATTGGCGCGGGGAGAGAAACAAAACCGCGAGCGTGATTGAGCGGCCATTGAGAATCTGTCGTGCAGGCCGCTTTTTACGCGGCGAGGGCAGACGATGGCACGGTGAAGTTCGATCTTCCAAATGGCGGCGTTAGGTTGTGAGGCTTGAACAGAAAATGTTTTTCGGTTAGCGTGGAATCGGCATGAGAAATATCGGCTCATCATGTACCAACGACAGAGACCGAGCACCATGCGATTAGGCAACGTTCCACAACCGTTTCCTTACCAGGGAAGCAAACGGAAGCTGGCGGCGGTAATCCTTGATTGCATCCCCAAAAGCACCAAACGGCTGGTGGAACCATTTGCGGGCTCGGCGGCAGTGTCCGTTGCGGCTGCCTGGACGGGGCGAGTCGAAGCGTTCTGGCTGAACGATGCCCACTCGGCTCTAATGTCGCTTTGGACACAAATGCTTAACGCTCCACACGCGCTTGCGGATCACTACGAGCGCATCTGGTCGGCCCAGCAGGGAAGAGAGCGAGACCATTACAACGAGGTCAGAGAGCGATTCAACCGAGAGCATCGTCCCGCAGACTTCCTGTTCTTGCTGGCAAGGTGCGTAAAGGCGGCAATTCGCTATAACCGGAACGGAGAATTCAACAACAGCCCGGATCATCGCCGGTTGGGTATGAGACCGGCTACGATGCGAAAGAATATTTTACTAGTCCAGCAAGCTTTGGGTGGCCGCACAACGCTGACAACCGGCAATTATCGGAACGTCCTTAGCAAGACGAAAACAAATGACCTCGTCTACCTAGACCCCCCTTACCAAGGAGTCTGCAAGAACCGCGACAATAGGTATGTTCAAAGTGTCATCTTCGCGGACTTTGTGGAAGAGCTAGAGAGATTGAATCGTCACCACGTCCCCTACATCGTTAGTTATGACGGACGCACAGGGGATACGACTTACGGTGAAAAGCTGCCCAAATCCCTTGATCTCGTTCATACCGAAATTCTTGTGGGGAGGTCCACCCAAGCCACACTGCTCGGACGAAGCCACGACACCTATGAATCGCTCTACTTATCGCCCGCCACTATGAAGAAACTCGGAAACCTGCCCCCTGTCCTACGGGAAGACGCTTGCGTTGTTCCGACGTTATTCTAGAGAATTCGTTTCAGTGCGACCTTGATGAACTCGCCTGGCAACGTTTTTGTTTGGTTGCATTTTTCCAAGAGCCGGTCGTATTCGAGAACTTCTTGGCCAATCCAAACAACTTCGACGCGCCGCCTGTCTTCCATTGCGATGTGATCGTATTTTTCAGGTGACGCCCAATAGCACCTTTCGCAGATTGCCCGATCCTTGATTTCTTTCCAATTTTTGCAATGCTCGCATGACCAACTTTTTTGCCGCTGAACGGCGGCTGATATCAACATAAACGCCGCAGGATTGTCCTCACCCGAAACCCGCTCGCCTGCCACTTCGTAAGGTATACGATGATCGATGGATAAGTATCGCGGATGCAGCCGCTCGCCAGTAACAGCACAAATCGCGCCCTGGTGTTTCAACAAAAGAGCTTTGAACGCCTTTGAAAAAACCTTCCTGCCGCCAAGTTTGTGATGTTCGATTTTCGACGGATCCCCGAAGACATAGGCGGCAATTATTCGCCCATCAGATCCGCGAACCTGAATGGTATCCAAGGGGATCCCCTGTTCGCGAACGTCCCGGGCGGCACGAGGGGGATGATTGTAACCGTAGAGATTTTTCAGCTCCTCGGTCGTCACCTGTCCATGCTTAAGAATGTGATTGATCACAGCCAGAGGACGTTTGCCGGTTACCTTTTTGATCTGTGCACGGATATTGGGATGAATTTTTGCCATGATGACAAATTATCGTGATCGGTTTTCAAGCTCGTGGAGTTACGGCCCCGCTGGCCGAGACAGGATTCCTATCGGCCGGCACCAAGGATTTCAATGAACCGAAATCGGTAGATCGGGCCTCAATAGCAGACTGCGATAGAGAGAACGTAATCCTGAGGACGAGTGTTGTACCGTTGGGACGACAGGCGAGACGCCTGTCGTACAAAACAGCGCGAAAAAAGGGCGACGCACAAGGTGGAGGGAGACCTTGGCATCGCCCCAAGTAGCCGCATCCCAGATGTAGGCGGAGGGAGACCTACATCGCTTGGGTTGCAGCGGACAACCGTCTGTCACAGCCGTAATTATATTTCGGAAGCGCCCGCTCGCAATCTTTAACCCATTTCTCGAACGGATTTTCTGCACTTTCGCGTGCCCGGGCTTCCGAAAAATCGCGGCGTGGCAACCGCCACGGAACTCACAGGGTGCGTTCGAACATCCCACATCAACGGCGTGTATCGCGACGAAACGTTGTCTGACTTCCGCAACCAGCCTCCCGGGGAAGCGCGGCGTCGCGGACGCATCCCCGGAATGGACCGTTTGCGACCCCGGACGGCGAGGCGTTCTCCCGGCTTGGGGCACTCCGCCGTGACGACGCCAACACCCCGTCGCCCATCCGGACGCCCGGCACTCCGTCGCCGCGACGCCCGCACTCCGTACATCCCGCTGCTTCGACTCTCGGCCTTCCGTGGCCGATCTGCTCCTCGGACGCCGTGCGTCAATCCAGCCGTGGCAGGCAATCCCGGCGCCCGGCTCTCTCTCCCGATTCGTTCAACTGCACCCCAGCGACGAGCCGCAGTTGTAGCACTTGTAGCAGTTCCCGTTCCGCACGGTGATCGACCCGCAGACGTCGCAGGCGGGCGCGTCTTCCTGGTAGTGGGAGAACTGCTGGTCGATGCGCTCGATCCTTGCCAGGCGCGGCGAGAGCGTCTCGGTGGCGGCCTGCGCCTGGGCCCGCACAGCGCCCTTGGTGTCCCCGTTTCCGCCGCCGGGGCGGTCGGAGACGTAGCTGCCGGACGAAGAGGCGCCCACAGGCCTCCGGACATCCTTGTCAGAGGCCTGTGTGGCGCGGCCAGGTTCCGAGGATGCTTCGTCATCCTTGACTGCCTCGGGCGCTGCTTTCGTTGCCGGCTTGCTGCCGGGAATTCCCGGCAGACCCGCCCCGCCGCTCTCGGAACGGCTGGGCAGGTTCTGCGTGCGATACTCCTCCAGGAACGTGAGCCCCAACCAGCGGAAGACATAATCCACGATGCTCTTGGCGAAGGGGATGTCGCGGTTCTTGGTCATGCCCGCGGGCTCGAACCGCTGGTGCGAGAACTTCTTGACCAGCGCTTCCAGGGGCACGCCGTACTGGAGACAGAGACTGATCGCCGTCGCGAAGGCGTCCATCATGCCTCCGACGGTGGAGCCTTCCTTGGCCATGGTGATGAACAGCTCGCCGGGGGTGCCGTCCTCGTAGAGCCCGACGTTGAGGTATCCCTCGTGCCCGGCGACGTCGAACTTGTGGGTGATCGAGGGGCGCGTCGCCGGCAGGCGATGGCGGTGCGGCGCATTCTTGGCCAGTTCGAGCTGCTCGGCGCTGATCGCTTCGACTTCCTTGACGACGGGCTTCTTGTCGGCGTTCTTGTCCACGTTCAGCGGCTGGGTGCGCTTCGACCCGTCGCGGTAGATCGCCACCGCCTTCAGGCCGAGTTTCCAGCCGTCCACGTAGACCTGGCGGATGTCCTCGGGGGTGGCCTCCTTGGGCATGTTGACCGTCTTGGAGATCGCGCCGGACAGGAACGGCTGGACCGCCGACATCATGCGGATGTGCCCCATGTAGTGGATGCTGCGCTGCCCGTTGGCGGGCTTGAACGCGCAGTCGAAGACGGGCAGGTGCTCCTCGGACACGTGCGGGGCGCTCTCGATGGTGTCGTGCTCGTCGATGAACTCGATGATCTCCGAGACCTGCTGGGCGGTGTATCCGAGGCGTTCCAGCGCCAGCGGGACGGTGCGATTGACGATCTTGAACATTCCGCCGCCGGCCAGCAGCTTGTACTTGACCAGCGCGATGTCCGGTTCGATGCCCGTCGTGTCGCAGTCCATCATGAAACCGATGGTCCCGGTCGGCGCCAGGACGCTCACCTGGGCGTTGCGGTATCCGAACTGCTCTCCGGCTTCGAGGGCCTCGTCCCAGGCGGCTGCGGCCGCCTCCAGCAGTTCGCAGGAGCAGTGCGCCCGGTCGATGTGGTCGACGGCCTGGCGGTGCATCCCGATGACCCGCAGCATGGACTGGCGGTTGCGGTAGTACTGGGGGAAGGTTCCCATCCGGCTGGCGAGCTCGGCGCTGGTGGCGTAGGCGGCGCCGGTCATGACGGCCGTCACCGCGCCGGCGACCGCGCGACCCGCGTCGCCGTCGTACGGCAGGCCCAGCGACATGATCATCGCGCCGAGGTTCGCGTAGCCCAGGCCCAGGGGGCGGAACTCGTGGCTGTTGCGGCAGATTCGCTCGCTCGGGTAGCTGGCGTGGTCCACCAGCGTCTCCTGGGCGATCACCAGCACTCGCACTGCGGCGCGGAACCGCGCCACGTCGAACGACCCGTCGGGCAGGCGGAACTTCATCAGGTTCAGGCTCGCCAGGTTGCAGGCCGAGTCGTTCAGGAACATGTATTCGCTGCACGGGTTGGACGCGCAGATCTCGCCGCTCTCCGGGCAGGTGTTCCAGCGGTTGACCGTCGTGTGGTACTGCACGCCCGGATCGCCGCAGATGTGCGTGCCCTGGGCGATCAGGTCCAGCAGTTCCCGGGCCTTGTGCTTGCCCATCGGCTGGCCGCTCGTCACCGCGTAGGTCTGCCAGTCCGCGTCGTCCTGCGCCGCCTGCATGAACTCGTCGGTCACGCGGATCGACAGGTTGGCGTTCTGGAACATCACCGAACTGTACGCCTCGCCGCCGAACGAACCGTCGTAGCCCGCGTCGATCAGCGCCCAGGCCTTCTTCTCCTCGTCCATCTTGGCGGTGATGAACTCGCGGATGTCCGGGTGGTCGCACCGCAGCGACTGCATCTTGGCGGCGCGGCGCGTCTTTCCGCCCGACTTGATCACCCCGGCGATCTGGTCGTACACCCGCATGAAGCTCAGCGGGCCCGACGGCGTGCCGCCGCCGGCCAGCTTCTCCCGGCTGGACCGGAGCGTCGACAGGTCGGTGCCTGTTCCGCTGCCGTACTTGAACAGCATGGCCTCGGCCGTCGCGAGGCGCATGATGTCCTCCATGCTGTCCTCGACCGACTGGATGAAGCACGCCGACGCCTGCGGGTACTCATAGTTGCGGAGCGTGCGGACGGCCTGGTTCTGCTTGGCGTCCCAGTGGAAGTTGCCCTCCGAGCCCGGCACGCCGTTGACGTGGTACAGCCCGACGTTGAACCACACCGGCGAATTGAACGACGCGTACTGGTTCACGCACAGGTACGTCAGCTCGTTGTAGAAGCGCTCGGCGTCTTCCTCGCTGGCGAACACGCCGTCGGCGGCCGCCCAGTCCGTGATCGTGCGCGTCACGCGGTGGACCAGCTGCCGGACCGACTTCTCCCGCTCGTTCTTGCCGTTCTCCCCGTAGAAATACTTGCTGACCACCACGTTCGTGGCGAGCTGGCTCCAGTCGGCCGGAACCTCCACGTCCGTCTGCTCAAAGATCGTCTTGCCCTTCTCGTCGGCGATGCGGGCCGAACGCTTCTCCCACGTCACCTGGTCCAGCGGGTTCTCGCCCGGCGTGGAGAAGGTAGGTTCAATCCGCAGCCCCGACTGGCCGTTGCGGCTGGCGGGAAGCTGCTGATTCTCATTGCTTTCCGAGGGGGGTTTCGTCTCTCGCCGCACCATTTGCACTGCTCCCAAACCATTTATGATGAAGAATGAATTTATTGTTCTCGCTGGAGCCCCGAATTCCGGGGCGGCGTCGGTTTCTCAGCCGCATAGGCACAACGCGGGCGCAAAAACAGCACAGGGGCCGCATCCGTCTTTGCTTTTCAATCCTTTCTGCCCTGGCCGACAGAGACGATGTGTTGCCGCATCCCATACATGCCATGAAACTGACGAATAGTAACAATAGCCCAACATATAGTGTCCTTCAAGGGAAATATCTCCAAAATATTGTGATCTTCTCTAACCGATTGAAAAATCGATACTTCCGGGACACACTCTCCGGTTGTCAACATCTCTCAACACCGTACATCATTCTAACATACGGGGCCCTTTTTCGTCAAGCGCCCCACATATGGGGGTTCGGCCAAAAATGTGCACAATCTATTGGCTTCCTGTGGAAAACATGTAGATTCGTTGTGGTGTTGTGACAACCGGGCGGGACAGCGCGGAAATCGCCTGGCCTTTTATTGCGTCTCCACCCATAATTATCGCACTCGAAACTCCGCGAAAAGCGCCCGTTTTTGGGCGAAATGTTTGGAGATTGCGATGAAACTTCGACCGATCTGCGTCTTTCTCGGCGGGATCGCGGCGGGAATCGCCGGCGCGTGGCTGGTCCTGAGCTACAAGAATTCCACCGGCCTGTTCGTCGGAGACACCGGCTCGGGCAAGCCGCGCCCCGCCCACTGGGCGCGCAAGATCGAACGCCCGCCGCTGCGGAACTTCCACCAGGTCGCGCCCGGCCTCTACCGGGGCGCCCAGCCGGACGCCGCCGGCTTCCGCGAACTGGAGAAGATGGGTGTGCGCACCGTGGTCAACCTGCGACTGACCGGTTCCGACCGCGACGAGATCAAGGGCACCGCGCTGGCCTACGAGCACATCGCCGTGGAGGCATGGGACCTCGACGAGGACGAGGTGGTGCGCTTCCTGCGGATCGCGCGCGACCCGGCGCGGGCGCCGCTGTTCGTGCATTGCAGCCACGGCGCCGACCGCACCGGCGCGATGTGCGCCGTCTATCGCGTGGTCGTGCAGGGCTGGAGCAGGGACGACGCGATCGACGAGATGGCCCACGGCGGGTTCGGCTATCACGTGATGTGGGACGACCTGCTCGACTACATTCGCGGCCTGGACGTCGAGAAACTTCGCCGCCTGTCCGCCCCGCAGCCGTGATAGCCGCCGCGCGGCCCGCAGCATCGCATGCATTCATCTTCGGGTAGGCGCCACGCGGCCGTACGGCTTGCCGTGCGGCTAGGTTTCATTCCCCAAGACAGTTCGCAGGGATCAACAGGATGAACGCGGATAGGATATTTTGAAAATATCCGCGTATCTCTGCGTTCCTCCCTGCGAAGTTATTTTGCCGCCGGGCGCCACGCACCCTATCGTCGCAGAATCGCTGCGGAACAATCGCGGCCAAGGATCGCCGTGAGACACACCGTCCACAGACAAAGGCCCCCCAGGAATCCAAAGCCCGGCTCGTCGATCATCACGGACAGGCCCGCGAACACGATCCACGAAATGCCCCAGGTAGCTGACCCGAGAAGGATCAATTGAACCAGTTGTCTCGTGGCGCCGGGTTTCCGCCGCAGTTCCTTCGGAAGCAAAAACCAGCCAATGATCCCGCCTCCCGCGAGCGACAAGAGCGTTCCGCCCACAAAGATCATTCGGAGAATATTGTCCTCCGTCCCTAAGCTGTAAAGAGGCGCGGAAGGAATTTCCCGCAATACGGCGAGCGATTCCTCAAGCCCCCAGATGGCCTTCTGCACCTGGGTTGCATGGACGCTGGTCGATGTATTCAGATAGACGTTCACGCAGAACCACCACGTGACGAAGGAAGCCGCAAAGACCAGGAGGGGGACAAACCGCCCCGGAGGCATGCCCAGCCGCTTGTATCGACGAATTGGGAAAATCCATTCGAACGGTCTCATCTTCGCATTCCGACAATGATCGAGCCATGTAGCCGTGTTGGCTGGGTCAGGGCCGAAGGCCGATGACCTACCTTCTTTTTTGTTCGCGGTGTTCGCGCGAACGAACCACGTCGTTCCGATGGGTGCCACGGTCAAGGCCGACGTTGTCGCTCGGGCTTGACCGTGCGGAAGACACCCTCAAGCCCACAACGCTTGAGGGTGGCACCCCGCTATTCTACGAACTACGGGGAAATTTCATTTCCACGGGGCGGGTGGGAGGCCGGCCTGTTTCTGATACGCGCAGATTTCGCCCGTGTGATGCTGGAAGTGGCGCAGGGCGTAGACCACCCACTCGAGCGTGGTGGCGGCATGGACGTCCGGCATGGGCGTGGCCAACCCCGCGTCGCCGATGCCGTCCAGCCAGGCCATCGTCTTGTCGCGGACCTGCGAAAGATACCGGAGCATGCTCTCCTGCGAGGGCATTTCATCGTCCGACATCTCCCAGATCTTCTTTTTTCCGAGATTCTCGAGGACCGCCCGGTCCCGGCAAGTGTAGAACTCCCCGCACTGGAGCGCGTGGGCCGTGGCGCGGGCCGGGCCGTCAAACGGCGACTTGCCCCGCCGCCAGACGTCCTCGCGAAAAGAAGGGATCGCCGCCTCCAGAACGGCAAAGGCGTTCGTGAACTGCCGCTTCAACGATTCCGTCAACATGGGGGGCTCCTGTATTGCGTCATGTCTTCACGCGCGCGGACGCGCCGCGATTGCTTATGCCACGGACCAGCAGCAAGGCCGTCAGCAGCAGTTGGCCCGCCAGCAAGGCTGCCAGCGAGTTCAGCCAGAATCCCACCGGAGAAATGAAATCCGTCCAACGGGTCTCTTCCCATACGAACACGGCGACCGGGACCGGAAATCCGATCAGCTGGATGCGATCGGTCTCGTGCCAGGAAATTCCGCTCAGGAAGCCACCCCCCCCTACCAGGCAGAAAACGATCCACAGAATCCACGCTGCACGGAAGATTCGACGAGGCATCTTCCATATCCGGAAACCATTATAGATCAGCAAGAGCAGCGTCAGCCCAATCGCCAGGACGAGGATCGCAATGGGTAGAAGGTCTTTCATGGGATTCTCGACCCTTCCCTCATGGGCAGCCGAAGATTGTTTGAGATTGTACGCCGAACCAACCGGCCGGGTCGAGGGGGCAGGTGCCGCGCACAATCCCGATGTCGTGTATCGGGATTGTGCGTGCGGAAGCCACCCTCAAGCCAACAACGCTTGAGGGTGAATCTATGAAGCAAGCCTCCTTGCGATAAGATGCGGGGTCGTTTGAGTGGTTCAAATGCCCCATTAAGGAAGGAGGCTTGCCATGCGGTACGTAGGACTGGATGTACATTGGCGAACGTCGACGCTGTGCATTTTGGACGAGAACGGCGGGAAGGTCAAGACGCAGACGGTTCGCGGCAGTTGGGAGAAGTTGCTGGCGGAGTTGGCGAAGGTGCCGCGTCCTTGGTCGGTGTGTTTTGAAGCCAGTTGCGGCTACGGCGTGCTGCACGATCGGCTTCGGAAGTTGGCCGCGCGGGTGGTGGTGGCGCATCCGGGGCGTCTGCGGTTGATTTTTCGTTCGAAGCGGAAGAACGACCGCCTGGACGCCGAGAAGCTGGCCAAGCTGTTGTATCTGGACGAGGTGCCGGCGGCGCACGTGCCCAGCCCGGCCGTACGCGAGTGGCGGGCGTTGATCGAGTTCCGCCGCGCCTTGGTGGACAAGCGGGTGCGGGTGAAGAACGCCCTGCGTTCGTTGCTCCGCAGCCTGGGCCTGGCCATGCCGCGCGGTCTGTGGACGAAGAAGGGCCTGGCGTGGCTGGCGGCGACGGACCTGCCGTCGGGTTCGGCGGCGGTGCGTCGGGACCTGTTGCTGGACGAACTGGAATCGCTGCGACGAAAGGTCAAGCGGGTGACGTCGGAATTGGATGCGATCGGCGCCTCGAAGGCGTCCGTGGCGGTGCTGCGGACGATCCCGGGGGTGGGGCCCCGCACGGCCGAGGCGGTGGCGGCGTACGTGGACGACCCGCACCGCTTTGTCCGCCTGCGTCGGGTGGGCTCGTACTTTGGGCTGGTGCCCTGCCAGGACGCCAGCGCGGGGCTCAACCGGCTGGGACGGATCACGCGGGAAGGACCGGCGACGCCTCGCAAGTACCTGATCGAGGCGGCGTGGCGCGTGGTGCAGCTGAACGCGGTTGCCCGAGCGCGCTTCGACCGGATTGCGGGCGGGCAGCGGGAGCGGCGAAAGATCGCGTTGGTGGCCACGGCGCATTGGCTGCTGCGGTGCATGCTGTCGATGCTTCAGACGGGCGAAGCGTGGCGTTGGGCGGCGTAAAGAGAGAAGGAACCGGTATCGCAAGGCAAGTGGATCGAGCGATCGCGGGACAAGCCGCCGGACCTCGCTGGGTGCCATGAGACCCTCGG
>DNAS01000169.1:31606-31967 GCA_003485185.1 Phycisphaerales bacterium | reverse complement strand
TTCTTTGTGTCCTTTGTGGTTCACTCGGTTCCCTGTTTTGCTTTCTCTGCGTCCTCTGCGGTCTCTGCGGTTTGTTTTATCCGATGTTTTCCTTCTTCCCCCGCGGCGGGCGGATTGTCGAACATGCGGTCCCATGGCTCGCCCGCGCGGCGGCGGGCGCGGGCGTGCGCCGTCAGCCGGGAGAGGCGCTGGACGACCTTGGCGTCCACGGCGTGTTCCATGCGGCAGGCGTTGGTCTCAGCCTCCGTCTCGTCCAGGGCGAGCACCTCGCGGAGGAACTCGCGCAGCAGCCCGTGACGGCGGGAGACCTCCTCGGCCGCCGCCCGCCCGTGGTCGGTCAGCGTGACGAACTGGTAGGGCT
>DNAS01000169.1:31090-31492 GCA_003485185.1 Phycisphaerales bacterium | reverse complement strand
AACTGGTAGGGCTCGTAGTTGACCAGCTCGCGCCGGGCGAGGGTTTTCAACGCGGCCGTCACCGCCGGCATGCCGACCTTCAGGGCCCGGGCGATGTCGCGGACGCGCGCGACGCGGCTGGCGCGAATCTCGGAGTAGATCGCCTCCAGGTAATCCTCCAACGTCGGGCTGAGCCTGGGTTTACGTTTCTTCTTGAGCATCCGTTCGTTCCGGCCTTCCTCCGCCGGCGGCGGGGGCGAAAGCCTTATTGTTCACCACCATGAACATTTATCGCATACCTGAACTCCGGATGCAAGAAAAATCCGCATCAAACCGCAACCGACCGACCGCCGCGGGCGGCCCGTTTCAAACGGGCGGCTGGGGGATTGCATCCGCTGAGGCGGAAGGGTAGCCTTTCCGGGC
>DNAS01000169.1:18719-30926 GCA_003485185.1 Phycisphaerales bacterium | reverse complement strand
AAAAGACTCACCGCAGAGTACGCAGAGACCGCAGTGAAGGAATTTTCTCTTTCTGCTCTGCGTCCTCCGCGGTCTCTGCGGTGGAATTTTGATTTAAGGAGTTTTCGGCATGGCTGCGGACGGGAAGGTTCGAGTGGCGGTGGCGGGGCTTCGGTTCGGCGGGTATTTCGCCGGCATGTTCGCCGCGCATCCCAACGTGGAGCGCGTGGGCCTGTGCGACACGGACACGGCCGTCCTGGACCGCGCCCTCGAGCGGATCAGCGGCGCGCGCCGCCACGGGAGCCTCCAGGAGATCCTCGACGACGACTACGACGCGGTGGCCCTGTTCACGACGATTCCCGATCACGCGGCCCATTCCATCGCCGTCCTCCGCGCGGGCAAGCACTGCGCGTGCGCGGTGCCGATGGCCGCCACGCTCGACGACCTTCGCACGGTCCTCGCCGCCCAGCGCGAGAGCGGGCGAAACTACATGATGATGGAGACCTCCGTCGCCAACGAGGAGTTCCTCTTCGTGCGCGACATGCACCAGCGCGGCGAGTTCGGGCGCATCCAGTTCCTGCGTGGCATGTTCCACCACGATCTGGAGAACCACCCGCGCTACTGGATGGGCCTGCCGCCGATGCACTACATCACGCACCCCATGTCGCCGATCCTCGCGCTGGCGGGCACGAGCGCGGAGCGGGTCTGCTGCTTCGGCTCCGGCGCGATGCGCCCCGAGCTGCACGAGACGTACGGAAACCCGTACCCGGTGGAGACGGCCGTCTTCCGCCTGCGAAACTCCGACATCGCCGCCCAGATCACCAGCATGATCTTCCACACGGCCATCGACTTCCGCGAGACGTTCGACCTGTACGGCGAGAAGCAGAGCTTCCAGTGGGCCACGCACCGCGGCGGGGACAAGCACACGCTGATCCGCAAGCTGCCGACCCGCCCCGGCGGGCAGCGCGGCACGCAGATGCTGGTGCAGCGGATCGACGCTCTGCCGTCGCTGGCCGACCGCCTGCCCGAGTCGATGCGCGGGCGGCACGTCGCGCCGGGCGTGCTGCTGGTCGACGAGTTCGTGCGGAGCATCCTGGAGAGCCGCCGGCCGTGGATCGACGCGCCGACGGCCGCCAACTGGACCGCCCCGGGGCTCTGCGCCCACCTGTCCGCCATGCGCGGCGGCGAACCCGTGGACATTCCCCTGTTCGAGTAACGAGGGAATTTCGGATTGCGGATTGCGGATTGGGCGCCACCCTCAAGCGCGGGGTGCCACCCTCAAGCGCCGTCTGCTTGAGGGTGCTCTTTCGAAAATCACCGATGATCGGGTGCCACCCTCAAGCGATGTCTGCTTGAGGGTGCTCTTTCCTGACTTGGTTTTCTTGACTTCCCTCCGCGCCGCCGATAGTTTCCCGTGCATGAACGGGGACTGCGGGATTCGCAAGACGTGCCGGCGGTGGAACACTCCCTGGGAAGCTCACGAGTTGACCTTCTCCTGTTACCGTCGCCAGCCGTTCCTCACGCGCAACCGCACGCGGCAATACCTCGCGCAGGCCGTCCGACTCGCCAGGGAAAAACACGGGTTCCACCTCTGGGCCTACGTCGTCATGCCGGAACACGTGCACCTGCTGCTCTGGCCGGCGGCGGAAGAATACGACATCTCCGCGATTCTCCGGTCCATCAAGCAGTCCGTCTCGCGCAGGGCGGTTGCCTACCTGCGGGCGAACCATCCCGCCGGGCTGGCCAGGCTCGTCGGCGGGCGCGGGCCGACGGTCCGCCGTTTCTGGCAGGAGGGCGGCGGATACGACCGGAACGTCCGGACCAAGAAGGAGGCCGCGAAGTTCCTCAACTACATCCACAACAATCCGGTCAAGCGCGGACTGGTCGAAAGGCCGACCGATTGGACGTGGTCAAGCTGCCGCGACTGGGAAGGACTCGGCGACGGCCCGATTCCACTCGACAAGGAGTCGCTTGTCCAGTGGACCTGAAACGTCAAGGCATGTATACAGTTGCGCAGGCATATTAACGAACGGGGTGATTGTATGATCGAGTGCAAATGCCCGAATTGTAATGCGACTTTTGAAGTGCCGAGTTGCCTGTGCGGGCAGCAAGATAATTGCCCAGAATGCGGGACTGCTGTTCGAGTGCCATCAGTTCGGCGGAGAAGATGGATTATTGCGGGCGGAATAGCTGTTCTAATGGTCCTGATATCAGGAATCATTTTGCTCGTCGCGAAATCCCACAGCAATCATGATTCCGAGACGAACTATTTGGCTGCGGATGAAACCTCTGGTAAACGCAAGCCGATTTCCGGATGGAAAATCCTTTGGGAGAATGACAGAGAGAGTTTGGGTTACTATGTGGTAGTGGAAATCCCAATCATGGACGAGAGGGATCTAACCGCACTCGGAACCATGCTTGTGAAGCGCATGAGGGGGATGAGGAAGGATCATCTGAAAGCATGGCTTGTATATGACAGTTGGAATCTGCGTCTTGCCAACCTTGAAGGTCGCGAATTTGGGCACAATGCCATTTGGATGAATGCCGTACGCAGCGATGGATACAAAATCAATTTGACTGGCGCAATTCCTCAAAAAGCGACCAAACGCGCTTGTTACGATGCCTATGTTGCCATGCAAGCACCACGGCCGGAATTCCCATTTGTGTATGATGATGTTCATGACATTCTTTATGTGCGTAAACGTTGCACTTACCAACGAATTAACATGCCGGCTATCATTGTTAGGATACATGAAGACCATCTGCCGGGAGGATTGGGGTATACCGCATGGGATTGCATGCCCGAATTGAAAAAGTGGTTGTGGTACTCGTCGATCGTACAGGTCGAGAAATCGTGACAGTGGGCATCAATCGAATAGCTTATGAAAAAGCCTGTTCCTTGGCCACCAAAGAATGGGAGCATATTCGCGGAGCATATTACGATGATGTGAGGAAGATACAGGATCGGTACGAAGCAAAAACTATAAGCCGGCAAGAACGTGATTTCTTGATGGAAGCAATTAGTCGCGCAAAGTATGAACATTACGCACGAAACTGGGTGGAGGTATATCCGCTTCTGAATATCGAATGGCACAGAAACGTATCCCCGGCATGGCCCGAGGGATTCAGATTCTAAACAATAAAGGAACACGGAAAGAGCACCCTCAAGCAGACGGCGCTTGAGGGTGGCACCCAGACATTGGAGCTGTTCGTCAAGAACACCCTCAAGCAGACGGCGCTTGAGGGTGGCACCCAGACATTGGAGCTGTTCGTCAAGAACACCCTCAAGCAGACAGCGCTTGAGGGTGGTGCCCGATCGTTGGCGCTGTTCGGTAAGAACACCCTCAAGCGGACAGCGCTTGAGGGTGGCACCCGCGCGCCCGCAGGGCGGCGGAAAGTTCGCAAACGGGAGAAATGTTCTATCGGAATGGCGCGGCGGGCGGCGCGGGTGTGGGCGCTCCCGTCGCGCGTCTCGTGGGGCCCGATCCCCCTTTACCCCGTCGGAGAGGGGTGGATTATCCGTCCTTTTTCGCGGGTATCGGGACGCATTTCGACCTTTTCGCGCGGAAATCGAACCTATTTTCGGGCATTTTCGCGCCCGTTTTTTGTAGGGGATTTGCCGTACGGCGGCGGGCTCACGCCACGTCGGATTCGGCGGCGTTGATCTCGGCGTCGGAGACGGCCTCGCCGGCCAGGTGGCGCCGGAAGAACGCGATGGTGCGGTGGGCGTACTCACGCGGGCGGACGATGGCCGACTGGTTGTGCTTCGCGCCCGGGACGACCCAGAGGTACTTCGGGTTGGGCGCGTCGGCGTAGAGCAGTCGCGTCTGGTCCTCGCGGATATAGCTGTCCTTCTCTCCGTGGATGAAGAAGATCGGCCGCGGCTGCATGTCGCGCAGCGCCTTGCGGACCGAGGGGAACCGGCATCCGAGTTTCGGCTGGGCGAAACGCATGAGCAGCCAGAGCAGCAGCCGCCAGAACGATTCGGTGTGGTTTTCGTAGACGAGCTTGACGCGGGCGAAGATGTGGGCCCATCGTTTCATCAGTGCGATGAGCGTGGTGTCGGTGCTGAACGCCCCGTCGCACAGGACGGCCTGGACGTTCGGGTCGCTGCTGGCGGCGAGCAGGGCCGCGCCGGCGCCGCGCGAGATGCCGAACAGGCCGATTTTCACGGGGCGATCCTCTGCCGTCAGGTAGGTCTCGACGTACGCGCAGGCGCCGAGCGTGTCTTCCAGCTCGCGATCGCTGGGCCACTGGAGAGGCCGGTAGCGCCCGCCCCCGCGGCTGGACTCCCCGTGCGCGCGGTAGTCGAACGTGAACACGTCGAACCCGGCCTCGAGGAGCGGTCGCGTGTAGCGGGCGCAGCTGTACATGTCCGAGCCGTACTCGTGGCAGAAGATGATGGTCCCTCGGCAGGCGGCGCGGTTGCGGGTCAGCAGGTGCATTCCGCGCAGGCTCGTACCGTCGAAGCTGCGGAAGCGGACCACCTCTCCGTGGATCGGCTGGAAGTCCAGCGGGCCCATCGACAGCGGCGGGGGGGTGTCCACGAAGATGTTCAGACAGATCCGGACGTACTTGCTCAGCAGCAGCACGAGGAACACCAGCAGCGACAGCAGGGTCAGCGCGATGGCCAGGAAGGCCCAGTTCTGGCTGATCCAGCTTCGGGCCAGTCCGTCCAGGACGAATTGTCCAGCCTGTGCGATCATTCCGGTCTCGGCGCAAAATGTCCGCGCGGGGGGCGGACGGTTCGGTCAGAAGGATACCGGCAAGGCCGGGGGCGAATCAAGGGCAAGCGTTCGGCGGAAAAGCGGTTGGATTTCGTGCTTTGCGTGAGGGAGTTTTGCCTTTATGATTTTAAGCGGTCCCGACATCGAGAATTCCGAACAGGATGGATTTTCCGCAACGCGTGAAAGGTTCAAGTTTTGCACGTCATGGACCGATTTGTGCCCTAGCTTGTGACCCACAGTGCGCCGAGAGGTTGGCTAATGGATGGACATCGGCGAGGAGCGGTGGTTTTGCTGGCGGCAGCGGCTTCGCTGGCGGCTTACGGCTGCGAAGGGCAGGTCAGCCCCGAGGCAAAACAGTTGTGGCAAAGCGGCTTGCAGGCGTATAATCGCAACGACGATCGGACGGCGATCGTCTGCATGGACAAATTTTTGCAGGACAACGCTCGCTCGCGGTGGGCCGGCAGGGCATTTCATCTTCGCGGCTTGGCGAAGTACCGACTGAAAGACTACGAAGGTGCCAAGAGCGACTTGTCTGTCGCAGCCGACCGCGACCACGAGCCGCGCGTGGCCGCGCAGGCGGCCAAGGCCCTGGGCGACCTGGCCTACGAGCGGGACGAACTGGCCCTGGCGGAAAACAGTTACGTTCGCGCCTTGGAGCGAATGGCCCGCGGCGAGACGGGTTCGGACGAGGCGATGTATCGCTTGGGCTGCCTGTACCAGCGGCAGGGCCGCTGGGCCGACGCGGACCAGCAGTTCGACAGGCTGATTTACGTGTACGACGGGTCGGCGCTAGCTCGTCAGGCGGCCCGGCGGACGCATTGCACGGCCTGGACGATCCAGACCGGCGCGTTTGACAACCTGGGCAACGCCCAGCGGGCGGCCGGGATGCTCAAAACCCGCAACCTGCCCGCGGAGGTCCGCCCCGACCTTCGCGACGGGCAGGGGGTTTTCCGGGTGCTCGTGGGGCGGCACCAGACCTATGAAGGGGCGACTGCGGCATTGCCCGACGTCCGAAAGCACGCGGGCGACGCCTATGTCGTTCCGACGGAGTAGCGACATGAACGCGGCATATCGACGCACGTTGGCCTTGCTGCCGGCGGTCGCAGCCGGACTGTTGGCCGTCGCGGGATGCGAGAAGCCCAAGGAGGAGGCGACCTACCCGCCCGAGTTCCTCCAGAGCCGCTGGGCCCCGCAGGAAGTGCCCGTGGCGCACATCATCCGGCGGGACTACCGCCTGCGCGAGGGGGACTTCCTCGAAATCATCTACCATGTGCGCCACCAGCGCAACGAGAAGTACAAGATCAAGATCCAGGACGTCATCGATCTGCGCTTCCCGTTCAACCCCACCCTCAACCAGACCGAGCAGGTGCAGTCCGACGGGTATCTCTACCTGGACCTGGTGGGGCGGATGTACGTCTTCGACCGCACCATCGACGAGGTCCGCGAGGAGCTCGTCGCCAAGTACGGCAAGTTCATCAAGACCCCTGAACTGACGGTGAGCTTCAAGCAGTCGAACGTGAAGATCGCCGAGTTGAAGGAAGCCATCAAGACCGCCCCGCGCGGGCAAAGCCGTCTCGTGCCCGTCTCGCCCGACGGGAACATCTCCCTGCCGTTCATCGTCAGCATCCGGGCGGCCGGGCTGACCATCGGGGAACTGCACCGGGCCCTCAACCGGTCGTACCTGGACCTGGGCCTGGAAGAGCTGGAAGTCACCGTCAACCTCCAGACCGTCGCGCCGATGACGGTCTACGTGATGGGCGAGGTGCGAATCCCCGGCACGCTGCTGAACCGCACCGGCGCCATCACCGCCACCCAGGAAATCTCCCTGCTCCAGGCGATCGCCCAGGCGGGCAGTTACGTTCCCCAGCGGGCGGACCTCAGCAAGGTCATGCTCATCCGCCGGCGCCACCTGCCGCGTCCGGAGGCCGTTGTCATCAACGTCCACCAGCTCCTGGAGAACCGCTCCAAGAACCAGGGCGAGCCGGTGGTCGCCGATTCGAGCATGCACCGGTTCGACGTCTGGCTGGAAGACGGAGACCTCATCTACGTGCCGACCACCGAGATCGCCAAGCGCGCCGACTACATCGAGTATGTCTGGACGCGGGGCATCCGCGCCGTCGGCGGGTTCACCAGCAGCGCCAACTACACCGCGTCGGACGCGGTGGATTGGCTGGGCCCCAACCCGTAATCGCCCCCTCCCGGGCGATTTTGCGCCTCCGAGGTGAAACATGTCGGAAACTTATGGCAGCAGAACACTGCGTGAACTGGTGCGGGTGCTGGCCGGCCGCTTCCTCGGGATGATGCTCATCCTGCTGGTCATCGTAGCGGCCGCCGTGCTCGGGACCCTCTGGATGTCCAAGACGTACCGCACCGAGGCGACCCTCATCGCCCGGCCCGCGCGGGACGCCAACGTCCTGACCGTCGGGCAGGCGACCTCCGTCCGCGACGAGATCCAGCTCTTCGTGGCCACCCAGCGCGAGATCGTCCTGAGCGATTACGTCCTGGCGACGGCGCTGATGCGCCTCGACGGCGCGAACCTGACGAAGCTGAGCTTCAACCAGGCCGGCGCGCTGGTCGGGGAAACCAAACAGCGAGAGGAGAGGGTCCAGAAGTTCGTCGCCGAAAACGCCGAACGCCTCCAGAAAGCGCGCAAGCGGGTGGCCGTCCTGACCCCCGGCGGGCCCGGCGCCACCTTCTCCCAGACCTTCACCATCCGCGTGGACTGGCCCGAGGAACCGCAGGCCGCGTCCAAGGCCAACAAGGACTCCGCCCAATTCGCCGTCCAGCGGGCCCACGCGTTCGCCACCGCGCTGGTCGAATCCTACGTCGAGCGCCGCACCCAGCTCGACACCGAGCAGGCCGCCAGCGCCGCCGAGTTCCTCTCCACCCAGGCGCTCTCGCTGGCCGCAAAAGAACGAGACGCCGCCAGCGCCGAGTACGACACCTTCGTCAAGGAAAAGGCCAAGGAAGACCTCCCCGTCATCAAGGTGCTCAGCCAGGGCGACACCGGAACCCAGGAAATCGGCGACGTCTACCTCGCCCGCACCATCCAGAACGAGATCAACACCATCGACACCCGCGCCGCGGAAGTCCAGGCCCTCAAGGCCTCCATCGACGAGCAACTGAAGAAGTCCCCCTCCGAACTCGCCGTGCCCGATGCGGTGGCGGCGGCGAACCCCACCATCACCACCCTCGAGGCGAAGATCATCGACCTCCAGCTGATGGTCAACAACCTCGCGCCGCGCTACACCGACGACTACCAGGAGCTTCGCAGCAGCCGGGCCGAACTCGCCGCCGCCCGCCAGGACCTGGCCCGCGAGATGGGCCGCCAGAGCGCGGCGCTCGACACCGAACTGGCCACCCTCAAGGCGCGGCGGGGCGTGCTGGAGAAGGAGTTGACGGCCACCAAGGCCCGACTGACCGCGCTGGCGGCGAAGGTTGCCGAGTACGAGGCGAAGATCAAGGTCCTCGAGGCGGCCCAGGGCAACTACGACGAATTGAAGAAGCGGACGATGGAGGCGGGCACGGCAGAAAAGCTCGCCGCCAATCCCGTGCTGGTCACGCCGCTGGACCGGCCCTACCTGCCGGACCCGCAGCGCCCGCACCGCCCGATCTTCTGGCTGAACGTGTTGGTGGCGCTGGCGGCGGGGCTCATCCTGGCGGTGGTCTACGCGTTCACCGCGGACCACTTCGATCACACCCTCAAGAGCGTGGACGACGCCGAAAGGCATCTCGGCGTGCCCGTGCTGGCCTCCGTGCCGAAACTCGGACGGGGCATCATCCGCAGACGGTGAGGTGAATCATGGCGGACATGGAAATCCAACAGGCGTCGCGGGCGTCGCTGAAACCCAAGGCCGCGGAAGTCTTCCGGGGACTGTGGGCGTCGCTGTTCTACTCGCAGGCCAACGGTCTCAAGAGCGTGCTGGTCTGCTCGGCCGACCGTCAGGAGGGGGCCTCGACGACCGCCTGTTCCCTGGCGCTGGCCGGCAGCGAGCCCGCCGGGGCGCAGCGCGTCGCATTGGTCGACCTGAACCTGCGCACGCCCGCGCTGGACCAGATGCTCGGGCTCAAGAACGCCCCCGGGGTGGGCGAGATCGTCCTGGAGGGCCTGCCGGCCGACCAGGCAGCCCAGCCTGTCGGACCCGGATTGGACTTCTACGCGGTCGGAAAGGTCGGCTCGAACCTGCTGGAAATCCTGCGGAGCGACGTGCTGGGGCAGTTCCTGCGCGCCCTGGAGGCGAAATACGACCACGTGGTGGTCGACGCGGCCCCCGCCAACCAGTACCCCGACGCGCAGATTCTCGCTCCGCGGGTCGGCAGCGCGCTGCTGGTCGCCTACGCCTCGCAGACGCCGCGCGAGGCGGTCGCGCTGGCCAAGAAACGCATCGAATCGGGCGGGGCGAAGGTCGTGGGCGCCGTGCTCAACCAGCGCACCTACCCGATCCCCAAGTTCCTCTACCGGCGCGTCTGACGGCCGGACAAGCGGTGGCGTGAGACCATGTTGGCGATCGGGCAGCAAAAACTCGACGTTCTGAGCCTTTGCGCGCTGGCGGTGTTCGTCATCGCCGCCACCGTCCTGTCCCTCGTCGTGCCCGCCCTCATGCCCTGGAGCTTCCTGGCCCTCGCCGGCGCGGGCGTCCTGCTGTACTGGTCCCTCCGGTGGGAAATCACCCTCTGGACGTGGGTGTGGATCCTCTCCTACGGACTGCTCGACCGCCCCCTGTGGTACGGCGCGACGGAGGGGTTCTTCAACCTCACGATCCCGCGCCTGATCTTCGCGGCCGCGGTCGTGGGGTTCGCCCTGTTCTTCCTGGTCCGCGGGAAACGCCTGCACTTCGACCGCCCCATCCTCTGGGCCATCCTCGCGCTGGTGGCGTACGTGGCCGTCAACACCTCCGTCGCCGGGTGGAAGACGCAGATCGCCCTCCAGATGCCGTACTACCGCTTCCTGGTGGCGATGCTCTTCCCCTTCCTGATGTTCTTCCTGGTGTACAACTCGATCGACCGCGAGAAGCAGATCGCCTGGGCGCTGATCCCGCTGAGCATTTACGGCTGGTATGCGCTGTACATCGCGTATCTCCAGTATGCGGCGATCGTGGGCTTCCCGTCGGCGCGGCAGTTCATCTGGCCGAACTATATCAACCAGCCGACGTGGGGGAGCGACAACTTCGGCATCCACTTCGACCGCGCCCGCGGCGCCTACACGATGGTCTACCCGCAGGCGATCCTGCTGACGCTGCTGTTCTACGCCGACCTGCTGCTGATCCGGAAGATTCGCGGCGGATACCGCGCCGCGCTGATGGTGCAGGCGATGCTGATCCCGCCGGCGATTTTCTTCACCGGCCTGCGCGCGGCGTACCTGGCGTTCCTGCTGTGCGGGGTGGTCTGGTGCCTGTGGGGCGCGCGCGGACGCCTGGGCAAGAGCAAACTCGCCCTGGCGGCGCTGGCGCTGGGCCTGCTGGTCATCACCTTCTGGAGCGCCGTCAGCTCGCGCGAGCGGAAAGTGGGCGGCGTGGGGCAGGTGCCCGAGGCGATGGCCCGCGTCACCCTCGCCCGCCAGGCGCTGGAGGTCGCCGCCCAGAATCCCCTCTTCGGCGTGGGGTTCGGGCACTTCGCCGACGTGCAGGCCAACCTCCGCTACGGCGAGGGCGGGACCACCGAGCAGGCGTTCGCCACCTCGCTGTCGCAGCACAACCTCCTGCTGGTCATGCTGGCCGACACCGGCGTCGTCGGGCTGGCGCTGACGCTGGCGGTGTTCTACCTGGTTTTCCGCGAGTCCCGCCAGTTGTACCGGCGGATTTCCCCGGACGCCCCCGGACTGCTCTGCCGCCCGCTGGTGGTGCTGTGGTGGGTGATGATGGTCAACTACCTCACCAACGCCATGTTTGCCGACCCGTTCTGGGACATCCCAAGCACCGCGCTGTTCTGGTCGCTGGGGGCGATGATCGTGGCGTACAACCGCCTCCTGAAGCGGCGGGGCGCCGAAACGCCGTCGCTCGCGGCGTCCGGCGCGTAGGAGGCCTCTCGTGCCCGTGATGGATCGACTGCTCAAGGTCGGCTCGATGGCCGACTCGGTCGGCCTGTACGTGCCGGCGATGGTCTTCCAGAAGGCGCTGCACTTCGCCCGCGTCCTGGTCTTCTGGCACCTGCTCGGCGAGATCGAGTACGGGCTGTGGGGCGTCTCGTCGATGGTCTTCACGCTCGGGTCCTCCGTCGTCACGCTCGGGGCCTACCAGGGGCTGGTGCGCTACGTCAGCTACTACGAGGCCAGGGGCGACCTGTCCCGCCTGTTCCGCGCCGCGGGGATCGGCTCGCTGCTGATCGGGCTGGCGACGACCGCGCTGGCCGTCGCCGGCAGCGCGCCGCTGACCCGCTGGATCGTCATGCCCAGCGAGGGCGGCGCGACCCTTCCCTTCGCCTATCGCCAGATGGTGTTCGTCGCGGCCATGGTCAACGCCCTGACCATGGCGCTGTACCACACCATGCTGAGCTTCCTGATCGGACTGCGGACGTACCGCCTCGTCTCGCTGATCGAGGTGGTCTACGCGCTGCTCTTCGCCGCGGGCGGGGCGGCGATGCTGGTGTTCCAGCCGACGAGCCTCGTGGCGCTTTGGGCGCACGCTGCCGCGCTGGGCGCGCTGCTGCTGGCGGGCGTGCCGATGCTCCGGGCGTGCATCGCGCGGTCCGGCCCGCAGTCCGCCGGCGACGACGCCGTCGCCTCCCTCGCGCTGGAGCAGGCGGCCGAGAGCGACGAAGCCGTCGCCTCGCCGGCTGCGCCCGACCGCGCCGGACCGCTCGCCGACGCCGCCGCGCCCCTTCTGCGGGTCGTCCGCTTCGGGCTCGTCACGCTCGTGGGCACGTTCCTCTGGCACGCCGCCACCTACCTGAGCTACTGGATGGTCCACCGCCGCTACGGCGAATCCGCCGGCGGGGCGTTCCAGGGATTCCTCCGCCTGGCCCAGCCCATCGTCTACATCGCCAACGCCGCCTGGGCGGTCATCTTCTCGCACGTCGCGCGGCGATGGGAGGCCAGCCAGCGCCGCGAGGCGATGTTCTCGCTGGAGACGAGCTTCAAGGCCGTCGTGCTCGGCACGATGACGCTCTCGGTGCTGCTCTACGCGACGCTGCCGGCGTGGGTGTGGATCGTGCCGGACTGGGCGCGGAAGTACGGCCCGATCGCCGGCGGGCTGCTGATGCTCTTCCAGACCGTCACGAACCTCTCGCTGATGACGATCCTCGCCAAGCTGCGCGAGCGCCCGGGGATGATCGCCTGGGCGGCGCTGGCGGGCCTGGGCGCCAACGCGCTGCTGGCGTGGTGGTGGATGCCCGGCTACGGCGTGACGGGCGCCGCCTGGGCCGCCGGCATCGGAATGCTGCTCGGCGCGGGCGTGGTCAACCTCGTCTACCTGCTGGGCACGCGGACGGCGATTTCCGCCGGGGCGTACGCGGTGATGGCCTGCCCGATCGTCCTGCTGCTGCCGCCGCTTTGGGCGGCCGGCGC
>DNAS01000169.1:17664-18545 GCA_003485185.1 Phycisphaerales bacterium | reverse complement strand
AGTACGCCGCTGCTGTTCGCCCCCCGGCAGAAGGAAGCCGTGCGCTACGCCCTCCGCAAATACCTGCGGGCGATCGGGAGGCTGGGCCGGTGAGCCTGAGCGTGTCGGTCATCTTCTCGACGCACGACCGCCCCGAATCGCTGGCCCGGGCGGTCGCCGCGGCCTTGGCGCAGACGCGCAGGCCCGACGAGTTGATCGTCGTCTGCGACGGCGCGGGCGGCGTGGGCGACTCCGTCGCGGCGCAGGCAGCCCGCGCGGGCGTGGCGTTCCAGTCGGCCTGCCAGGCCGTCGCCTGCCTGCCCGCCTCGCGCAACCGCGGCGTGGCGATGGCGCGGGGCGACGTCGTCCTGCTGGCCGACGACGACGTGCTGCTGCCCGAGGACTACCTCCAGCGCCTGCTGGCGATGTACGAAGCCGACCCGGCCGGGCAGGTCGCCGTCATCGGCGGCGTGCTCGTCGGACCGGCGCGGAGCTGGGCGTCGCGCGTGTACGCCGCGCTGGCCGACGGGCTCGCGCGGAACCGCTGGGCCCGGCGGCGCTGCGCTGCGCGGTACGTTCGCCTGCCGGCGGCGCTGCGGGGACGCCTGACGCCCGCCGAACGGCTCCAGGGCGGCGCGATCAGCGCCCGCCGGGCGGTCGTCGCCGCCGAACCGTTCGACGAGTCGCTGCCGGGCTACGCCCTCGGCGAGGACCTGGAGTTCTGCTGGCGCGTCGGCCGCCGCCACGCCGCGTTCGTTGCGACGGAGCTTCGCGCGCAACACGAGGTTTCCGCGGGCGGCAGGCCCGACCCCGCCGGGCGCGGGCGGATGTACGTCCGCAACATGCTGCACATCGCGGATCGGCTGGCCGACGGGGCGGCCGGGACGCGCGTCGTGCTGGGC
>DNAS01000169.1:14369-17531 GCA_003485185.1 Phycisphaerales bacterium | reverse complement strand
CACCTGGGCGGCACGATCGTCCAGAGCCTCGCGTGGGCGGTCGCGCGCCCCGGTCGGGGGCACCTGGCGCTGGCGGGCGGAATGGTCCGCGAACTCGCCGCGCGGCTCGTCGCGGCCGCCAGGAGAATGCTGTGCGGGTGATGATGGTCACCAGCGATCTGCGGATCGGCGGCGCGGAGGTTCTGGCCGCCCGGTTGGCCCGCGCGCTGATCGCGCGCGGCGCGGAGATCGTCGTCGCGCCGGTTCGTCGGGGCGGGGTGCTGGCGGAACAATTCGCCGCGGGCGGGGCGTGCGTCGCGCCGCCGCTGTCGCGCTGGCGGTTCGATCCGTTCGCGCCGCGCCGCGCCGCCGGGCTGATCCGCGACCGCCGCATCGAGGCGGTTCTCGTGGTCAACACGCTGCGCAACGGCCTACCGTTCGCCCTGGGCGGCGCCGCCTGGAGCGGTCTGGACCCCGCGACGCTCTGCTGGTGCCACAGCCACTATCGCGGCGACACGCGCGCCGCCCGCCGCCTGGAGCGATACCGCCGCTGGGGCTGGCTCGACGCGGTCGTCTGCATCAGCCGCAACCAGCGCCGCGAACTGGCCGACGCGGGCCTGCGGCGGCGCGGCGTGGCGCTGATCCGCAACGGCGTGGAGCTGGCGCGGTTTTCGACAGCCATGCCCGCCGCCCTCGGCGTTCCGTCGGGGCGGAAGCTCGTCGTCCAGGTGGCCAACGTCGCCCCGGCCAAGGACCACGCGACTTTGCTGGCCGCCGCCGGCGCGCTGGCGGCGCGGCGCGACGATTTCCACCTCGCGCTCGTCGGACGCGGGACGGACTCGCCGGAGCTGGCCCGCGCCGCCGACCGCGCCGGGCTCGCCGGGCGCGTGAGCCTGCTGGGGCAGCGCGACGACGTATTGGGAATCCTCGCGGCGGCCGACGTGTTCGCGCTGGCCAGCCGGGCCGAGGCGTTCCCCCTGTCGGTGCTCGAGGCGATGGCGGCAGGGCGCGCCGTCGTCGTGACGGACCTGCCGGCCTATGACGAGTTCTTCGCCCACGGGCGGGAAGGGCTCAAGACGCCTCCGGGCGACGCGCAGGCGCTGGCCGGCGCGATCGGGCGACTGCTGGACGACGCGTCCTTGCGCGGCGCGATGGGCCAGGCCGGCCAGCGCCGCGCCGCGCGGTATGCTGAAGCGCGGATGGCCGACGGGTTCGAGCGCCTGCTGGCGGCCCTGCTCCGCCGCAAGCGACGGAGATGACCGTGCGGATTCTCCAGATCAACAAGTTCATCGACCTTTCGCTGCCCGCCGCGGGCGGGCCGGCGACGTTCCTGTCGCTTGCCGGCAGGCTGCTGACCGAGCGCGGGCACGAGGTGTCGTACTTCGGCTGCCGCATGGGCGAAACCCCGCCGGAGCTTCCGCCCTACGTGGACTACACCCGCACGAGCGGCCCATGGGCGGCGCTGCGGGGCGCGGCGCGCATCGTGCACGACGCCCGCGCCGCGAACTCGCTGGACGCCTGGCTGGCGCGGCGGCCCGCCGACGTCGCCCACGTCCACAATATCTACCACCACCTCACGCCGGCGATCTTCGCCCCGCTGCGCCGGCGCGGCGTGCCCGTCGTGATGAGCGTGCGGGATTTCCGCATGATCTGCCCCGCGCGGGACCTGGTGCGCGCGGGGCGCGCCTGCCCGGGCCTGCCGCCGCGAGAGTACTGGCGGTGCGTGCTGAGCGGCTGCGCCGGGTCGCGGGTCCGGACGGCCGTCGGCGCCGCCGAAACCCTCGTCCAGCGTTTCTTCCGCCGCTACGTGCAAAACGTCCACGTCTTCCTTTGCCCGTCGGAGTTCACCGCCGACCGGCTGCGCGCCGCCGGCTGGCCCGCCCACAAGCTGCGCGTCCTGCGCAACCCCATCGCACCGCCTCACCTGCCGGCCGACGCCGCTTGCGCCGACGACACGCTGCTGTACGTCGGGAGGCTCAGCCCGGAAAAGGGCGTGGACCTGCTGCTGGAGCTTGCCGACCAGCGGCGCGACGTGCGGGTGGTGATCGCGGGCGACGGCCCGCAGCGTGGCGCGCTGGAGTCGGCGGCTGCGGCGCGCGGGCTGACGAACGTCCGTTTCGTCGGGCACGTTCCGCACGAGCGGCTGGGCCGGCTGATCGCCGAGTGCGCCGCGCTGGTGCTGCCCAGCCGGTGCTACGAGAACAGCCCCCACGCGATGCTTGAGGCGATGGCCGCGGGGCGGTGCGTCATCGCGCCGGACCACGGGCCGGTGGGGGAGTGGGTGTCCGACGGGCGGACGGGCCGGCTGTTCGCCCCGTCCGACGCGCGCGACCTGGCGCGGGTGGCGGGCGAGGTGCTGTCCGACGCTGCCGGGCGCGCCCGGATGGGCGCTGCGGCCGCCGAATGCGTCCGGGCGCTGCACGAGCCGGCGAGAATCATCGACGAACTCATCGACATCTACCGCGGGGCGATCGAGTCATGCGAATCGCGATGATCGGAACCCGGGGCGTACCCGCCCGCGCGGGCGGGGCGGAGCGCGTCGTCCACGAGCTGACGCGCGAGCTGACCGCGCGCGGGCACGACGTGTTGGTCTATTGTCGCAAACACTACGTGACCGAACGGGGCGGGACCGAACTGGGCCGCGCCGTCTTCACCCCTGGCCTGCGCGGAAAACACGCCGACGCCATCACCCACACCGCCACGGCCCTTCTCGACGTCCTCCGCCGCGACGTGGACGTGGTGCACCTGCACTCACCGGGCCCGGCGCTGCTGAGCTGGATCCCCGCGATGGCACACCTGCCGCTGGTGCTGACGATCCACGCGCCCGATTGGCGGCGCGACAAGTGGTCGCCGGCGGCGCGGGCGATCCTCCGCGCGGGCCTGCGGTGCGGCCTGCGATGCGCCGACGTGGTGACGGCGGTGTCCCGGCCGCTGGCGGAGGAACTGTCCGAACGGTTCGGGCGCGAGGTGGTCTGCGTGCCCAACGCGGTCCGCCCGGCCGGGCCGCCGCGCCCGCCCGAGGCCATTCGCCAATGGGGCCTGAACGGCGACGATTACGTGCTGTACGTCGGGCGCGTCGAGCCGGAGAAACGCCTCGATCTGCTGCTCGACGCCGCCCGCGACGGGCTGGAAGGCGGGCGAAAGCTCGTGGTCGCCGCCGACCTCGGCGACGGGTCCTGCTTT
>DNAS01000169.1:12904-14241 GCA_003485185.1 Phycisphaerales bacterium | reverse complement strand
GACGGGTCCTGCGCCCGCCGATGCCGGCAGCTCGCCGGAAAAAATGTCCTGCTGGTCGGCCCGCAGTTCGGCGCGGCCCTCGAGGAACTGTACAACCACGCCTCGCTGCTCGTCCAACCGAGCGTGCTGGAAGGCATGTCGCTGGTCCTGCTGGAGGCGGCCGCACACGGACGCTGCATCCTGGCGGCGCGGATCGCCGAAAACGTCGCGACGATGGGGCAGAGCATCCTGTATTTCGAGCCCGACCAGGCGGACGACCTGCGCGAACAGATTTGCAAGGCACTGCAAAACAAGCAGTTGCGTGAGTCTCTCGGTTCGGCCGCCCGCGAGCATGTCGCCGGACGATATCGCTGGCAGGCGGTGGCCGAACGGATGGAGTCGCTATACGCCCAGGCGACAAGGCGACGTCCCCATCGCCGGGTTTGAAAACCATTTCGGAAATCTCCGCTTCCCTTCCTATAATCAAAAAGAGAAGTAAATCTGCGCCTGGTTCCTGTCGATTGAAACTGATGGAGTTGGAGACGGGCGGAGGGAACTGCTCTGCCGGCCCGCGAATTCGTGTTTCCGCGCGCGAACCCCAACACCGACGGATCACCAGGGCGAGCATCATGGGCACGATCTGTTCGACAACCGAACCGCACGTACTGCCGGTTGGCCTGGAAGGAATGCACCAGGACGTACGGGTTTCCGGGGGGGAATTTTACCTCTTCGTCAAGCGCGTCTTGGATGTGGTTCTGGCGTTTCTGCTGCTGGTGACGCTGCTGCCGCTGATCGCGGTCATCGCGATGCTGATCAAGCTGACCAGCCGCGGGCCGGTGCTGTTCAGCCACCTCCGCGCCGGACGGGGAGGCAAGCCGTTCCGCATGTTCAAGTTCCGCAGCATGCGCCACGGGGCGGAAAACGAGCGCCCTCTCGTCGAGCACCTCAACGAGTCGGACGGCCCGACGTTCAAGATCGCCGACGACCCGCGCTTGACTCCCATCGGAAAATTCCTCCGTCGCAGCAGCATCGACGAGATCCCGCAGCTTCTGAACGTGTTGCGCGGCGAGATGTCGCTGGTGGGCCCGCGCCCGCTCTGGCTGCCCGAGGCGGAAAAGTCGGTCGGCGCTGCCGGGCTCAGAACCCGCGTCAAACCGGGGCTCACCTGCCTGTGGCAGATCTCCGGGCGCAGCGAACTCGGCTACGACGAATGGGTCCGCCTGGACCTGTACTACATCCGCCATCGCGGCACGCTGCTGGACCTGCTGATCATGCTCCAGACGATCCCCGCCGTCCTGACCGGACGCGGCGCGTACTGAAACGGCACGAACACGGCTTGCAAGCAAGCCGTGCCACCC
>DNAS01000169.1:11273-12756 GCA_003485185.1 Phycisphaerales bacterium | reverse complement strand
CAAGCAAGCCGTGCCACCCCCGGAGGTGCGCCGGAAACTCGCCAATTCCCCCGGAAATCACCACTTGGGTGAGATTCGTTAATTCACCTCGCCGATCATCCTGCCGATACAAGGCGGGAGAGGACACCATGAGCTTCGATCCCCCAAACGGCCCCGAGGTGGACGCTTACACGCGGGGCATCGAGTGCTACCGCAACGGGCAATACGACCGCGCGCAGGCGGAACTGTCGAGCCTGCGGGACAGCGGCGGAATCCTGGGGCGCCTCGGGCGCTTCTACTACGCGATGAGCCACCGCCTGCTGGGGACCGAAGACCTTCGGGCGGGGCGCTACGACGCGGCCGAGGGACACTTCCGCACCGCGCTGGAGGTGGTGGGACCCCAGGGCGACCTGGCGAGCTACCTCGCCGCGATCTACGCCCGCACCGGGCGCGCCGACCGCTGCGCCGACGCCATGGAGCGGATCGCCGACGCCCAGCCGGACAACCCGTCCCTCGTTCGCAAGCTGGCCCAGGCGCAGTGGCGCGCCGGACGCCGCCAGCAGGCGTACCTGACGCTCAGCGCCGCGCTGCGACGGAACCCCGCAACCGGCGAACTGCTCATGCAGAAGGGGCTGTTCCTCGCGGCGGAAGACCGCTACGCCGAAGCCCGCGCCGCGCTGGCGGCGGCAGTCGAGGCCGACTGCGCCAACCCCGACGCGCATTATTACCTGGCGCTGGCGGCAGCCGCCGAGGGCAACCCGCAAGCTGCGGTCCGCTCGTTCCAACGGGCCTTCGATCTTCGCCCGGGCGACTGCCGGATCGCCTACCAACTGGCGCTGGCGGCGAAGGCCTGCAAACAGCAGGGCGTTCACGTGGTGCTGCGCCTGCCCGAACCGCGCGTGCAGTCGGCCGGGTCGCAGGTGCGCCAGCTCGCGCGGTACTGTGCCGCCGAGAGCGACTTCGTCGAGGCGTTCCTCTCCCTGCCCGACAGCCAGGCCGACGGCGAACTCTTCGGCATGCTCGTGGGCGTCCTCCAGATGGCGCTGACGGAGCACCCGGACTACGCGGACCTGCACTATCACTGCGCCCGCGGGCTGCTGCGCCTGGGGCGGACGGCGGCGGCCGGCGAACACGCCCGCCGGGCCGTCGAGATCAACCCGAAATACGTCAAGGCGCTCGTGCTGCTGGCCAAACTGTGCGACCGCGAGCAGCGGTCCGATGAGGCGATCGCCCACCTCGAGCAGGCCATCGCCTGCGGCGGCGACTGGCCCGACGTCCACTGCCAGGCGGGCGAGCTGCTGGGGCGGCACGACCGGCGCGAGGCCGCCCGGCGGCACCTGGAACGCGCGCTGCAACTGAACCATCGATACATGCGAGCGGCAGAGCAGCTCCGGCTGCTGGCCGCCTGACACGGAGGCGATACGCGGTGAGTCATCTGTTGGAACTTCTGGGACGGGGACTGGACAGCGACCTGGGCGACCTGCTGGACCGCTACTACTGGTCG
>DNAS01000169.1:4288-11142 GCA_003485185.1 Phycisphaerales bacterium | reverse complement strand
CCGCTACTACTGGTCGCCGCCGACCCGTCCGATGTCGCGCCTGGTTGAGGACTGCCGCCAGCACCCCGACTGGCCCGACCTGCACTTCCAGCTCGGTCTGGCGCGCCTGCGGGCGATGCAGGTCGAGGAAGGCATCGAGGCGCTGGCCCAGGCCTGCCGGGTCAAGCCCGATTATCTCGCGGCGCGGCTCGCGCTGGCCTGCGCCTTCGCCGAGGCCGGGCAGACCGCCCGCGCACTGGACGAGCTGAAGATCGCCAACCAGACGCACCCCGGAGAGGTTCCCGTCCTGTTCGCCGTCGGCTTCTGCCTGGAGAAGCTCCAGCGCCCGCAGGACGCGGCGGAATACTACCGCGACGCGGTCCGCGCCGATCCGTCCTTCCGCGCCGCGCGCGAGCGGCTGGCCGCCGTCGCCGTCGCGCTGGACCGCACGAGCGAGGCCGTCGAACAGTACGAGGCGCTCCGCGAGCAGTTCCCCGAGGAGACGCGCCTGCGGTCGGCCCTGGCACACCTGTACGTCCGCGGCGGACGCCACGATCGCGCGGTGGAGGAATTCGAGGCCGCCATCAGCATGGAGCCCGAGAACTGGGCCCTGCTCGATGATGAGACGGAGTCCCTCGTGGCCGAGGGACACCTCCGCGAGGCGATCGAGCGCCTCCACCAGTTGCTCGAGCAGCAGGGGCCCTTCGCCGATCTGTACGCCCGCCTGGGCGATCTCTACTCGCAGACCGGCGACGACGAGGCCGCACGAAAATCCTACCAGACCGCGCTGGACCTCCAGCCGGACTACCTGGAGGCAATGGTCAAGTTCGGCACGCACCACCTCGTCTGCGGGCGCTGGGAAGAGGCGGCCGAGGCCTTCCACCGCGCGTCGGAGCTCAACGACGAACTGCTGGTCAACTACGTGGGGCTGGGCGTGGCGCAGTCAGGCGCGGGCAACCAGGCGCGGGCGATGGAGAGTTTCGACCTTGCGGCGGCCGTCGAACCCAACACCACGCTGCTGCTGACGGAGATGGCGCGCCTCCAGCTCAAGGCGACGGTGGCCGACGAGTTCGCGCGGAGCTTCGAGACGGAAGGCCCCATGCCCGTCGCGGAGATCGACCTGGACAACGATGACCTGCTCGACAAGCAGATCGTCCGACATGCCGCGCAGGTGCAGCAGCACCCGCGCCACGCGGACCTGCGCTACCGATACGGTGTGCTGCTGCGGGCGGAGGGGAAACTCGGCGAGGCGATGGAGCAGTTTGCGGCCGCCGTCGAGATCAACCCCTGCTACGTGCAGGCGATCGTCAAGCTCGGCGTGACGCAGCAGGAGCTCGGCCTGGTGGACGAGGCCATCGGCACGTTCCACCGGGCGCTGGAGGTTCGCCCGGAGTACGTGGACCTGCACTACCGCCTGGGCCTGCTCTACACGGACCGCCGGCAGTTCGAGGAGGCGGTGCGGCACATGGAGTCGGCGGCGGCCGGCGCGCCCGACAACGAGCAGATTCGCGCGGACCTGGCGCTGTCGCTCCAGAACATGGGGCTGATGGATCGCGCCGCGGCCACCTGGCGGAGCCTCTGGCGCGTCCACCACGCCCAGGCGCACTGACGCGCCGGAATGAAGGAAAACAAAAGCCCACGGAATGCGTTCCGTGGGCTTTTGTTGTCGGAGAATCTTTCGCCGCGGGGTCACTTGAGCATCTTCGCCAGGCGGTCGAGACCCTGGTCGATCTGCTCGGTGCTCGTGGCGAAGCTCAGGCGGACGCACTTGTCCTCGCCGAAGGCCCCGCCGGGCACCAGCGCCACCTGCACCGCCTCGAGGGCAGCCGCCGCGAAACTCAGCGAATCCGTCACCTTCACGCCCGCGATCGTCTTTCCGTAGTGGGCGCTGACGTCGGGGAAGCAGTAGAACGCGCCGGTCGGCTCGACGCAGCGGACGCCGGGAATCGCGTTGAGCCGCCGGGCCATGTGCGCCCCGCGCTTCTCGAACTCGACGCGCATCGCCTCCACCGCGCGCGGAGCCTCCGGCGAGGTGTAGGCCGCCAGCGCGCCCGCCTGCGCGAAGCTCACCGGGTCGGTCGTCTCGTGGCTCATGAGGTTCTTGACCGCCTTGATGACGTCCTTCGGGCCTGCCGCCCAGCCCAGGCGCCAGCCTGTCATGCTGTACGTCTTGGCCAGGCCGTTGACGGTGATCGTGCGCTCCGGCAGGCGCTTGTCCAGCGCGGCGAACGAGACGAACTTCGTGCCGCCGAAGATCAGCTTCTCGTAAATCTCGTCGGAGATGACGATCAGGTCGGTCTGGAGCACCGCGTTGGCCAGCGCCTTCAGCTCGTCCGGGGTGTAGGTCACGCCCGTCGGGTTAGACGGCGAGTTGAGGATCAGCAGTTTGGCGCCCTTGGCGGCAGCGAGCAGTTGCTTCGGGGTGATCTTGAACCCGCTTTCCGGCGCCGCGGGCAGAAAGACCGGTTCGGCGCCGGCGAGCTTGACCATCTCGGGATAACTCACCCAGTAGGGGGCGGGGATCAGCGCCTTGTCACCCGGGTCGAGCAGCACCTGGCAGAGGTCGTACAGGGCGTGCTTTCCGCCGAACGTGACGGCCACCTGGTCGGGTTCGACGTGAATGTCGTTTTCCCTCGCGAGCTTGGCGGCGATGGCCTTGGTCAGCGCCGCGCCCTGGCGCGGGGTGTACTTGGTGTCGCCTGCCTGGAGCGCCGCGATGCAGGCGTCCTTGATGAACTGGGGCGTGTCGAAGTCCGGCTCGCCGGCGCCGAAGCTGACGACGTCGATGCCCTGCGCCTTCATCTGTTTGGCCTTGTTGGTCACCGCGAGGGTGGCGCTGGCGCCGACCTGGGAAATCCGCTGGGATAATTTCATGATTTCGCTCCTGGGATTCGCTGTTTGGTGGGCAGCCGGGCCGCCCCTCCTGCCTTTTTGGGTTCCGGTGGGCAGACATACCTTGCGCCCGCCGGGGTGGGCGATACCATAGCGACGGAGGGGCGGTTTGTCAAAGGCTCTTGGGCGCAAGAAAACGGGCGGCCGGTGTCGCACCGACCGCCCGTCAGGTTCCGATAAACGCAAGTCTCAGTCTTCCAGGGTCTTGCCCGGGGTGTAGCCCACCAGCGCCATGAACCGCCCGGCGTTGAGCACCGGGATGTGCATGCTCATGGCCATTTCCTGGACGTTCTTGTAATTGTCGTGCAGCTTCATCTTTTCCTGGTAGAGCTTGTGGACGGACAATTCGGCGTTCTCGCCCGGTTTGGGGGGCAGTTCCGGCTCGACGCCCATCACGACGAAGTCGGTTTCCACCGAGATGGTCTTGACGACCTTTCCGCCGAACCGCTGGATCAGGTCCTTGACTGCCTGCGCGCCGGCCTCGGTCGCCCGCCCCGTCCCCAGCAGGTCGAAATCGCCCTCGACCACGAAGGTCAGCGCCCGGTTCTGGTCGAACGCCACGTTGGCGATCAGGTCGCCCGCGACCACCGGGTCGTCGCTCTTGCCCTTGACGATCCGTCCCTCGCTGACGTTCTCGCTGACGGTCGTGAGGACCACGACGGCCTTGCCCTGGTCATCCTTCCCGATGCCCGACGCGGGGTAGACCGTGAAGGTCATCCCGGGGACCACGCGGTTCTTTGAGCCCAGGTCGACGTAGCAGCGGTCGGCGCCCTCGATGATCCGCAGGACCTTCCCGTCGGGACGCTGGACCACCTGGTCGGAGTCCTTGATGGGACGCAGGATGTCCCGGATCTGGTTGGAGAGCTTCTCGATCTGGATGTCTTTCCGCTGGACTTCCAGCTGGAGAACCTGGTTCCTCTGCGTCAGCGTGGCGATCCTGCTGTTGAGTTCCGATTCCTTCTGCTTGGCCTGCTGGTCGAGCTTGTCGATCTTGGCGACGTACTCGTCGTGCTCGGTCTTGAGGTTCCCCTCGAGCGCCAGGATCTTCGTGTCGCGCTCGACGAGTTTCGCCTGGAAGTCGTCCTGGATGGCCTTGAGTTCTTCCTTGGACTTGGCGAGTTCCTTCTCCTTGTCCGCCAGTTGCACCTGGAGCGTGTTGACCTCGGCCACCCGCGTCTCGAGCTTGGCGAGCAGGTCGACAATCTCGTTGCCCAGGCCGGCGAAACCAGTGGCGCGAAGTTTCTTCTGTTCCGCGGCGGCGGTCAGGTCATCCTCGGCCTTCTTGGCGGCTGCCATCGCCTGCTCGTACGTGCTCAGCCCGCCGGTGATCTTCTGGGCCAGGTCGCTGATCTCCTTGCGCAGCTGCGCCACGACCGTCGGGGCGACCTCCCGCTTCGCGATCTTCTGGTCGTGCGTGCGGATCATGCCCTGGATCTTGGAATCGTCCTGGGCGTCCGCCAGCTTCTTGCGGGCGGCCTTCTCGTCCTGGGCGATCTTTTCCGCCTTCTGGAAGTTGTTGTAGAACAACACCGCCAGCGTCGCGGACACCAGGAACAGGAAGACGAAGATGATCAACAGGTAGGGAGGGCTCTTGCGCTGCTGAACGACGCGTGCCATGCGAAAACTCCTAATGACATTTCGTTGCGAAGGCGGCGATACCGGTCCCGGGCGCAGGAACGATGGATGAGGCCGAATCAACCCGGAAATCCCGACAGCGACCACTCGCGGCCGTCATAACCGGGCAGCTAGTATGTTCTAACGTCTCGGCAAACTCAACTGTTTTTCTGCACCCCCGAGGGCAACTTTCGCCCTCTTGGGGCTAGGAACCCAGTTTCTGCTGGAGGAGGCGTTGGACCTCGGCCGGGGCGGCAGCGCCCCCCGACAGCCTCATCACCTGCCCCATCAGGAACCCGAAGGCCTTTTTCTGGCTCTTACCGCCGGAGCGGACGTCCTCGACTGCCTTGGGGTTCGCCGCGATGGCCTGGTCTACCCAGGCGGAAATCTGCCCGGCGTCGCTGACGGCCAGCAGGCCTTCCGCCTCCGCCACCTGGCGGGGCGAGCCGCCGGTCTCGGCGAGTTTCACGAAGATCTTGTCGGCGGCCGTCGCGTTCACCTCGCCGCCCGAGAGCATCTTTGCCAACTCGGCCAGTTGCCCCGCCGTCACGCCCACCTCGGCGATGGAATAGCCGCGGTCGTTGGCGATCGCCGCGCCGCGCCCCAGCAGCAGGTTGGCGCAGCGCTTGGCGTCGGCGCCGTCGGTGACGGCTGTGTCCAGAAGGTCGCCCGTCGGGGCGTCCTGGGTGAGGGCGTCGGCCTCCTTGAAGCTCAGGGCGTATCGCTCCATGTACCGCGCCCGCCGGGCCAGCGGCAGCTCGCCGATCTGCGCCGCCAGTCCGCCGCGCCACTCGTCGCTGACGAGCACCGGGGCCAGGTCCGGGTCGGGGAAGTAGCGGTAATCGTGCGCCTCTTCCTTTTCCCGCTGGAAGACGGTCACGCCGGCTTCGTCGTCGTATCCGCGGTTTTCCTTGCCCACCTTGTCGATGGAGTATCCCTCGGGGTTCGCCTGCCACTCGGCGTGCTGGCGCTGGATCTCGTAGGCGACGGTCCGCTCCAGGGCGCGGAAGCTGTTGAGGTTCTTGACTTCGCAGATGGGCGTCTTGAACGTCCGCCCGCCGCGCGTGATGTGCAGGTTGATGTTCGGCTCGAACCGCATGTGGCCCATCTGCATGTTCGCCTCGCTGACGCCCAGCCAGCGGACGAGGCGCTGCATGGCCCGCGCGTAGGCGAGCACCTCCTCCACGGCGTTCATGTCCGGCTCGGAGACGATCTCCAGCAGCGGCACGCCCGCGCGGTTCAGGTCCACGCCGGTGTGCGAGGCCTTGTCGTGGATGTTCTTGCCGGCGTCCTCTTCCAGGTGCGCCCGGCGGACGCGGATTTTCCTGGTCGTCCCGTCGGGCAGGGGGACTTCCAGGAACCCGTCGGCGCTGAGCGGCAGGTCGTACTGGCTAATCTGGTAGTTCTTCGGCAGGTCGGGGTAGTAGTAGCTCTTGCGGTCCCACTTGGTGAAGCCCGCCACCGTGCAGTGCAGGGCCAGGCCGACCTTCATGGCGTATTCGACGGCTTGGCGGTTCATCACCGGCAGCACGCCGGGCATTCCGATGCAGACCGGGCAGACGTGGGTGTTGGGCGGGTCGCCGAAGCGGTTGCGGCAGCGGCAGAACATCTTCGTCGCCGTCGCCAGCTCGACGTGAATCTCCAGCCCGACCACGGGTTTGATCGTCTCGTTCGTTTCGCTCATGTCGTCACTCGCTCACGCTCCGCATCGTTTCCGTCTCGCCGCAGTTGTTGTTCAGGCCCGCCAGGGCCGTCTTTGTTAGCCCCGGGCGGAAGCCCGGGGTACGCGGGCGTTCTCTTTTTCAAAGCCCCGTCAGGGGCGTCTTGCTCTGCAGGCGCTAATCAAACACGTATTTCCGATCGTACTCGATTCCGTGCTTTTCCAGCAGCGCGATCAGTTCTTCCTCGAAGCTCCGCTTTCGATGGTGCTCTTCCTGCCGGGCAATATAATTTTTCACGGCTCCGAACTGCGATTGGCTCACTGAGAAGGCGCTGTATCCTGCTTGCCAGGCGAAATTTCGCATCGCCGGGAAGCTCTCGTGAATCCAGTTCGATGTTATCGCCTTGACGTCCCGGAACAAATCGCTGAATGCATGTTTGGGATGCAGGATTCCCAGAAGATGCACATGATCCGCCGGTCCATTCATCGCAAGCAGTTTGCAGTCTCTTTTTCGGAGAATCCCGCCTGCCACTTGCGCCAGCTCCGGCATCATGTCCGGCGAAAGCAGAGGGCGTCGCTGTTTGGTGGAGAACACGCCGTGACACAGGAAGCTCGTATAAGTGTGGGCCATGTTCTTCTCCCCAAGACGCCCCTGGCGGGGCTTATTTTTTTCTCCGCGCTTCTTACCCCGGGCTTCCGCCCGGGGCTA
>DNAS01000169.1:0-3991 GCA_003485185.1 Phycisphaerales bacterium | reverse complement strand
CAGCGCCCCTTACGGGGCTGAACACTACCCTCCCCGCGGGGCCGGAGAAGATCGCCGTCGCGTCATGGCGCCATCGCGGGCGGAGTCAATCGGCGGACGCCGCCGGCCTGCTCGTACATCCGCGCGGCGCGGAAGAGCGTTTCCTCGCTGAACACCGGCCCGATGAGCTGCATTCCGATGGGCAGGCCGTCGCGCCCCAGGGCCGCGGGCACGGTCAGGCCCGGCAGGCCCGCGAGGTTCACGCTGATCGTGTAGATGTCCGCAAGGTACATCGTCAGCGGGTCGGACGTCTTCTCGCCCAGACGGAACGCCGGCGTCGGGCTCGCCGGCGCCAGGATCACGTCGCACGCCTCGAACGCCCGGTCGAAATCGTTCTGGATCAGCCGGCGGACCTTCAGCGCCTTGTTGTAATACGCGTCGTAGTACCCGGCCGAGAGCGTGTATGACCCCAGCATGATGCGGCGCTTGACCTCCGGCCCGAAGCCCTCGGCCCGGCTGCGGCTGAACAGCTCCACGATGTCCTCGACCTTCTCGGCCGTGCGGTGCCCGTAATGCACGCCGTCGTAGCGGGCGAGGTTGCTGGACGCTTCGGCCATCGCCACGATGTAGTAGCACGCGACGGCGTAGCTGGAAAGTTTCCCGTCGGCGTCGCGGTCGATGCGGCTGTGAGGCAGCGAGACGTCGACGAGCTTCGCCCCGGCCGATTCGTACGCCCCGGCCGCGGCGCGGATCGCGGCGCCGATCTCCGCGTCCAGCGCGTCGGAGAAGAACTCGCCCGGCAGTCCGACGCGGAGGCCCTCGATGGGCTTGTTCACGCTCGCCAGGTAGTCCGGCACGTCGCGCGGCACGGAGGTCGAGTCGCGCCTGTCGTGCCCGGCGATCGCCCGCGTCAGCAGGGCCGCGTCGGTCACGTCGCGCGTCAGCGGGCCGATCTGGTCCAGGCTGCTGCCGTAGGCCACCAGCCCGAACCGGCTGACGCGCCCGTAGGTGGGCTTGAGCCCGACGATTCCGCAGAACGCCGCGGGCTGGCGAATGGACCCGCCGGTGTCGCTGCCGAGGGCGGCGACGCACTGTCGCGCGGCGACGGCCGCCGCCGATCCGCCCGACGATCCGCCCGGAACGCGAGACAGGTCCCACGGGTTCCGCGTCGGGCGGAATCCGCTGTTCTCCGTGGACGAGCCCATGGCGAACTCGTCGAGGTTCGTCTTACCGAGCACGACGGCGCCGGCGTCTTCGAGCTTTGCGACGGCCGTCGCCGTGTACGGCGCGCGGAACTCCGCGAGCATCTTCGACGAGCAGGTGGTCCGCCCGTGCGTCATGCAGAGGTTGTCCTTGACGGCCAGCGGCACGCCCGCCAGCGGGCCAAGTGGTTTGCCGGCGGCGCGGTCGGCGTCGATCTGGGCCGCGCGGGCCAGCGCGCGGTCCGCGTGCACCTCGTTGAAGGCCTGCACCCGCGGCTCGGTCCGCTCGATGGCGTCCAGGTACGCCCGCGCCGCCTCGACAGCCGAAAGCTCTCCGCACGCGATCGCGTCGCGCAGCTCGACGGCGGAAAGATCGAGGATCGAAGTCACTGGCTGTCTCCGATGACCTTGGGCACTTTGAAGAAATCGCCGTCGCGGTCAGGGGCGTTGGCCAACGCCTGCTCGGGCGTCAGCGACTCGCCGGGCGTGTCGTCGGCCAGCACATTGTGCAGCTGCACCGCGTGCGCCATCGGCTCGACGCCTTCGGTGTCCAGCTCCTGGAGCTTTCCGAAGTATTCCAGGATGCCCGCCAGCTGGGCGGCGAACGTCCCGACCTCCTGCTCCGACAGGGCGATGCGGCTGAGCTTCCCGATGTGCCGCACCAGGTCCAGGTCGATGGTCTTGCTCATGCGATTCTCCGATCCGCGACGAAGCCCTATGATGCGGTCTGGGCGGGGGGCTGTCAACCGCGTGGGAATTCCCCGGCAGAGGGTGGCACGGCTTGCTGGCAAGCCGTGTTCTCGGCCGCGCGGGAAATCCCCGGGACGCTCGGTTGACGGAAGGCGAAGCGTATGCTAGGGTAACCCGCTACAGCCGGCCGGACCCCGGCGGCTACAGGGAACGTTATGGTCAAGGACGCAGACATCATTGAAGTCGAGGCGACCGTGCTTCAGGCGCTGCCGAACGCCATGTTCCGCCTCGAGATCCAGATGGGCGAGAAGAAGCACCAGATCATCGGGCACATCTCCGGAAAGATGCGCCGCCACTACATCCGCATCACCCCCGGCGACAAGGTCATGGTCCAGCTCAGCCCGTACGACCTGACCAAAGGCCGGATCACCTACCGCCAGCGGTAAACGACCGAAAAGAATTCACCACAGAGATCGCAGAGGACGCAGAGGGGGATTTTTCATCGACGCTCTGTGGCTGCCGTGATTTTCAGCGGCGAAACAACCCCGCAGCAACAACCCGAACAGGATTCAGGATTCATCCCGTTCATCCCTGCTTCTTAGAACTCCGCGCTGCGCGGCGTGCGGGGGTAGGGGATCACGTCGCGGATGTTGGCCATGCCGGTGACGAACTGCACGCACCGCTCCAGGCCCAGGCCGAACCCCGCGTGCGGAACCGTCCCATAGCGGCGCAGGTCGGCGTACCAGCGGTAGTCGTCGGCCTGCATGCGCGTCTCGGCCATGCGCGCCTCCAACACGTCCAGGCGCTCCTCGCGCTGCGATCCGCCGATGATTTCGCCGATCTTGGGCACGAGCACGTCCATGGCCGCCACGGTGCGGCGGCCCTGCGCGTCGGGCTCGTTGACGCGCATGTAGAACGGTTTGATGCTCGCGGGGTAGTCCGTGATGATCGTCGGCTTGCGGAACGTCTCTTCCGTCAGGAACCGCTCGTGCTCGGTCTGGAGGTCGCGTCCCCAGTGCATGGGGAACTCCCACTGCCGGCCGGCTTTCTCCAGCAGCGTGACGGCCTCGGTGTAGGTGACGCGCTGGAACTCGCTGTCGGCGATATGCGCGAGCGTGTCGAGCACGGTGTCGTCGATGCGGTCGTTGAAGAACTTCATGTCCTCGGCGCAGCGGTCGAGCACGGCGCGGAAGACGTGCTTGAGGAACGCCTCTGCCGTGTCCGCGTCGCCCGCCAGGTCGCAGAAGGCCATCTCCGGCTCGACCATCCAGAACTCGGCGAGGTGGCGGGGCGTGTTGGAGTTTTCGGCGCGGAAGGTCGGCCCGAAGGTGTAGACGTTGCCCAGGGCGCAGGCGCAGGTTTCGGCCTCGAGCTGCCCGGAGACGGTCAGGTACGTCGAGCGGGCGAAGAAGTCCTGCGCGAAGTCCACCGCGCCGTCGGGCCCGCGCGGCGGGGCCGACACGTCGAGCGTGGTCACGCGGAACAGCTGGCCCGCCCCCTCGCAGTCGCTGGCGGTGATGATCGGCGTGTGGATGTAGAGGAACCCGCGCTGCTGGAAGAACTCGTGGATCGCCGCGCAGACCGCGTTGCGGACGCGCGCCACCGCGCCGAAGGTGTTCGTCCGGGGGCGAAGGTGCGCTTGGGTGCGCAGGAACTCCAGCGTGTGGTGCTTCGGCTGGATGGGGTAGTTGTCGGCGTCGGCCCGGCCCAGCACGCACACCTCCGACGCCTGAAGATCGAGGGCCTGGCCCTTGCCCTGGCTGGCGACCAGCGTGCCCCGCGCGACCACCGAGCTGCCCGTCGTCAGGTGCGCGATTTCCTGCTCGTAGTTGGGCAGCTTGGCGTCGGCCACCACCTGGAGCGTTGCCAGGCACGAGCCGTCGTTGAGCGTGATGAAGCTGAACCCGCCCTTGCTGTGGCGGACGGTGCGCACCCACCCGGCCACCGTCGCCTCGGCCGGCGGGCGAAGGTTCGTCAACGCGTGGCGGATCAGCGTTCGATTCATGGAAACACTCCCTGCCAGTTCTTCGACACTGTATTGCTCTGTTGAAAAAATCGGAAACGGGGTGGCACGGCTTGCTGGCAAGCCGTGTTCCTGGCGAATTCGGCAACACGCTTTG
>DNAS01000112.1:27538-35508 GCA_003485185.1 Phycisphaerales bacterium | reverse complement strand
GGGCGGGCGAGCGGTTGCGGTGGAGGTCGTGGCGCTCATGCCAGCACCTCCGCACCCAGCCGGCGAACGCTGAAGGCATCCCGGCCGAACTCCTTGACAGCGAAGATGGTGAACACCGCGTTGACGATCTGCCCGACGGCGGTGGAAGCGTCCACCGTCACCGTCCGCGCCTCGCGGTCGGTGTTGTAGGCCCCGTCCATGCGGACGCGGGCTTCGCCGAAGACCCCTTCGGCGGCGAGGAACGCCAGAAGCAGCGTGTCCTCGACATCGCGGGGGTCCACCCCTTCGCGGAACTGATACTTGTACGCTCTGGTCATGTCGGTTCCTTTCATGCCGGCCTCGGCGGGCCGATGGTGAGTGCCTACCGAGGCCGGCAAGAAGTGGTCGCGCGGTCGGGTCAGATTTCAGGCAGGTAGTCCGCCAGGCCGGCTTCCTCGAAGGCGGCGCGGATTTCGGACTTGATCCGCTGGAGCCGGCAGCGCGGGACGTGAAGCTCGCGCGACGCCTCACGAATCCCCTGGTCGGTGAAGACCTCGCACCACGGGCGCAGATGCTCGGGCAGCGACGCGACCGCGGCCCGCACGTCGGCGCGGAGGTCGCGTAGTGCCGCCTCGCTGCGCCCCGGCCGGCGTGCGTCGCCGCCGAGCGTCTGGTGAAGCTCGACCTCGCGGCCCTCGGCGTCGCGGATCGGCGCGTTCAGCGACTGGGGCCGCCGGCCGCCGTTGCGCTTCTCCGCTCGCCGGCCTTCGAGGATCGACGCCACGCACCGGCGGACCACCATGGCGATGAAGGTGTGGCGGTTCGACTTTGCCGGGTCGAACCGTGGCAGGCGTTGTAGCACATCCAGGCGGATGTCCTGCTCGATGTCTTCGACATCGCTTGGTGTGAACCCGGCCCTGCCTGCCAACTGCCGGGCCTTACGCGCAATGAACCACTCCTCGAACCGATCCAGCCGAACCTGCTGAGACATGGGTGTCTCCCCGCGGGCGCGGAGAGACATGCGTTGATGCCGAGGGCGGCTGGGATGTCGCCTTGCTCATTGCCGGACCTCCGCGCGTCGCGCGAAAGGCCCCCGCGAAACAGGTCCGGCTGGGGTGGTCTCACGGGGGCGGGTAGTGGTATCCGCATCTGCCGGACCCGCCGCCCGGCACTGGCGAAATCTCGCAAGGACGCGGAAAACCACACGACGCGCGCAGCGATAGCGCGGCGTAAGCGTTTGAAGTGGATGGCCTTAGACAGGAAGAGCCGGCGAAGAAAATCTTCACCGGCTCAAGAAGGGGTCAGCGAAATTTCGCTCGGAGAGCTACTCGCGAATGGCGACAGCGAAGCGTGCTCGCCAGCCGTCGCCTTCGAGGGCGAACGGATCGCCGTCGATGCGGAAGAAGCGTTGCAGGTCGGCCGCGAGGTTCTCTTTCCGCTTCTGGTTCTTGCGGCTTGCCTTGCTGTTCCGCCAGTCCAGTCGGCCGTGGCCTTCGGCGAACGCTTCCAGAAGGTCCCACTGCACCGTCGGCTTGGCGTTGTTCTTTCTCGCCATGCCCATCTGCGCGCAGTGGTACTTGCCCGTAACGCCTTGCACGTTGATGTAGACCGAGTGCCGGTCGATGAAGCGGATCGAAACATGCTCCCACCGCGCGCCCGCCGGCGTCGGGAAGAACGCCGTGCCATCCTCGGCTTCCGGCTCGGGTACGTGGGCGGCGCGGAACTCGGCGAAGACGCCGGCCGCGCTGTGACCGTCCAGCAACGACAGCCGGCCGTCGCCGTCACCGATCAGTTCATCGAGCGATAGGAACAGAGAGCCGGTCCGCTTGAGCAGGTCGGCCGCAGCGTGCCCGAACGCCGACCGCGTGGGCGCGATCAGAACGAACGGCTCCCCGCGTGCCGCCATGCCGTCCACCACGGAGCGCAGAACGTCCGGCTCGCCGGTGAACGCCAGGCATACCGCGTAACGGTATCCCGCCGACGGCGCGAACTCGCCGATGCGCCACACACCGGCCATGTTCGGGACCGCTTCCGCCGGCAGAGCTTCGAGGTCCAGCGACTCGGCGATCTCCCGCGCGAAGCCCACCACGTCGAGGCGATGCACGACTACTTCGTCTCTCGACCGCGTGGTCGGCTTGCACCCGTCGGGGCAGACCTCCAGATACTCGCCCCTGAACTTCCTGATTTCGTGGATGCACGTCCAGCCGGGCGCGGTGCATCTCACAGACCCGGCGATGCGCTTCGTGGGCAAGAGGAAGCGGGCGACGGCCTCGTAGTCGCCGCCCAGGAGCGAGCGCCACTCGCTCGGTACGCCGGCCAAGTCGGGCACTTGCTCAAGTGCCGACCAAAGCTGTTTTAGCGGTCGGCTCATGTTTCGCCTTGCCCTTCTTGACGATAAAGCCGCGGGCCTTCAGCCACTTCTCCACGATCAGGCTGTCGGCGTCCCGCGTGTACTGGGCCTCGTTGGGCGGCTTGATCGTCACGGTTCGCGGCCGGTCCGAATCAGAGAACGTCACGCGGAAGCACGCCTTGACGATCCGCGGTTTCGTGGGGAACGTACGGTTCCGGGCCTTGTACGCGCCGAAGACATCGTCCGCCTTGCGGATTTCCTTCTCGGCGAACGAGCCGCCCCAGAAGAAGTCAACTTCGATCAGAAGCACCTCGTCCATGCCCTCGATTGGCGCGATGGCGTCCTCGCCCTTCTCGCGCAGCGGCTCCAGCGTGTACTTGTTCTCGACAGAGAAGAAGCCCTCGTCGTTGTAGAGATGGCGGCCGAAGACCTCGCGGTACTTCTTCTTCTCGCCCTTGTTGCGGGCGTTGATGCGCAGTTCGCCGTCGGTCGGGTCGAGGACCAGCACGTCGAACTTCTCCGGCCAGTAGTAAGCGCCGTAGGACTCGCCTTTGTCGTCGATGGCGCCTTCGCGCTTGAACGGGTCGCCGTGCCGCACCAGGAACCAGACGCTATCCTCCCGGACGTAGGGGAAGATTTTGGTGTTCCGGCCGCGTTTCTTCTTCTCGAAGAAGTCATCGAGTTCCTTCTTCATCTGCGCCAGCCGCGGCGTCGGGTCGCGGTACTTCGGCACGGGCGAGCGATCGGTGCCGAAGCTCTGGAAGGAGCGGGCATTCTGGAGGAACTGCTCGGCGTGCTTACGCTCCAGAAGCTCGCGGTCCCTCAGCCACACCTGGACGGCCACGTCGCCCGGCGTCGGGCCAGGCTCGCCCACGATCTCGATGCCGGCGTCCTCGGCCGCTTCAAGCAGGCAGGCCATGCCTTCGTCCGTGGCCATCTCGTGGATGAAGTAGAACGCCTCGCGCAGGTCCGCCGGCAGCTTGTCCGGCTCCATGAGCAGCGCCATCAGTCGCTCGTAGTCGATGGCCGCGGCGTCGGCCCCGTCCGGCAGCTTGAGCCCAAGCAACCCCAACGCCGCTGCGTGATCGGCCAGAAGGGAAAGCAGATTGTCGGGGTCGATCCCCCGGAACACTTCGGGTTGTGAGAAGAACCTGCTGAACTTCAACGAGGGCATGGGTGGTCACCTTCCTTGGACGCGCGCTGGCGTCCCTGCCGTTTACCTTCCGACGCGACGGTACACTGCGCTCCAGATTCCGCGTATCGCCACGAACGCTACCGACTGCTCACGCGGTCAGTCAGTTCAGTTTCCGCCACGCCGGTTCACCGATGGGACGCAGCGAACTGTCGAGTGTCACTCTTGCTTCCCAGGCTTGCGCCCGCTTCCGAGCGGCCCGCGATGTCAGAGCTTGGTGCTCCAACACGCTCAGGGCACAGGGCTCGTTGGGCCAGACCGCCGACTTCACTTGCACCAAGAGAGTGGCTTGTGTTCCAGCAGCCTCGATGTCCGTCGCCCCCGGCCCTTGGGTGTCCCAGCACGTGATCCTGTACCCCTTCGCCTTCAAGTACGTCACTACCACGCCCTCGCCAGCGTGCCCGATGCTTGCTGCGCTCGTAGTCATCGAAGGACAGCCTTTCCCGCAACTGCGGACTGTGTGCCAGTCGAGCCGCCGGCTGGCTGGATACCGTACCCAGCCTCGCAGCCCTAGCTCGATCCGACGCTGTTAGCGAGAGATGTAGCATACGGCGTGCCAATGCGATAACCCTCTTTAGATCAAGATTTTACGACAAGAGAACGCCACGCTGGTAGCCTGGGGACCCGGTAGATGGACCACCGCCACATGGAAACTTCCCCCGCGTCCGTGACGTTGCCAGCCGGATTCCCGGTTACGCAAGGAGTTCATTCGCCAACACTTGCAGGCCATCGGCCGGGTGCAGAGGCGCTTCTGCCGCTGGCGGAAACTCCTTGCGTTCGTGCCACGGACCTGTAGAATCTCCGTTGTGTTTCTACAATCGGGATTGTGTCAATGACCAGAACTCGCGTGCTTGCATCGTGGCTCGGCCACACGGACCTGCGAGCAATGTCGCCGGACCAGCCCCAAGCGATGCGCGATAGGATCGCGCAGGTCGCGGGCGCCCTTCCAACGCCTAGGGACGGCTTCGGACCCGTTAAGGCTCTCCTTCAGCACGAGGTGTTCGACAGAATTCTCCTGTTGAGTAACTACCCCGACGAACTCTCAAATGCTTATGTCGCCTGGCTTGGCGCTCCAATAACGGTCCGGCCCGTACCGCTCAAGAACCCCACGGACTATGGCGAAATCTTCACCAAGGCGGACGAGGCCATGCGGGAGTTCTTGGGCGGCCTCAAGGGCACGGCGTTTGATCTGTCCATACTGCTCAGTCCCGGCACGCCGGCGATGGCCGCCGTTTGGGTGCTGCTGGGCAAGTCGAAGTACCCTGCAACCTTCTATCAGACGTTCGAGGGCAAGGCGTGGGAAACGCGGATTCCGTTCGACCTCGCGGTTGACGTGGTGCCCGAGCTTCTCCACGACGCGGACTCGCTCTTCCATCAACTGGCCAGCAAGAGCCCCCAGGACGTGGAGGGGTTCGAGCGAATCGTGGGCAACAGTAGCGCGATCAGGATTGCCGTCGGCCGCGCTCGGAAGGCCGCCATGCGTGACGTGCCGGTTCTGCTGCTGGGAGAAAGCGGAACAGGCAAAGAGATGTTCGCCCGCGCGATCCACGCCGCGAGCCGGCGGAAGAACGGCCCGTTCGTCCCGGTCAACTGCGCGGCCATCCCCCGCGAATTGATCGAGTCCGAATTGTTTGGCCACGTCCGCGGCGCTTTCACTGGAGCCGACAAGGCGAAGGCCGGTGCGTTCAAGCAAGCTGACGAAGGCGTGCTGTTCCTCGACGAAATCGGGGAGTTGGCGACGGAGGTGCAGGCGAAACTGCTCCGTGTGCTGCAAGCCCCTGCCGGCAGCGGCCCCTGCGTCTGCGAGTACCAGCCCGTTGGCGCAACTAAGGCCGAGCGGGCGAACGTCCGCGTCATCGCCGCGACCAATCGGAACATCATCAGCGCCGTCAGCGACGGCCACTTCCGCGAAGACCTCTACTTCCGGCTGGCCGTCATCACGGTGAAGCTACCCGCGCTCCGAGACCGCCGGAGCGACCTGCCTTTGCTGGCTAAGGCGATTCTGGAGCAGATCAACAAGGACTTCGAGGCCCAGGAGCCGGGCTACAAGCACAAGTCTCTTTCTGCTTCCGCAATTGCATTTGTGAAGCATTACGACTGGCCCGGCAACGTGCGGCAGTTGTCGAACGTCCTGCTCCAGGCGGCCGTGATGTCCGACGGGGCCACGCTGAACCAGAGCGATCTGGAAGCGTCCGCCACCGATCTGCCGGTTGCCAATACATTGCAGGATGCAATGGAAATGCCTCTAGGAGAAGGCTTTAACATCGTAGAGCACCTGGAGAACATCCACCGGCATTACCTCGCGCGAGCCATGCGCGAAGCCGGCGGCGTGAAGACGAAGGCGGCTTCGTTGCTGGGTCTGAAGAACTACCAAACCCTGGACGCGCAGCTCAAGCGACTAGGCGTCGCCTTTGAGAAAGATACGGGCACAATGCGATTGGCACACTAGTTGCAGTAGCAGACAGCCGGAGACACCCGTGGAAGATAGGCCGAAGAACAAACCGACGAGCGAAGCCGACGCCCGCATCATCATCGACGAGATGCTGCGCAAGGCCGGCTGGGACCCCGCCGACAAGTCCCAGGTCCTCACGGAGCATCCTTCGTCGGCAGCGGGCCGGGCGGACTACCTGCTGCTCGACGGCCGTGGCCGACCTCTTGCCGTCATCGAAGCCAAGCGACAGGGCATCGACCCGTACACCGCCAAGCAGCAAGTACTCCCCTATGCCCAGGACCGCGGTGCGCCGTTCATCTTCTTGACCAACGGCGAGGTCATCTACTTCTGGGACTACGCCAACGAGGACGCGCGACTCATCAACTCGTTCTACTCTCGCCGTGACCTGGAACGACTTGTCACGATGCGTGAGGAACGGTTGCCGCTCGCAACGATCCCCATCCCAACCGACTACCTGCGACAGGGCGAAGCCCGATCAGTGCGACCCTACCAGCAGGAAGGCATGCGCGCCCTGGACCACGCCATCGAGCTGGGCAAGCGCCGTTTTCTGATGGAACTACCCACGGGAACGGGCAAGACTGACCTCGTTTGCCTCTACCTCAAGCGGGTCATCCAGGCGAACCGCGCGAACCGCGTGCTCTTCCTGGTGGACCGCGAGCAGCTTGCCAAGCAAGCCCTGGATGCGATCCAAGACCTGCTCGGCCAGTACCCGAGCTACTGGCTCCGTCCCGGCGTGATTCGCGAAGAGAAGCAGATCACCGTCTGCCTGCTCCAGACCATGATTAGCCGCTACACCGAGTTCACCAGCGGTTACTTCGATGTCGTCATCGCCGACGAGTGCCATCGCTCCATCTATGGGGCGTGGCAAACCTCCCTGACGCACTTCGACGCCATGCACATCGGCTTGACGGCAACGCCGGCCGAGTACATCGACCGCAACACGTACCGCTTCTACCAGTGCAAAGACGGCCAGCCGGATTTCAGTTACCCTATCCTCCAGGCGTTTCGGCAGCAGTTCCTTGTGCCGTACAAGTTCGCAACCGGCATCACGGAGATTGCGGCCGAAGGCGCGGAGGTCGATGGCGAGCAATACGACCCGGTGGAGTTCGAGCGCACCTGGACGAACGAAGCGACGAACCGCCTGATGATGCAGGAGTTCGACCGGCTCGCCCACCAGAACTACCAGCAGCTTGCGCCCGGCCAGAAGACAGCGCCGGGCAAGACCATCGTCTTCGCCATCACAAAGCACCACGCTTCCCGGCTCGCGTACTACCTGAACGAACTCCACCCGGAGCACGGCGGCAACTATGCTGCCGTCATCACCTCCGACGTAGCCGACGCCGACGAGGTGATTCGCAAATTCAAGCGTGAGGAACTGCCCCAGGTCGCCGTCAGCGTCGGGATGCTCGATACCGGCTTCGACTGCCGCGAGGTGCTGCACCTCGTCATGGCTCGCCGCGTCCGCAGCCCGATCCTCTACCAGCAGATGCGCGGCCGTGGCACGCGCACCTGCCCCAAGATCGACAAGCAGAAGTTCGTCATCTACGACTTCTTCAAGAACCACCAGTACTTCAACGACTCGGACACCGACGTGTTCACCGGCACCGGCGGCGGACGTGCGCCCACCGGCCCGACCACGCCGCCCGGCCCGCCGCGGCAACTCGTGGAACTCGGCCTACCCGATACGTGGCTGGAGAGCGTCCACTACGTCGAAGTCGGCCCCGAAGGCGAGCGCGTCGATAAGCAGGACTACATCACCAACTGGGAGAACGTCGTCCGCGCCGAGTCCGGCCAAGACCCCGCAATCGAGAAGGTCCGCCACGGCCATCCGCTCACGCCCGACGAAGAGAAGGCCCTGGCCGCCAAGCTCAACCAGCCCAAGTACTACTTCAATGAAGACAACCTGCGGAACGCCTACCGCAATCCGATAGGCGACCTCATCGACTTCGTGAAAGCCGCGCTCGGTCTGACGAAGGTCAAGAGCCGCGAAGAACTGC
>DNAS01000112.1:27004-27417 GCA_003485185.1 Phycisphaerales bacterium | reverse complement strand
CGAAGAACTGCTTGACGAGCACTTCAACGCCTGGCTGGTCAGCAAAGACCTCCAGCCCGAGCAGGCGCAGTACCTCGTGCTGCTGAAGAACCGCGGCATCGCCCGCGGGCAGGTGTCGATCAACGACCTGTTCGCGCCGCCGCTCTCCATCCTCGGGGCGGCACAGACGGGCGTCGAGTTGTTCGGCGAGCAAGGCTTGAAATCCATCATCAGCGACCTGGACGAAACGGTCTTCGCGCCCCAGCGCAAGGTCGCTGGCGGCTAAGACCAAGGAAGGAATGACGTGAATCCAGATATCCGTAGAAAGCTCGACCGCATCACCGACATCCTGTGGGCCGGCGGGACCACCAACCCCGTGACCTACATCGAGCAGATCAGCTACCTGATCTACCTCAAGCTGCTTGACGAGCGGG
>DNAS01000112.1:26356-26710 GCA_003485185.1 Phycisphaerales bacterium | reverse complement strand
CCGCGAGCGGTCCGGCGAAGCCCTCCGCGATTTTGTTCGTGACGAGGTGTTCCCGTACATGGCCGGCCTGGTCAAGGAAAGCCCGCGCGTCGCCGAATACTTCCGCGATGCCGTGCTGGAAATCGTCGATCCGGCCGTGCTCACGCAGGTCATCAACGAAATCGACACCATCCCGTTCTCCAAGCTCGGCACGGACATCAAGGGCGACATCTTCGAGTACCTGCTGACCCACCTCGGCCAGTCCGCCTTGAACGGCCAGTTCCGCACGCCGCGGCAGGTCCGCGTGATGATGGTCCAGATGGTCGATCCCGACTTCGGCGACAGCATCTACGATCCGGCCTGCGGCACGGGCGG
>DNAS01000112.1:25878-26184 GCA_003485185.1 Phycisphaerales bacterium | reverse complement strand
CATCCTCGCCAAGTATTCCGCCGACCCGGCCGAAGTGCCCATCTACGGCGAAGACTGGCTCGACAAGCGCGGCCAGACGCTCGCCGAAGCCCGCAAAGCAATCCCCAACCTCCAGACCTACCGCAAAGGCCCCGGCGAGAAGCTGCCCGACTGGCACACGCTCGAACGCTGCGTCTTCGGTATCGACGTGTCCCGCCAGATGATGCGCATCGCCATGATGAACCTGGTGCTCCACGGCATCCAGGACGCGCCGATCAAACGTGGCAACACGCTTTCGGAAATCGGCGGCCTCACCGAAGACGACCT
>DNAS01000112.1:25359-25725 GCA_003485185.1 Phycisphaerales bacterium | reverse complement strand
CCGCAAGTACAAGGTCATCCTCTCCAACCCGCCGTTCGCCGGCCAGTTGCCGAAGGACTCCATCCGCAAGGACCTGCCGACGAACTCCAAGAAGTCCGAACTGCTCTTCCTGGGCGTGATGATGGAAGCCCTGGCGCCCGGCGGGCGCTGCGCCGTCGTCGTCCCCGAAGGGCTGCTGTTCGGCTCCACCTCGGCCCATACCGACCTGCGCGAGAAGCTGTTGACCGACTTTGACTTGCTCGCCGTTGTGTCGCTGCCGGCCGGCGTCTTCAAGCCTTACGCCGGGGTCAAGACGGCCGTGCTGGTCTTCCGCCGGCCGACCGATCCGAAGAAGCTGGACAAGAAGGCGAAGGTCTGGTTCTACGA
>DNAS01000112.1:0-25248 GCA_003485185.1 Phycisphaerales bacterium | reverse complement strand
CAACGACGGCTTCGACCCCGACAAGATTTCCGGCGGCGGTCGGCCGGAAACGCCGGAACGCAACGACATCCCCGGCCTGCTCCAGCACTGGGCCAAGTACAAGGCCAGCGGCTACAAGACGCCGCCGGGGGTCGAGGCCAGCACCATCCTCGAAGCTGGTAGTGAAGAGCCTCGCTGCTGGTGGGCAACCGTCGCCGCGGTGAAGGCCACCGACTTCAATCTCGCAGCGGGCCGCTACAAGCCAGCCGTCGGTTCGGCTGCGCCAGACGAAGACCCAGCCGAACTCATTCAGTCCCTGCGAGACGATGAACAAGGGCTTGTTGACGGACTTGATTCGCTTCTGTCTGAGGTGGAGGAGCGTCAATGACCTGGAGTGCGGTCACAATTGGCTCCCTCTGCGAGAGAACCGCGACGACCGATCCGCGGCGACAGCCGGCGGTATCGTTCCGGTACATTGATATCTCCGGTATCAACCGCGATCTGAAGCGCATCGCCGCTACCTCAGAAATCGTTGGTGCCGATGCACCCAGTCGGGCAAGGCAGGTAGTACATGCCAAAGACGTTCTCGTATCGACCGTCCGGCCGAACCTCAACGCCGTGGCGATAGTGCCCGACGACCTAGACGGCGAGATAGCATCCACCGGCTTCTGCGTTCTGCGTGCTTCCGCCGAACTGCTGGAGCCTCGGTTCCTCTTCTACTTCACCAGATCAGAGCAGTTCATCAACGCTCTGCTTCAGCACGTACGGGGAGCCAACTACCCGGCCGTGACTGACCGAAATGTCTTTGAGGTAGAGATTCCCTGGCCCCCGAAGTCTGAACAGCAGCGGATATCGGACGTGCTCGACCAGGCCGACGCCTTGCGGCGACAGCGCCGCACTGCCGACGAAAAGGCCCAACGCATCCTGCCTGCGCTGTACCACAAGCTCTTCGGCGATCCTCTCGCCTCTGTCAACAAGGGCGACGGCATAGCACTCGGCGAGTTGGACATTGACTTACAGAATGGCTTTGCCTGCGGCGAGAAAGACGTTGAAGATGGCGTTCCCCACCTCCGCATGAACAACATCGACGATGAGGGGGTGCTGAACCTCGATCTTGTGCGGACTGTCCCGGCGGATCGTGATAGCGAACGATACCGCCTTGCCGAGCGGGACGTTCTCTTCATGGGAACGAACAGCGAAGACAAGATTGGCAAGACCTGCCTGTTTGTTCCACCGGATGGGCGACCCTATCTGTTCAGCAACCATCTTATCCGGCTGCGCGTCTCGGACAGCCGAGTCACCCCCGAGTACCTTGCCGGATTCCTGCATCTGCTGTGGGCAAAGGGCTTCTACCCTTCAATCGCTAAGCGGTGGGTGAACCAGTCGTCTGTGGCGCAAGCCGCGCTGGCTGGCGTGTGCATTCCCATGCCTTCACCGAAGGAGTTGCAGCTCTTCACGAATACCTACCGGGAACTGCTTCGGATGCGGTCCAGTCGAGTCGGCTGTCGGTTGCGAATCGACCGCCTCTTCGATGTCTTACTGCACCGCGCTTTCGCCGGCGAACTGACGGCCGGCTGGCGCGAGGCGCACAAGGACCAACTCGAAGCCGAGATGCGGGATCAGTTGGCCGCCCTGGAGCAAGCGAAGGCCGGCAAGCCCAAGCGCGGCCGCAAGCCGCGCAGCGCCGAAGCGGCCGATCCCGCCGGCAACGGCCGGCACGCCGGGACCGACATGTATAACAAGGCCGCGCTGGTGACCTACATAGCCGTCAAGTGCCACAACCCCCAGCGCCCGGACTCGCTGGGCCGGACGAAGCTGGCCAAGCTGTTCTACTTGGTCCAGCGGCGAGCCGAGATTTCGCTGACGGACCAGTTCGCCCGCCGCGCCGCAGGCCCGCTGGACGACGCGATCCACAAGTTCCTGAACCTGGCCAAGAAACAGCACTGGCTGGCCTTGCCGAAGCCGACGGGCAACCTCAAGCCGGTTATGCCGGGCGACAACCCCCAGCCGGCTATTGACCACGTGAAGCAGCGCTGGGCCGACGCGCTGGCGGTGATGGACGAGGTGCTTGACACGATGAAAGGCTGGGGCTGGCGGGCGCTGGAGCGGTGGGCGACGGTCGAGAATGCCGCGCAGCAACTTGCGGCCGAAGGCAAGCTGGTCACGCTCGCCGCTATCAAAGGCGTCATCGCCGCCGATCCCACTTGGCGGCCCAAACTGGACCGGCCCGAGTTCGCCGATAGCGAGATTGCATCGACGCTCACGGGCCTGCGCAAGCATGGATATTTGCCGGCCGGAGCCGGCGCGAACCCATAACACGGAGGTTTGGCCATGGCCAAGCAACCATCGAAGCACGGTCAGCAGTGGACGCAACAGGATGTGAAGCAACTGAAGCAGTTGGCGAAAGAGAACACGCCGACGCGCGTGATGGGCATCAAGCTCGAACGGACGCCCGAAGCCGTCCAGAGCAAGGCGTCTGAGGTCGGCGTGTCGCTCAAGCCGACGAATCAGTCGCCGTACAACCGGCGGAAGAGCTGAACCGACAGCACAGGGCCAGAACCGGCCGCGCACGCAAAGCCCACTGAGGCGAGCAAAGGCGTGTGCCTTGCCGGTGAACCCGACCGTAGATCGGGCGGCGCTCCAATACAGGAGAGCAGCCATGTGGAAACTGGCCCTCAAGATCGCGGTGATCGTGCTGACGGCGGCTATCGAGGTCGCGACCTCGGTGGAACGTTCGCGGAAGGCTTGACGCCTTCCGCCTGGAGACAGACATGGCGGAACTGCACTGGGCTGAGGACTTCAACTACGACCGCTTCGCCGGTTTCCGGCGAGGCGGTGGTAGCGCCCTCAACCTGGCCAGTTCCGCCCGGAAGGCCGAGGAGTACCTCGCCCATGCCCACGAACTGCTTGAGCCAGAGCTGTCGGCTATGCCCGAGCACGAGGCGTACTTCGGCCGGCAGTCCGCATCGGACCGCGGGCGATACCGCAACTGCGTCGATGAGTGCTCCCGCGCCGTGCAGTGCGCTACCGACGGCTTCATCAATGCCCTTCGGCTCGTCCATCCGGGCGCGGACCGGCAGCGCGTGCAGGCCGACTTCGAGAAGTTCGGCGAGAGCTACGAGGCCGTGCGGACGTGGCCAAACGAGTTTCCGAAGCGGCTGGCGGCGCTCGCGGACATGGGCGTCCTGAGGTCGCAGAGCGGCATGTTATGGGTCAACCAGGTACGCCGGGCGGTCGTGCATCAGTACAAAGACCCGCCGCTGCCGCAGGCGCTGGCGTTTCTGTCTGTCGCGACCATGTACTGCCACCTGCTGATTGCGAAGCTGCAATGGGTGTGGGAAGAGCTTGAGCTAGACTCGGACCACGGCGAGCAGATCGACCTGCACTTCCGGCCGGCAAGCGGACTCATCTGGTTCAAGTACGGCCTCGACGTGGAAGGCTTGGCCCGAACCGTTGACTACCTGGAGATGCTCGCGAAGCTCCGGGCACAGGTTCGAGAACTCGGCGGTAGTCCCGAGGTCGCAGCGAGCGACCCGAAGCGGGATGCTGAGCTTCGCGATTTCGTAAGCACGATTCAGTCCAACGTGCCGGAGCCGGCGAAGTGGGATTGCGAGGTTTCGCTGCTGGACCCTGTGGCCTACGGGCGATGGCTGTCCGTGATTCTGGCATGGAGTGGACGCGCAACAGAGCTTTGAGGTGACCTATGGCGATAACGCTGAAACGACAACTGACCGAGGATGAGAAGCAGCAAATCCTCAAGCAGCACGGCCGCAAGTGCTGGGCCACCGGCATGGACATCCCCGAGGACCAGCCGGTCCAGTTTGACCACATCCGCGCGTTCAGCCGCGACGGCGAGAGCGAACTGGCCAACATCGCGCCGATGACGGCCGAGTGCAACCGCATGAAAGGGACGCTTCCCCTCGAAGACTTCCGGGTCAAGCTGCGGCTCCAGAAGTTCTTCGCCGGAGGCGACCGGCTGACGCTCGGCGACCTCCTGCGACACCTGGCTCAGGAGGGCGATATCGAGAGCTTCGGCTGCGACGTGAACGTGACGGAGAACGACGGCCGCGTGACGCTCAAGTGGATCGGCGACGAGCGCCGCTGCGAAGCGTACACCTGCCCGGCAACTGGCTGGAAATACTTCTACGCAACGCTGCCTGTGGCCGCCGTCGATAGCGACGATGACCGCGACAAACAGATCGGCTTGCAGCCTCGCTACCTGATCTCTGACAAGGTGTTCGAGATGTTCCGTCACTTCCAGAAGCATCCGGTGCTCCAGCCGTCCATGGGCCGGCTGGTGGGCAACAAGGTCCGGTTGTTCGACGGGCAGCACAAGATCGCGGGGCTGCTCTGGGCCGGCCGGCGCGACTTCGAGTGCAAAATCTACCTGCATTCGGACATACGGCTGCTGAATCAAACCAACATCCAGGCGCACGACAAGTTCGCGCAGACCCGCTTCTTCTCTTCGATCATGGTCTTGAAGCTTGGCGGCCAGTTCGGCGCGGACTTTGAGGAATACAAGAACCAGGACAACGGTGAAGCCAAGAGCGAAGAGGGCTTCATGCAATGGCTGGAGCGCCGCGAAGGCGGCGGCGTCAGCAAGGGCGACCTGCGAAAGCGGTTCCAGTCGTACCTCTACAACGCCGTCATCGAGACCGACGACAACCGAATGAAACCGTTCATCTCAGCGAGCAACCGTAGCTCGGACGACAAGCCGATCACCATCGACCAGTTGAGCAAGTCGCTCTTCTCGAACCTCCTCTACCGCTGGCCGCTCGAAGACAACATGACCACCGAGGACTACAAGCGGGACGCCGAGGTAGCGAACATGGTCGCCATAATGAACATGTTCTACGACCTGGCATTGCACGCCTGGAATCCCAAAGCCGGCCCGAATGATGAGACGCAGCGCCGTCTTGTGCGAATGTTCCGGTCGAAAGCCGCGATGGCCTGGAGTGAGATACTCAAGGACGCGGTGTGCGGGAAACTAGACCTGCTCGACCAGGATGACCGGCAGGCTCCGCTGTACCGCGACCTCAGCGATGAGCAACTTCAGCGGGTGAAGCAGGTTGTGTCGCGTCTGGTGAACTGGAAGTGGTGGGCTGCTCCCGCCAACGACGAAATCGACCGTGTGCTTTCGGACAACAAGAGCGAGGTCAAGTCCTGGCTCAAGTCCAAGGGATTAACGCCCGGCTATCTCATGGGCGCAAGCGAGTAGAACTATGGCAGAGACAATCGACAGGCCGACCACGGGCCAGAACGACCCACGGATCACAGCGTTGCACTTGGGCAACTTCAAAGCCTTCGGCGCAACGCAAAGGGCGCCTCTGCGCCCGCTGACGATTGTCTTCGGCCCGAACAGTTCCGGTAAGAGCAGCATCATCCACAGCCTGCTCTTTGGCCACGAAGCGCTCACAAGCAAGAAGGCCAACAGCCTCGACGTGCATCGCCCGCAACTCGGCGGCGAGTCGGTGGACTTGGGCGGCTTCCGCCAGTTCGTCTTCCGCCGCGATCCGGCCAACCGCTTGGAGTGGGGCTGCGAGTTGGATATCACCCGCCTCCCCGAGGGCTTGTCCGCGATGCTCGCGGGCGCGAAGTCGCTGGTAGCCTCCGTGAGCATCCAGTGGCATCGGTACTCGACTCCGGCCACGCCCAACGCCACGGTCGCGAAGGTCGCGGAGAGGCTTGGCGTGTCAGTGGCCGAGGTGCTGAAGGTGTGCGAGCAGTTCAAGCAACACCTGGGGCGGCTGGAAGCGGAGTCCGAACTTGAAGGGCTCTTCCAGGCGGTTATTGAGGTACAGATTCGCAAGGCTCAACTGGAGAAGACAGACGATCCCGATGCGGTGCCTGATGTGCCGAATCTCGACGCCTTTCTCGCTAACGAAGTTATCCGAGACGAGGACGGCCTCGCCGTCCAAGGCCCACGGGTCAGCGGCTACACCATCACCGTGGACGGCGCGACACTCCTGAAAGCAAGCCTCAAGGGCAGCGGCTTGGATTGGCGGATGAAGGTGGACGTGCTCGACACGGACCACCCGGTCATTCGGTCGCTGCTGGAGGCAATGATTCTCTCGCAGGCCAGCACCGACGCCCCAGCCGACCCGGCCGCTCAGGCGGCAATGAAGACGGCACTGGATGAGATGGTCCCGTCCTTGACCTTGGACCGCGGGCGGTTCATCCCGGTCGGCCTGACGTCCGACTCCTTGACGGCGCTGCAACGCTTCCAGTTCAAGGACGACGAACACCGTCCCGCCCGCGCGGAGGACATCGAGAAAACCGTCCGACTGTTCCTACCCAACAGCCTCCAGCGGCTCATCCGCGGCGTTGGCGAGGCCGCGGGAAAGCGGCTTGCGGACCTGCACTACCTCGGGCCATTGCGCTCCTATCCGTCTCGCCATCTGGCCTTCGGTGAAGACGAGAACGGCAACTGGCTCGCCGGCGGCGGCTTCGCTTGGGACGTGATTCGACAAGACGCCGACATCCGCCGGCGAGTCAATCACTGGCTTGGGGCGGACTTCATGAAGACCCCATATGAGTTGACGCTGCAACTCCTGTATGACATCGAAGACCTGGAGAAGAGCTTCGACGAAGCGGTGGAAGAGGCCCGAAGCGACGAACGCCTCAAGTACTTCGAGGAGCTATGCGGCAATATGGGCGAGGACTTCGAGGAGGTCATCCAGGAAGAAGAGATCGAGGATTCTGTTCTGAGCATCGCCAGCGGTTACGTCACCGAAGACCTCGACCTCGCCCGCAAGGGCAAGTGGCCGCGGCCGGAGGGCGTGACAGACTTCGACCGGCTCATGGATGTCACGAAGCGCGACGTTGAGCCGATTCGCGACCTCTGGCTGATCGACAAGCGAACGTCTACGAAGGTCAGTCACCGCGATGTCGGGATCGGCGTAAGCCAGGTCCTGCCAGTGCTGGTATCGGCCTTCGCGTACAAGAACGCTATCCTGGCAATGGAGCAGCCGGAACTGCACCTTCACCCGGCGCTACAGGCCGAACTGGGCGATGTCTTCATCGACTCAGCTCTAAAGGGCCAGAACACGTTCGTGCTGGAAACGCATAGCGAACACCTGATCCTGCGTATCCTTCGCCGCATCCGCGAGACCACTGCCGGCAAGAACGCCGCGACCGCCCCGGTGAAGCCGGAAGATGTCGCCATGCTGTACGTCCAGCCCGGCCCGGAGGGAGCCATGGTCACCGAACTGCGAGTAGACGCCCATGGGCGACTCCTAGACCCGTGCCCCGATGGGTTCTTCGAGGAAGACTTCCGGGAGTTGTTCTGACATGATCTTCTACGTCTACATCGACCCCGGCGTGTTTGACGTGGCCCAGACAGACGGCCCGTATGCCGTCCAGGTGCTTATCGGGACGCTTCGTGGCTTTGTCCAGAACTGCTGCGTCATGGAGTTCGACGACCGACGCATCCAAGACGCTATCGGGGAGAAGGTCAGGGCTCTACCCCCGAGCCACGAACGCAAGGCCCTGATGTCGCTTCTGACGGTGCTGGCCAAGCGCAATCGCTTCGTCTACTGCATCGCGCCGGACTACGCGGGAGCGAAGTCCGATACCGATACCATGCTGGAGCAGGCGGCGGGACTGCTGATCGACTTGGCTTTAGTTGGCGCGCCTGTCGAGGCCGATGCGGTCATTCCGGCAACGGTCCAAGTCGCCCTTCTTCGGGAGTACCAGAACACCTTCTTCGAGAGCGAGCGTTCCAAGATTGCCAGCGAGGGTAGGACCACGGCTCCAGGTGAACTATCGGAAGCCGATTTCCTCGACGTGCATTTCAAGAAGGCGTTCCGCTATGCCGCGAGAATCGACATCTGCGACAAGCTCTTTGGCAGGAAGTACGGGGACAACTACAAGTACACTGCCGAACGGATGATCCGGTGGCTCGGGGGCAGCCTCAGTGATCGCACACGGTGCAAGCTCGTATTCCATTGCGCGAAGCCTGAAGGGATGACCGACCAGTACATGCAGCAGACGCTCAGGCAGGCGCGGGACGCGCATGCCGCCGGCTTGCCTGTTGAGGTCCAGTTCTACCAACTGCCCACCGGTGACAGCGCGATGCCCCACGAGCGATTCGTCCAGACGGACCAGGTTGCTCTGGGCATCGACAGGGGCATGGACTTCTTGGACGCGGGCACTCGGTCATCCAGGGATGTATTCGTCAGCTACAAAGGGCTGCCTGCCTGCGCTGCGGTGCTCAAGACCTACAGTGGCGGACGCCTGCCGGTCATGGTCGTCTAGCGCGACCATGACCTCCGGGCTTTCGGCCCGGAGGTCGCGGGTTCGTCGGGGCGTGGCAAGCTCAGCGTCCGCCGTGGCTTACGCCGCCGGCCGGAACTTTTGCCAGAAGGCTTCCCTCATCGCGTGAAGCGGTAGCGATCGCGCCCCCGCTATGCTACTCGGAACGCAGGCCCTGGGCTGAACGCCCGGGGCCTCGTTCGTTTCTGCCTCCACCAGGCCTTCTGGCGGCGGTTCCGGGCGGCGTAAGCCAAGCGTCAGTCAACCTTCGACAAGACAAGCTCTTTGGGCGCCGCCAGCCTCCGGCTGCCATTCCGCTGGTGCGGGCCCGAAAGACGCTCACCGCGGGACTTGACAACCGTCGAGCTTCGAGGCCCCCTTGTGAGGCAACGCGGCGGCGGTCTGGACTGGCCGCCGGGAATCAACTAGGATGGGCATCGTGAGAGAGAACGGAAAGCCAGATGCTACTGCGACCCTCCCGCGAGGCGCGGCGTGGCTCACGGACCAGGTGGACCTGCTCCGGCTGGCGATCAATGGCACGATTGAACCGACCACCCGGGCCGAGTACGCCCAGTTCATGACGCCCGCGCCAATCGGCGCGTTCATGGCGTCGATGTTCAGGATCCGGCGGTCGAGCATCCGTCTCCTCGACCCCGGAGCCGCCGTGGGCTCACTGACGGCCGCGTTTGTGGCCTCCGTGCTCAGCCGCCCCACGCCCCCAAGCGAGATTCACATCACCGCCTTTGAAGTCGATGGTTTCCTCGCCGGGCACCTGAGCAAGACGCTTTCCTTCTGCCGCGAGGCGTGCCAGGAGGCTGGTATCGACTTTTCCGGCGACATCCGCGAGGAGGACTACATCGCCGCCGCGGCCAAGGAAGCTTCGGGCCGGCTCTTCGAGGCGGGGTCGGGCCAGTACGACTGCGTGATCATGAATCCGCCGTATCGGAAGATACGCAGCGACTCCGAGATGCGGCACGACCTCCGCGCGATGGGCATCGAGACGAGCAACCTCTACACCGCCTTCATGGCGGTCGCGGCCAGCCAGTTGACGGACGGCGGCGAGATGGTCTCCATCACGCCGCGAAGCTTCTGCAACGGACCGTATTTCAGGCCATTCCGGCGGTTCTTCATGAACCTCATGGCTATCCAGCAGGTCCACGTCTTCGAGTCACGCAAGGCTGCCTTCCAGGAGGACCAAGTCCTCCAGGAGAACGTCATCGTCCACGCCAAGAGGACCAGCCGGAAGCCCGACCGCGTAGCCCTGTCGGTCTCCACCGGCCCCGAGGACAGGCCCAAGGTTCGGCGGGTGCCGTACTGCCAAGTGGTGAGCCCAGACGACCCCAACTGCTTCATCCATCTCGTGGTGGACGACAAGGGGAGCGAGGCCGCGGAGCGCATGTCGCGCCTGCCGGCGTCCTTGGCCGATCTTGGCCTGTCGGTGTCCACAGGCCGGGTGGTGGACTTCCGCGCCAGAAACCACCTGCGGCCGCAGGCAGGCCCCGGCACCGCCCCCCTGATCTACCCGGCGCACTTCCACGACGGGACCGTCAGGTGGCCCAACGGCGTAACGCGGAAGCCCAACGCCATCCTGATGGACAGCCAAACGGACGACCTGCTGGTCCCGGCGGGCGTCTACGTTCTGGTGCGCCGGTTCTCGGCGAAAGAGGAGCGGCGGCGGATCGTGGCCGCCGTGTACGATCCCGATGGCATCTCGGATGGGCCTGTCGGATTTGAGAACCACCTGAACTACTTCCACCGCGGCGGCCGTGGCCTCCCGGCGGACCTTGCTAGGGGCTTGTGCGTGTTCCTGAACTCGACGCTGGCCGACACGTACTTCCGGCAGTTCAGCGGGCACACCCAGGTCAACGCGCTGGACCTTCAGAGCCTTCGATACCCGTCCCAAGGACAGCTTCGGGATCTCGCCGCAAGGGTGCCGCACATCACGGACGACCAGGACGCCGTGGATGCGGCTGTCGAGGAATCGCTCTTCGCCGAGTGACCGACCGGGGGCTCTACGAATCGCTATTCGCTGACGTACATCTGCGGGATGCCTTCCGCTCGGAATCGCTGGATCAGCCGAAGCTGCCCGCCCTCGTCGTAGAGCTCGTCCCCGAAGGTGCTGATGGGGGCGAACGCCGCCCGCTTGAAGTAAGCCGCGCCGCGGTTCTCCATCCGCCGCATCTTCACGCTCACGAAGTTCTCGGTCATCCGGTAGATGTCAGACCACCACAGGCCGACAGCGTGGAAGCCCATCGTGGGCGGCTGCCACATCTCCAGCACCTGGGCGTGGATGATGTATGCGGGGATGTTGAGCTCTCGCACGTGGTGGAGGATCGAGTCGCAGTCCGACACGTCGAGCTGGAACTGGCTCATGTCCTTGATCGAGCTGCGGCCGGTCTTGTTCTCGATGCCGAAGACGGTCTGACCAGTCTCCTCGTCGGTCACCAGGAAGTCCAGCGGCCCTTCGCCGGAGACATCATCGCTTCGGCGCGGCCGCAGGGATGACACGTCGTTCTGCGCGATCGCCAGGTGCGGGCACTTCGGGCGAATCTTCTCGGCCCAAAAGTCCATGATCGCCTTCTCGGCGACGTGGTTGCGGCCGATGGACCGGGCAACGCGCTCGCAGATGTCGCAGAGGAACCAGGTCTGGAGCCGAACGCTGGTGACCTTGTTGCAGAGCAGGCAGTAGCCATCCACGGGGTCGCCGTAGGTGCACGGTTCGTTGCCGTCGAATGCCTCCTGCACCCATTGCCGCGTGCATGCATCGCACAGGAAGAAGTGCCTGAGCTTGACGTCCTTGCGGGGCCGCGCATGGCGAACGCACGTCGGGTAGACGACGGCTGCCTTCTCGCCAGATCGGTCGCGATTCGCCTTCTTCGCCAAAGCTTGCCTTCCATCGCCGAGGTTGCTTGGCGGCAGCATAGCTCATCGAGGCGGTCTGCACAATCCGTTGCGTCCGACATCCATTACCTCGACGCACGGAGAACTAGGAACGGGCGGATCGACCGCGCGGCGAGAGCGCGTGGCTGCGTTGGCTTCCTTGGCCAAGCCGCTCCCGCCAACTTTCCCCATCGCTCGCCCATCGCTCGCGATGGCCCTTGTCGGCAGCAGCGTCTTTCGGTACGCTAGCCAAGTGGCTCAACAACAGGAATCTTGGCGGGGTTCTGTCGGATGTTATTATGGGCAGGCATTTTGGCTATTGCGTGTATCGGCGCCATCGCGGCGGCGGTGGCCGTAGTCGCTAGGCGCCGCCGCGCCACCCCGCCCGGCCCGTTCCGCCACCCAGACGGGGTCACGACGACCCCCGGCCTCAGGCCGCCCGAGGCCGCTTCGACTGAAGTGACCGGGGTACTGCCTGCCGCCAGTCCCGCCGCCACCCCAAGCGGATCAATCCCCGACAAGGAAGCCCCGGAACCCGCGGCAAGCGAGGGATCTGAAACGAATGCTCCTTCGGAGTCCGAGCGGCAGGCTGTAGGCGGCGTTCGAGGAACCGACGGGGGGCTGCCTGAGGCAGGTTCCTCGCGGCCCGAGGAGGAAGACGCTGCCAAGATGCGGGAAGACACCCGTCCACCAGTTGTTGACAGTCCACCCTCGCCAGCGGATCAGGGCTCTGCCGAGACGATTGCTCCACCTGTCGAAACGCCCGCTGAGCCACCGCCAGGCGCCACTGCCGCTACCCCTTTGGCTAACGACCAGGAAGGCGCTGCCTCAGCCGTACCGAACGCGATGGCCGAGGAAGGCGCGGCGGGCAAAGCCGGAACAGCCAACCACGAAGGGACTGGTCAGGAATCGGGTCCGCCAGGACCATCTGCGCCGGGGGCCACTCCCGCGCCAGTGCCAGTAGAGGATGCCCAGGAGGACCGTGCGGGCGAGGCTCGCACCGCACCGGTTGGTGATGGGCGGCTGGCCACCGACTCCCACGCGTCGCAAGATGCTGATGGCCAGCAACAGGAGGGTAGCTCTCAAGTTCAAGGACCAGCGGAAGATGGAGGGCATACTGACGAGGAGGCCGATAGCCGGCCATCTCGTGACCGATCAACTCCGGCTTCGGACGGTGAAGCACCGCAGCCCGCTCCTACAGATGAAACATCTGGGCCTGTGGGCAATGAGGAGGAAGCTGGCGCGGAGGGCGGAGATGAGCCTTCTGGGGACGCCGAGGAGCCGGGCTCGCAGACATCAAGAAGGACACGACGCAGACGGTCGAACAAGTCTGCATCGCCAAGGCAGTACCAGCCGCCGACGCGGGCCCCGGCAGCGGGCAGCACGCCGGGCGGTGGCGCGGCAGGCAACGGGCCGCCGCGGGAACGCGCCCTTCGCGTGGAGGTCCGCCTGTTGTTCGAGCATGGCGGATTCGCCTGCCTTTCACTGCTTCCCCAGCGAGATCCGTCTTTGCCCCAGGAGTTTCCCGTTTCCGGCCATGGCGATCCGCCAGCCCTGCTGGCATTGCAGGATGAGTGGTATCAAGACGTCGCGGTTCCCGAAATCTCGTCCGTGTTGCGACGCGGCCTCGTCTGGCAGGGCGAGGCAAACGGCCAATCTGTGCGGTGGAATCTGAGCGGGCGTGAAATCTACGTGCTGGGGCACCACAACAGCCTCAACGGTTACGTGAGCAAGCCCCGGCTGGAGATCGGTGAGGACCAGATCGTTCTTTGCACTGAAGACCGCCGGGAGGCTGTCCTCGATGCCATCCGCTTGGCTGGAAGCCCCGACCCATCCATCCTGACCGGCGATCTTGGCGTGCCGGCTGGGTGGGTTGCCCTCAAAGGCGTTTCGCCGAAGTCCCCCGTGCCGCCGCGCAGTGACGGCGATATCCTTGAAGTGCTCCACCCCCTGGCGGATGTGGAGATCGTCTTCGACGGCGGCATACGCCTATACCGCACCAGTTGGCTAGCAGGTTACCCGCCGCGCATACGCCTCAAGGGCATGGCAGTGGAAGCCGGCCGGGTGCTGATTGACGGGGTTGAGGCTGGACCGCTGCCGGATGGCAGTTTTGCCTCCCCCGGCTGGGATCGTCTCGGCACGCACGTGGTGTGGTGCCACAGCGCCTCCAAGAGCTACTCCATCGAGCCGGGCGCTGACGGATGGGAGACGTGGAACGCTCATAGGTGGTCGCATGGCGACGAGATCGCTCCGGGCCAGCCCCGGTCACCAGCGATCTGCGGGATGGCCGTGCTTCCTCCTGAAGATTGCGAGGGAGAAAGCCACACCGTCGCAGCGCCGGCGGCGAATCCTCTCTTCATAGGAGCTGAGCCAGGCCAGATACATCTCTGCGCGGTTCGGGGAGATCTTCGCGGGGCGGAGTGCATGGCTTTCCTGCCGTTTGAACCCGTCTGGGCACTCCCCGCAGACCCGTGGCGCTGTGACAAGCGGGCCGCTCGGATCGTTCTGGTTAGAGATCAGCCGGCTCGCCCCTCTTCTGGATGCCTTAGGGGTAGGCGGCGAAGGCTCGTCGACGAGTGGTGCGCTGCGATCCTTGCGGCAAGCCGCAAGGGGCTGATGCTTGCGGCGGCGGACGAGCGAACCCGCTGTCTATGGCAGAGCTACCGGAGGTTGGCACGCCAGATATGGAGGTCCCGGCGATGAGCGCCAACGCCCTCCTGATATGGATGTCGGCGCGAGTGGAAGGATCGTGGCAGCAGTTCCGATCAGCTGTCGAGGAACTCCACGTCCTGCCGGATGAAACGGCGGAGCAGGGGGAGGCGGCCGACGCTGCGGACCAGTACGCCATGCCGATCTACCAGGCGCTGAGGCTTAACCTCCAGCGATTGGGACACGCGGAGTTCTTTGCGGGCGCGGGCGATGCGGAATGGCGCGTCGCGCCGCCTATCCTCGCCATCACGCGCCATCCTTTCGGCTGGCGCGGAGTTGTCGCGGGTGCGAGGTCGGCGCCTATCCTGGACCGACTGCGGTCTGTAGGTGATTCATGCACGCTCGAAGTGCTCTCTGCACCAGCGTGCCCCGACCCCATACGGCTGCACGCTCCAGACGCCGGCTCGTTGGCGGCGGCGGCGAAACAGGCCGGGCTGCTCTGGCAGATGGACGCGCCCGCGGCGATACTCCAGTGCCTGCCAGGGATAGACGACCCCGAAGTCCGGCGCTTCCGCGATCTCCCGCTCGGGGCGGACTGGCGCGTGGACCGCTTCTCCGCCCGTGATCTCTCCTGGTGCGCGTCATCCCGAGCACAAGCGGATTCGTCCAGCGGATTGTCTCGGTGGACATTCGGCCACCAGCGCCTGTTCTTCCTGCGCCGCAAAGGCAGGGTCTGGGCGATCCCCGGCCAAGTGGGCAAGTACCTGATGCTCAGGCGGGCTCGCCGCAGAGTCTTGCGGTATGATCCGGGCGCTGCGGCCATTCGGGTGCCCGCCGCGTGCCGGCCGCCGTTTCTGGTGGAGCGCGCAATCATCGCATGCTCAGGACTGCCCCCGGATTACGACCCGCAGACCGCCAACCTTGTCTACCACGACGTTCCCGCGGAGACCGCCCGCCTGGCGGCAGGGATTCTCAGGCAGGAGCTTACATGACGAGCCCAATCTCGATCTTCGACAGCCTCAGGGATACCTACTTCCGCTATCTCGACAGCCCGTTTGACCTGCGATATCCGGACCTGGTGTCCGAGCGCCGCCAGCTGCTCGACGTCGACGGCAGATTGTACCGGCAGCCCCTGATAGAGCCGGTGCCGGCCTACCGGACGTGCGGCCAGACCTTCGGGCAGGCCGCAAGCGCGCTGCTCGGGGGCCTATGGTCGCCCGCCGAAGTTAGCGACCTCGTAGGCTTTGTTTCGCAGGGCATGTTCCCTCCGGCCCGAGAGCTCTATACGCACCAACGGGAGGTACTGGAACAGTCTCTCGTGAACGGGCGCGACGTAGTGGTCACCACGGGAACCGGATCGGGAAAGACCGAGTGCTTCCTTCTGCCGATCGCGGCAGCTCTTGTTCGCGAGTCCGCCAGCTGGACCCAGCCGCAACCGCGGGGCCAGCGGTGGGACTGGTGGAACCACTTCACAATGCGCGGGCAGACCCGGCGATGGGAGCCCCGCGCCCCGCAACGCGCCAATGAAGACCCTTCCCGCAGGCCCGCGGCCATGCGGGCCCTGATCCTCTACCCGCTCAACGCGCTGGTGGAAGACCAGGTTGCCAGGCTCCGGGATGGCCTGGACAGCGCGCCCGTTCGGGCATGGCTGGGGGCCTCGCGGCAAGGCAACCGCTTCTATTTTGGCCGCTACACGGGGCGCACGCCCGTATCTGGCGGCCGCACGGCAGCCGGGCTTGGGAGGCTCCGCGACGAGCTTGCGGAGATGCAGCGGGACGCCCAGCTCGTCGCGGGGACACCGGCCGCTCGCTTCTTCCAGAGCATGGACGGGGGTGAGATGTGGTCAAGGTGGGACATGCAGGACCACCCGCCAGACATCCTCATAACCAACTACTCCATGCTCAACATCATGCTCATGCGCGGGATTGAGGCGCCCATCTTCGACCAGACCCGCGCGTGGCTGGCGGCGGACCGGTCTCACGTCTTCCACCTGGTCGTGGACGAACTGCACACATATCGCGGAACGCCCGGAACCGAGGTGGCGTACCTGATCCGCGTGCTGCTTGACAGGCTGGGCCTGCCGCCGGGTTCCGAGCAGTTGCGGATCATCGCTTCCAGCGCGTCGATCAGCAGCGGCAGCGACGGCCTGGAATACCTGGAGGCATTCTTCGGCAGGGACCGGAACCGCTTCTCTATCATCGGGGGTGCGGCCCAGCCCGCAGACCCTCAGGCGGCCACAGCCGCAGCCCCCCATATCGGGGCCCTGCGCCAATTGCGGGATGACCTTCAGGCAGATGGCGGCGCGATGGCCGCGGTGGCTGAATCGTTCCGTGCGGCGGTTGGCGCCCCGGCGGCGCCTCCAGGAGATCCCCCCGAGCAAGTACTCAACGCGGCCCTCCAGCACATCCGTGCCGCCGACGCGCTGCGTGTGGCATGCTCCGCCGACCAAGATGGAGCGCCCCAGCTGGCACCAAGGTTCCCAGAGCAAATCGCGCAGTCCCTTTTCCCAGGCGCGCCCGCCGGTGACGCGAACGAGGCTGTCGGCGGCCTGCTAGCTGGCCTATGCGCCGCGCGCAGGCGGGATGGCAATGCGCCGCTCCCGATCCGGGCGCACATCATCTTCCGGAACTTGCAGGGCCTGTGGGCATGCACCAGCAGCCAGTGCAGCCATGCTACGAATCGGGCACAGCCGTGCCCCGCGGGCCAGCTCCACTACGTGCCCGTGCTCACCTGCGGGTGCGGTTCGCGCGTGCTTGAGCTGCTCTATTGCGAGGCGTGCGGCGAAGTGTTCTTCGGAGGATACCGCCGCGAGACCGGCAACCCGAACGAGTGGTATCTCAGCCCCGACCATCCGGACCTGGAAGCCTCGCCTGACATGGCATCGCTGGATCGGGACCATCTCAGGTATGCCGTCTACTGGCCCGCCCCTGACGGCCAGACTCCGGCATCTCCGCAATGGACTCAGGCCCACGTACAGCGATGCTGGCTCCCTGCCAGCTTCTCTCCTGCCGATGGAAGGGTCTCTCTTGGCGGCGGGACGGGATTCCTCTACCACGTTCCGGCGATGCACGTTCCCAACCCCCCCGACGACGAGAGCGCCAGGCAGGCATATCCTCCCCGCTGCCCTAGGTGCGATGCCGACTGGTCGCGCCGCGACATCGGCTCGCCCATCCGAACTCTCCGCACAGGCTTCCAGAAAGTGGCCCAGGTCCTCTCGGACGCGCTCTTGCGGCGGATATCCGCCGGCGGCCGGCAACAGTATCGCAAGCTGGTGGTGTTCTCCGACAGCCGGCAAGACGCGGCAAAGCTTTCTGCCGACATGAGGTTCTCGCACTACCGGGACGCGCTGAGGCAGGCGATCACCGATGCGCTCGCCACCCAAGGGTCCGGCGCCCAGGCGTTCTCCGCTCAGGTTCAGGGCCAGCCGCTGACGGCCGAACAGCAGGTCCTGGCGGCAAGGTTCGCCGCGGCTCATCCCAGCGAAGCCCTGACGCTCTCGATGGCCACCCAGCCGAACGCTGCTGGCATCATGTCGCCCTCGCATCCAGGAGTCAGTTGCCAGCAAGCCGCCCAGACCATTCTGAACCGTGCCGTGAACGGCCCCTTCCCCATCATCCAGCTGGCGGCAGACGCGGCGGCCCAACTGCTGTCTCAGGGCATGAACCCAGGCGGTTTCACGCAGGACGTGCTTTGGACCGACCCGCGCAACAGGCGCGGCAGCTGGCGCGACCTCTACGACTGGCCAGCGGGCGCCGCGCCGCAAGCGAAGAGCCCCGCGGTGCTCACGCAGCAACAGCAAGACCATCTGAGGCGAATTCAGGACCGCGCGCTTTCGGAGGCGATGGACATTGTTTTCGCCTCTGGAAGGCGAAGCCTGGAAGCGATCCGGATTGTCTCCGCCACAACCGACCGCATCCGATTTCAGGCTCCGAGCAGCCTTGTCCAGGAAGCCTGCGACGGAGTCATCAGGTTGCTCGGTGCCAGGAGGCGGCTGTCCACCCACGGGACGTGGTATGTCCAGGGGAACCCGCCCCGGTATGTCGCCGGTTACCTGTCGGCCGTGGCCCAGCACAACGGAGTTGGCCCTGCGGCATTTCACCAGCAGATCCTGGGCCATCTTGCGGCGAGCGGCTGCCTGAACCAGGGCCAGCAGATACTCATGGTGCAGGAGCTTTGCCTGGCCCGCGCCGGCAACTCGTTCTACGAATGCCCGCAGTGCCGTCGCATCCACCTCCACCCCGCCGGCAGCCTTTGCACCGACTGCCAGACCCCGCTGGTGGGGCCCAGGCAAATGGCCCAGAGCCCCCAGGCCTTGGACTACTACGGCTACCTCGCCACGAGCGCCGGCCCGGTGTTCCGCCTGAACTGCGAGGAACTCACTGGCCAGACGAGCAAGGCCGACGGGCGCCGGCGCCAGAGGCTGTTCCAGGACATATGCCTGCCGGCGCCCCAAGAGGTGCGCTTGACGGATTCGCTCGACCTCCTGAGCGTCACGACGACGATGGAGGCCGGTGTGGACATCGGCTCATTGCTGGCCGTCATGATGGCCAACATGCCGCCGATGCGGTTCAACTACCAGCAGCGCGTGGGCCGCGCCGGGCGCCGTGGGGCTGGCCTGTCCGTCGCGCTGACCCTGTGCCGGGGCCGCAGCCACGACGACTACTACTTCCAGCGCCCCGAGCGGATTACGACCGATCCGCCACCGCAGCCCTATGTGGACATGAGGCGGCAGGCGATCCTGCAGCGAGTTCTGGCCAAGGAGATCCTGCGGCAGGCCTTCGCGGCGATGGGGCTGTTCGTCGGCCAGGGCGGCGACAACGTCCACGGCGAATTCGGCGACGCCGCTGCGTGGGATCAGCCTCCGGCGCAGCCTGTTCAGGGCAGCCCGGCCAACGCCACCGTGTCGCAGCTTGTCGGCGGCTGGATTCAGAATAACCCGCTTGCGGTCGAACGCACGTGCGATGTCCTTCTGGCATACACGAGCGCCGAACTCCAAGCCGCTCGCCCATCTCTGATCAACTTCGCGCGGCAGCAGCTGGTGACGGCTGTGACCCAGGCGGCGAACGACCCCAGGCTCCCTCAGCGGTCCCTGAGCGAGCGTCTGGCCAATGCCGGCCTCCTGCCGATGTTCGGTTTCCCGACGCGAATCCGGTTCCTGTTCCACGAGCGGCCGACATCCGCAAGGGAGTGGCCGCCGGAGGATGTCGTTGACCGGGAGCTGGACCTTGCCATTAGCCAGTTCGCACCCTCGGCGGAAACGATCAAGGATGGCCTCGTACACACGTCCATCGGAGTGGTGGACTACCAGCCCCAGGGCATTTCGGTCGCCGAGCAACCGGGGCCGCTTGGCCCGCCTCTCGTGGTGGGGATGTGCCGGCGATGCCAAGCCGTGGATGGCTCCCAGAACCCCGCTCCGACATGCACTGCATGCGGGGCAGCCCAGCCAGATTATGAGCATGTTCGGCTGTCGCAGCCGAGAGGGTTCCGCACCTGGTATGGCAGGAGCAGCGACTTCGACGGCGTCTTCGAATGGACCCCAAGGGCGTCCAGGCCCAAGGTCGGCGTAACGCCGGTGCAGCTGTCGCCCGTGGCCAACTTCGGCATCCGGAGCGACACTGAGACCGTTTACGTCATCAACGACAATGGCGGGCGGCAGTTCACGTTTGAGAAGCTGTCCCAGGGGGAGACGTGGGCGACCCGCGAGGCGCTGGAGAAACTCGACATCGCCAACCCGCCCTTGGATCAGGGATGCCAGCCCGATGTGCGCGCGCTGGCTTCTATCAAGCCCACGGACGTGCTCATCCTGGACATCGGCGCTTGGCCCGTAGGCGTACAAGCTTCGCCGTTGCGCGTCGAGGGCCGGGCGGCCCTATACTCGCTCGGATTCCTGCTGAGGCGGGCCGCTGCTGCCAGGCTGGACATCCATGAACGCGAACTCAAGGTGGGCCTCAAGGTGACGCAGGACGCGAACGGACAGGTCATCGGCCAGGTGTTCCTCTCCGACTCGCTGGAAAACGGCGCCGGCTACAGCACCTATTTCGGCGATCCCGCCCGTGCCGAATCGCTTCTGCGGTTCATCATCGGAGCCGGCGATACAACCTTCTATGCGCCTCTGGTGGAGCCGTCCCACGCTGACGAGTGCCAGACATCCTGCCCCGACTGCCTCCGGGACTTCAGCAATCTGGCGTACCACAACATCCTCGACTGGCGGCTTGCGCTCGATCTTGCCAGATTGGCCTTGGACGCGAGTGCGCGAATTGACTTCTCGGTCCCTTACTGGCATGGCGTCGATGCCGCCTTGGCTGGACCCTACTTCGCGGCAATGCCCGGCTGGCAGCACATGACCATTGCTGGCCTACAAGCGGGGCGCCGCAGCAACCGCGTTGAGATCATCAGCCACCCCCTGTGGTCTACTGACCCGAATCACCTCGGCCCGATTGCCGCAGCTGCCTACGCTCAGGCAGCCGCTTCCGGAGCCACCGTCACATTCAAGTCGATCTTTGAGGTTGCCAGGAGGCCATTTTGACCAGCGCCAGCACGTGTGGCCGGGTCGTCCAAGAGATGCCGCAGCGAGACAGCCGCTGCCTGCTGGGGAGAAGCTATGGCTGAAGCAGCGGGAGCTCCACCAATCCTGCTGGCCCGCCTCCGCTCTGTCAGCCCAAGCTCGGCGGAGCTCTTGCGGCTGTGCCCTCTTCGCGCGATTTTGGCCGGATCACGTGGGACAGAGCCGTTCGTCTTGGGCAACCCCAAGGCTTGGCTCGGCACGGCGTACCATCGGGTCATGGAGGGCATCGCCTCGGCAGCCCAACGGGGCGATCCGGCTTCGGGCGCAAGGATGCTCTGGGATGATGCGGTCCGAGAGCTCTGGCAAGACGCGCAGAGCCACCCGCTGAACCACAGGTTCGGCCCGCCTGAAACCTGGCCTGGCTACCACCTGGCCCTGGCAGGCGCGATGCTTCATTGTCAGGAAATCTCGCCGGGCCAGCACCTCGATGCTCCTGGCCGTGAAGGTTGGCATCCCGATCAGATACTGAGAGAGCAGTATCTGACGGCGATGGCCGGGAAGCTCGTGGGCAGACCAGACCGGGTCGCGCGCCGGGAGGTCACCGACTACAAGTCCGGCGGAATCTACGAGGATCGTTCGGCAACCGAAGTGAAGGCAAGCTACATCCGGCAGCTTCGCCTGTATGCCTACCTTGTCCGCCAGAACTACGGCTACTGGCCTGAGAAGGGCGTCCTGGTCCCCATGCTCGGGGCGAAGGTCGAGATCGAACTTGCACCGTCCGCATGCGAATCTGAGGCAGCCGAGGCGGTCTCGTTGCTGGGCGCGGCGAACGCTATGCTGCCCTCTGCAGGCGACGCGGCCCGCCTGGCCAATCCATCGCCGAAGTCTTGCGGATATTGCCCGTACAAGATCATCTGCCCCGTTTTCTGGCAGGCTGCACAACCGGAATGGTCTGGGCCGCTTCGCCAAGCCTGCCTTGAAGGTCGGCTGACTGCGCCGCCATCTACCGTTCACGGAGGCGCGGCGGCAAGCGTCGAGATTGATGTGGACCGCGGCGCGGCGCCTGAGGGGCATGAGGTGATCGCCCCGCTCAGCAGCCGCATCCACCCATGCTTGGCCGGGGACTGGCACGAAGGCGAGCGCGTGCGCTTCACCGGCCTGGCGTTAAGGCCTGATGGGCGCCCCGGGACCTGCTCACTAACCGTCTGTGCCAGGGTCCGCGACCTGCCTGAACTCCGGGTGGCCCCGGCCGACGCCGATTCGCTGGCAGTATCGCCAGATGGGGCATGACGGGCATTCCGGTGAGGACGGCGTGCATAGCTCGCGCCCGAGCGACACCATATTCACGTGGAGGCCAAACCGGAGCACCGGTGGGATCATCGCTTGGAGCCTGTCCATGTCGCGTGGCGAGCACGATCTGTTGCCTCGCGTCGGCCGTACCCAGCCGAGGCGGCGGCATATCCGCCAGCAGTGAGTGTCTACGGGGAAAACCGGCAGCTCCAGCGAATACATCATCACGCACCGGGCAGTCTTCTTGCCAACACCCGGCAGAGATGTCAGGAACCTCTCGCATTCCGATGCTGGCATTTGCTTGAGGGGTGCGAGAGTCAGCCGGCCAAAGGACTCTGTGATCCTTCGGGTGATACCTGTGATCGCCCGCGCCTTCTGCCGCGACAGGCCACCCCGCGCCAGCACTGCGCTGACCTGTTTTTCGGTAGCCGCCGCCAGAAGGCTGAATCGCGGGAACGCCTTCATCAACGCCTGGAACGACTCGCGGTACAGCGCCTCATTCGTTTGGATGCTGCAGAGGATGAAGAGCAGTTCCTCCAGCGGGTTCCGCCGGTTCCTGTGGGCATAGTCGCTGTAGCGCCGGGTCAAGGCCGCTGCCACGCGAGCTACGTTGCGATCAGCGGCGCGGGCCATGGCCAGCAGCTCTCCCGGCGCGCAACAAGAAGGCCATGACCGACCGCCCAAGCTCCTCGGCCATGATGCAAGGCACGCCGTTACAGATCAGCTTGAACTTGGCGGAGAGCGGCTGGTCAGCAGGAAGCACATATTCGTCGGGAACCGTCTGGATGCGGAGGGCCTCGCGCACCGAGAGGCGGCGGGGCTTCCAGGGATGCAGGTGGACCTCTTGGTTCCCGTACCAGACGGTGGGGCTGAAGCGGTAACGGTGCAGCCGTTTGAAGGACTTGGCTGAGACATCCCCCTCGGCACGCGTCCGGAACTTCTCGGAGTACGCGTTGAAGAACTCCTTGCCGTTCAGCAAGAGCTCTGGGTCGCCATTTCCCTGAAGCAACGGGAAGACTGTGAGTTCTGCCGGTATTCCCTCCGGGCAGGGGGGCGTCCCACCGAACGGGCTGGTGCCCGGCCAGCCCAGATGCCTGGCCCCGGCATATCTGGCCACCGTGGGCCAAGGGAACCAGCCCTCAGTCTTGCCGACGGCCTCCTTACCTGCTGCCGCGGTCGCAGTTGCCTTCTTGAACCCGATGACGAACAGCCTCTCGCGGCTCTGGGGCACACCCAACTCCAGGGCATTCAGTACCCGGAGGTCAACCGCATAGTTCGCTTTCTCCCGGAGCACCTTGACAAGGGACGAGAGGAACCGCCTGTGCTTCTTGACGTCGTGAAGCCCGGAGACGTTCTCCATGATGAAGAAATCTGGGCGCAGCTTCCTGACCATCTCGATGTAGAGCTTGGTCAGGCGCCCGTTGATCCCGCTGCCGCCTGCATGGGTGCCGCCGTTGCTGAAATCCGGGCACGGAGGGCCGCCGACCACGCCAAACACGTGGGGCCGGCCCTTGGGGAACGCCTCTTTCATCACGCCCGCCGCGCTCAGTTCCTCAATGCTACTGCGCGAGCTGACTGTCACCGGCAGCGTGTCATCCTCCGTTGCAGAGCGCAGCCCCACCATAGCGGATTCATACATGTCCGCGAAGGCGGAGTTGTTCTCATTGGTCCACACCGCCCGGAAACCAGCTCGGTGCAGGCCGATGTCCAAGAACCCGCCGCCCGTAAAGAATGAGATCACCGGGATCGCCATCACACGCCTCTCATAGCCAGATCGCCGACGGCCGGCGCCGGCTCATCGCTTGGGGTGACCGTACGCGCGGCTCCGGCCGTGGCCGCCGCGCTCGTGCTGTGGCCATCTTGCTCGGGCATTTCCCGGCCATCACGGGATTCCGCAGCGGCGGCGGGCATTGTCGCATCTTGGTCCCGCACCCGCAACGAGGGGCTTTCGCTGTCCGTTCGAGGAGGCGCGCCGAACCTAACCGCGACTCGATGATGGCCATCGGCGTGACGATAAGCACGGTCTACAAGCGGGCGTGGGCGGTCAGGTGCCTGCTGGGGCTGCTGCCCCCGGGCATCTGACGGGCCTCACCCGTTGCGTTGCGCCGCGATCATCGCCGCCAGCGGGTCCAGAGCGGGCGCCGTGCCTGTGGCCTGATACGCCCTCCGTGCCTCGCGGATGGCGGCGTGGAGTTCGGGCCACTCCTGCGATTCATCCTCGGCCTCGAAGAGATGGCCAATGGCGCGGAGGCGGCGGGAGAGGTTGGGCGGCTCGATGCGGCGGGCGTCGGGCAGGTCGTTCAACTCGGCCAGCAGGACGTAAGCGGCCCCGAGGTGCTTTTCAACGCACTCGACGCAACTCGGCCGGGCGGGCGTGTAGCCGCGGCGCGGGACCACGAGGGGCGGGCAGTTTGTGCAGGTCTTCAGCTTGGGCGTCAGCGTTTCGGCCATGGCGGCATCCTCTCTGGGCCTACGGGGCGTCGGCGAAGCTCAGGTCGAAGCGATACCACGCCCCGAAGTGGTACAGCGGGTCGTTCGTCGTGGCGTCGATGAACAGCGTGTGCGTGCCCGGCTGGAGCGTTACCTGCTGCGGGGGCGCGGGGTCAGAAACCACCGGGGCCATGCCGCCGTCGCAGCCGAGCCCGCCGCCGGGGGCGTGGGCCGAGCCGATGAGGTTGCCGTCCACGTACAGGCTCATCAGCTCATACCACGGGTCCTGCGTTTCGCCCTCGCCCGACCAGGTGACGGTCATGACCATCTAGAGCGGGCCAAACCCTCTTCGAAAGACGGCGAGATGTCTCTGGTTAACGGAAAATGTCTCTAATGGCTCATAACCGCTCCGGAGGCTGCAACTGAGCCCCCATGGGTTATGAGATAGAGACACTCCCGGCGAGGGGGGCGGGAAGCGATTCTTGCATTCCCACGGGGGTGGTCCAAAATGTCGGGCTGTTGTCAGTAAAGGACTTACAGCCCTTGGCAGGAAGGCGAGAACGATGTGGCCGAAGTGGGTTATGGCCCTGTTGGTGATGCTTCAGGAGAAGTGGTCGGCGCGTCGGGATGCCCAGGTCCGATTCCTCAAGCTGCAGGTCGAGATCCTGCAGTCGAGGTTGCCGGGCAACCGGATCATCCCCGATCCGGTCGAGCGGCGACGATTGCTGAAGATGGGCGGAGAACTGGACCATGTGGTCAAGGATACCTTGCGGATCGTCAGCATCAAGACGTATCGCCGATGGCTGCGGGAAGAGCAGGGGGGCAGGGAGCCCAAGAAGGTCGGGCGCCCTCGGATGCCGAAGAGTCTCCGCGAGCTGATTCTCCGTCTGGCCCGGGAGAACGTTGGCTGGGGTGTTCGGCGCATCGTGGGAGAGCTCAAGAAGCTGGCCGTTCCTGCCAGCCGGGGCTCGATCCGACGTGTGCTGAACGAGGAGGGCATTCTGCCCGATCCCGATCGCCATGCGCCCAAGGGCGTACAGACGCCGTGGCGGAAGTTCATCAAGATCCATATGAACGTGATGGTTGCCTGCGACTTCTTCTGCAAGACAGTCGTCACGCCATTCGGCCGAAAGACGGCCTACGTCCTGGCGTTCATTCATCTGGGCAGCCGAAAGGTGTTCCTCTCGCCCAGCACGTACAATCCCGATGGCGAGTGGATGCGCCAGCAAGCCCGGAATGTTAGAGCATTTCACGTTCGGACG
>DNAS01000110.1:836-8766 GCA_003485185.1 Phycisphaerales bacterium | reverse complement strand
CGTTGAGGAATTGAAGTCCCAACCCAGGCTGGACTTCGTGCATCCGGACGACCGCGACGCTACGGTTTGCGCCGGGCAGCGGTTGGCGCGCGGGGAAGCGGTTCGGGGGTTCGAGAACCGATACCGCTGCAAGGACGGTTCGTATCGCTGGCTGTCGTGGAACTCGTTCCCGCTGCCGGCCGAGGGAGCGATTTTCGCCGTGGTGCGCGACATTACGGAGCGCAAGCAGGCGGAAATGGAGCGGCAGAGATTTGTCATGCTGGCCGACAGCAGCAGCGAATTCATCGGGATGTGCGACCTGGAATTGCAGCCGATTTACGTCAACCCCGCCGGGATCCGCATGGTCGGCCTGCCGGACATGGCCGCCGCCTGCCGCGTCAAGGTGCAGGACTACTTCTTCCCGGAGGACCAGCGGTTCATTACGGAAGAGTTTTTCCCGCGCGTGCTGCGCGAGGGCCACGGCGATGTGGAGATCCGCCTGCGCCACTTCCAGACCGGCGCGCCAATCTGGATGTTCTACTACCTCTTCAGCGTCCGCAATGCCAGCGGCACACCCATCGGCTGGGCCACCGTCAGCCGCGACATCACGGATCGCAAGAAAGCCGAGGAAGAACTGCGGCGGACGAACCGCGCCCTGCGGACGATCAGCGACTGCAACCAGGCGCTGATCCGCGCCGCCGACGAACAGGAGTTGCTCGATACGATTTGCCGCATCGTGGTGGACGTGGGGGGCTACCGGATGGCCTGGGTGGGCTACGCCGAGCAGGACCATGCCAAGCGCGTGCGCCCCATGGCCTGGGCAGGCTGCGAGGACGGTACCTCGCGACGGCGGACATCACCTGGGACGACACCGAGCAGGGGCGCGGGCCCACAGGTACCGCCATCCGGACGGGCAGGCCCTCCATCTGCCATAACAGGCTGTCCGACCCGAAGTTCGCACCCTGGCGAGAGCAGGCGATCGAGCGGGGTTACCAGTCGTCGATCACGTTGCCGATTTCTGACGGCAGGAGAACCTTTGGCGCCTTGAACATCTACTCCGCCCAGCCGGAGGCGTTCGACGAACACGAACTCGAATTGCTGGAGGAATTGGCGGGCGATCTGGCCTACGGAATCACGGCCCTTCGTACCCGGGCCGAACACGCCAAGGCCGAGGAGGCCCTTCGCGGCAGTGAGGAACGATACCGGTCCCTTGTGGAATCCGTGACGGATTATCTCTACACCGTTCGGGTACGGGACGGGAAGATTGCGGAAATCATTCACGGCCCCGGTTGCCAGGGCGTGACCGGATACAGCCCGGAAGAATATCAGGCCGCCCCGGACCTGTGGATCCGGATCGTGCATCCGGAAGACCAGGCAATGATTCTTGATCGGTCCCGACGAATGGAAGCAGGGGAGAAGGTTGATCTTCTGGAACATCGAATCCTGCATAAAAGCGGTCAGGTCCGCTGGGTGCGAAACACGGCCATTTTGCGATCCGGAGAACAGGGGAAACTCGCCGAATATGAGGGGCTCATCCAGGACATTACCGACTACAAGCACTTACAGGAGCAGTTCGTCCAGGCGCAGCGCCTCGAGGCGATCGGGCTGCTGGCCGGCGGCGTTGCCCATGACTTCCGCAATCAGTTGACCGTCGTCAAGGGATACGCCGAGATGCTGCTCCGCGGGGAGATGGTCCGGAAAGACGGCACGGAGTTTGTTCAGCAGATTCTGGAAGCATCCGACCGTTCTGCGAAAATTTCGGAACAACTGCTGGCCTTCAGCCGCCAGCAGATTTTGCGGCCGGAGGTGGTGAACCTGAACCGGCTGATCGACGAACTGGCCAAATCGCTTCCGCGGGTTCTGGGCGAGGACATCCACCTGTCTTTCGAGCTGGCGCCCGACTTGGGCAATGTGAAACTGGACGCCGGGCAGTTCCAGCAGGCGCTGATGAACCTGGTGCTCAACGCGCGCGACGCGATGCCCCGAGGGGGTCGGCTGACGATCGAGACGGGCAACTTCGAGTTCGACGAGGGCTTCGTTCGCCGGCACCTGGGCTCGAAGCCCGGTCCGCAGGTCATGATCGTCGTCAGCGACACCGGCGCGGGGATGAACGCCGAGACCCTCCGGCACATCTTCGAGCCGTTTTTCACCACCAAGGGCCCAGGCCAGGGCACCGGTCTCGGGCTGGCCATGGTCCACGGGTTCGTCAAGCAGTCCGGCGGATACGTCACCGTCTACAGCGAGGTCGACCACGGCACGACGTTTCGCATCTACCTGCCTCGCGTCGCCGAGACCGCGCCGACGCTCGCCAAAGCCGAAGCGCCCCGCGAGCTACCCCGCGGCTCTGGCACTCTCCTGGTCGTCGAGGACGAGCAGCCCATCCGGCAGGTGGTGGCCAAGACGCTGCGCGAATGCGGGTACACCGTGCTGGAGACCGCAACGCGCAAGAGGCCATCGCCGTCGGCGACAGCCACGAGGGACCGATCGACCTGCTCATCACCGACGTGGTGATGCCCGGATGGAGCGGCCCGGAACTCGCCAGGCATTTTCTGACGTCCCGGCCGGAGGTGCGCATCCTGTATATCTCGGGCTATACCGGAAAGATGCTCACCGGGCGTGGCGTCGTTCCGGACGACGTGAACCTGCTGATCAAGCCGTTCACCTCGCAGGGTCTTGCGACGGCCGTCCGGGACGCCCTTGGGGAAAAATGACGGATCGTTCCGATCCGTCGCGGCGCGTCGTCAGGGGCTGCCTTGGCGGTCCGGCCAGCGGATGGCGTTCTCCGGCGGGCGGGCGACGCGCACGACGAGTGGTTTGCCCGGACGGGGGGCGTCAGCCATGATGCCCCATCGCACGCCCGCGTGGCATGGCTCGGCGTCGTAGACGATCAGCCGTCCCGGCCAGCCGGACACCTGGATTCCCTGCCGGTCGTAGCCGTATGGTTTCCCGGAGACGGGGCAGACCGCCGGCGCGGCGCCGGTCTTCGGCAGGTCGGCGAGACTCTGCGGCAACTCGTCGTGGATCGAGTAGTACAGCAGGAGCTGGCCGCAGAGGTCGTGGAGCCGTTCGGCGCAGGGGTCCGTTTCCACTTGGGCGTCGTCAGCGGGCGGCGCCGCCGGCTGGAACTGGCATCCGGTCGCCAGGACCGCCAGGGTCAGGATCGTTTTCGCCGCGAGTCTCTCAAGGTTTCGGTTCATCGTTGGCTCCCGCGGCCGGCTGGGTCGTCCCCGCGCGGATGACGGTGACGGGTTCCGTCTCCTGCTTCGCCGGTTGCGAGGCGGCGCCTCGGTTCATGCCCCGCAGGTGTTCCTCGAACGCGCCCGGTTCCACGGCGTCGCGGACGGCCTTGGTGCCGGCCTTTTCCGCCTCGGACATGTCCTTCAGTTCCTCGGGCTGCTGGGCCACGTGCGGCGTCAGGAAGATCAGCAACTCGGTCTTGGTCTTCTTGTCCACCGTCCGCTGGAACAGCAGTCCCAGCCCGGGAATGTCGCCCAGGACGGGCACTTTGTCAACGCTCTTGGTATTGCGGTCTTCCATGAGCCCACCGATGACGATGGTCTGCCCGTCGCGGATGGCGACGCGGCTTTCCGCCGACCGCTTGGCGAACACGGGCGCGTTGACCGTCTCGGAGATGGGGATCGTCTCGCCGGTCAGCGTGGAGATTTCCGGGTAGACGTCGAGCGTCACCAGCCCCTGCGGGTTGATGTGCGGCGTGACGGTCAGGATGATCCCGATGTCGTCGTACTCGATGGTGTTGATGGTCTGCCCGGTGTCGGTCGTGCGGGTGTTGGTGATGAAGGGCACTTCCTTTCCGATCATGATCGACGCTTCCTGGTTGTCGCTGGCCAGGATGTACGGGCGGGAGAGCACGTCCAGCTTGGCGATGCCCGCGATGGCGCGGATGGCGGCAGCCACGTTGTGCTCGTTCATCGTGAACATGAACCCGCCGGACTGCGCCGCTACGGAGAAGTCCGTGCCCGCCTTGATCCCGCTTCCGGAGGCGTAGAGGTTCATGCCGGAGAACTCCACGCCGAGGTCGAGCGACTTGTCGTGGGAGACTTCGGCGATGAGCACCTTGATGAGCACCTGCGGGACGGCGCGGTCAAGGTCGGCGATGATGGCCTTGACGCGCTCGAAGTTCTTGGACGCGGTGGTGACGAGCAGGGCGTTGGTGTCCTCGTCGGCCACCACGTAGACCTGCCCGGCCAGATCGGAGGCCGCCGCGGCGGTCGCGGCGGACATGCGCCCGAACGTTCCGGACGTTCCTCCGAAGGTCCGTCCCTGGGTGCCGGACGTCGAGCCCCGCGTGGAGCCTCGCGTCGAGCCGCCCGTCGTGCCCGAACTGAGCCCGCGCGAGCTGGTTCCGCTCGTCCGGCTGCCGAACGCGCTGGTGGTTCCGGTGGTCTGCCGGCTGGACGTCTGCCGGCTGGCGGACGTGCCGGTCGAGCTGGTGCTCGCCCCGAAGATGTTGTTGAGGACCGTCTCGAGGTTCTTCGCCTGGGCGTTCTTCAGGCGGTAGATGAAGACCGCCTGTTCCTCCGCGGGGTTCGCGTCCAGTTCCTTCACCACGCCCTCGATGACCTTCATCATGTCGGTCGCGGCGCTGACGACGAGGGTGTTGGTCCGGTCGTCGGCCGACGCGGTGACTTTGATTCCGCGCTGTCCCTTTTCCGAGTCGCTCGACTGGCCGCCGCCGGGCATCCCCGGCATCATGAAGGCCCGGCGCCCGCCGAACGGGAATCCCGAGGTCTGCTGCGTGGTCTGCTCTTCCTTGAAAATGTCGGTGATCAGCTTGGCGGCGCTGCTCGCATTGGCGTATTTCAGCTGGAAGACTTTCACCTGCGAGACCTCGGACATGTGCACGTCGATGGCCCGGATGATCTCGACGATCCGGCGGACGGTGGACTCGGTTCCGGTGATGATGAGCGTGTTGCTCGACGCGTTGGACGCCACGTCGGCCGTCGACGGGATCAGCGACGCCAGGTCCGCCTTGAGCTTGACCGCGTCGGCGTTGCGGATGGGAATGATCTGCGTGACCATGCTGTCGCCGGGCGTGATCTTCTCCGGGTCGTTGCCGGAACGCACGGGGATGAGTTCCTTCTTCGCCTGCTCGAGGGTGACGATCTTGAGCGTCCGCCCGATGCGGATGGCGGCGTAGCCTTTCTGCTTCAGGACGGTGTCCAGCAGGGCCACGGCCTCTTCGGCCGTGATGGACTGCCGGCTGAGCACCGTCACGCGCCCTTCCACGCGGGCCTCCTCGACGACCACCAGTCCGGCGACCTCCGAGAGGTATTCCAGGACGGTTCGGAGCGAGGCGTCGCGGAAGTTCAGGGAAATCGGCGCGCCCGGAACGGCGGCGGGCTGACTCGCCGGCGCGGACTCGGGCATCGTCGAGACCGCCGGTTCGCCGGCCGGCTGGGTGGCGGCGGGTTCCGAGGTCGGCTCAGTCATTGGTTCTCCGGCGACGGGTTCCGGCGCAGGTTCCAGCGCCGGTTCCGGCGCGGGCTCCGGCGTTTCGGGCGACAGTTCGGCGACCTCGACCGCCTGCGGTTCGGTGGCTGCCGGTTCCGTGGCCGCCTGCTGGGCGGCCAGCGGGGAGAGCCCCACGGCGAGGATCGCCATCCAGAGCGCCAGGACGGCCTGCGGGCTTGTCCGGGTCATGACCTGAAATTGTCCGTGCGGTTGTGCGTTCATGGGTTCGTTTCCTGTAAACGGCGTCGGCGCATTCGTTCAAAGATGTCGTTGGAGCCTGAATCGGCGGTTCCGGCGGCGGCAGCGCCCGAGACGGCCGGGCCTTCGCCCGCCGGCTGGGATGTGGCGGTCGACGACGGAAGCGAGGCCGCCAGCCCGGAGAGCGTCTCCCCGACGGCGATCCGGCGGGTGGCGTCTCCGGCGCGGTATTCCACGCTGTCCAGCGCGATGGAAACCACCGTTCCGCCACCGAAGGACTGTCCGGGCAGCAGGCGGGTGGTCTGCCCGGTGCGGCTGTTCTCGAAGAAGGCCATCGGCTGATCGTCCTGCACGGCTGTTCCGATGAGCACAAGAGTCGCCTCGGCGACGCGGGGCGTTTCCGACCGGCTGGTCGAACGGCGCGGCGACGGCGACGACCGGTTGCGCGAGAAGATGTTCCGCGTCACGATGAGGCGGTAATCGTCCCACGTCGGTCCGCGGGGTTCCGACGGTGCGGTGGCCGGCGCGGCGCCGATGGCCCAGGCGCTCAGCAGGGCGGTCAACGCCCAACATGGAATCGTTCTGCGCATCAGGAGCCTCCCGGGGCGCCGGTCTTTCCGTCGGCGGGAGCGGGCTTCGCGGTCGGCGACGGCGAATAGACCGTCGAGAGCCGCAACTGGAACGAAAGGTCGTCGCTGCCTTCCTTGCGGGCGCTGATCTGGACCTCGGTGGCGCGCAGGGGACTCCCGGCGGTCTGGATCCGCCAGAGCAGCCTGGCCACCGCGTTCATGTTCCCGCTTCCGGATGCCTGGAAGGCGATCTGCGGAAGGCGGCTTTTTTCGGTCAGGCGCTCGGGCTTGAGCAGCGACAGCGTGATGCCGCATTCCTCCGCCCAGTTCCGCAGGGCGTGGAGGACCTGGCTTTCCGATTCGGCCGGGTCGGACTTCATTCCCGTCCGGAGCATTTCCTGCCAGCGGGGCGTGAGGAGACGCTGGCGCTCGAGGAGGGCCCGCGCCTGGTTGAGTTTCCGCGTCAGGCTGGTTCTCTGAGCCTCCGCCTCGGCCCGGCGGTCCAGCAGGGGGGAGACGACAAACCGGTCCAGCGCCAGCGCGCCCACCGCGAGGCAGGTTCCGATCAGCACGTATCGTTCTCGCTTGGTCAGGACCATTTTTTACACTCTTTCAACGCAGATTCTGTGAATAGAACAGGTGAGAGGAGAGCAGTAGACCACGGGGTCGATTTTGTCTTTCTCCTGTTCCATTGTTCAACTGTTCTCCTGCTCTAGCTGTGTGCAATCTTCATTGCACGCAGCTCAGCGGGTTCCTCTCATGCTCAGGCTGATGGCGAATGACACGTCGCGCGACGTGCCTCCGACCTGGCGGATGAACAGCGGTTTGACGTTGGCCAGGTGCGGGTTGGACTTCAGGCGGTCCAGCACCTCCAGCGCCGCAGCCTCGTTGACGGACTTGCCCGTCAGCAGCGCCTGCATGTCGGCGCGGATCATCAGGCTGGTGGCCCAGACCCTGCCTTCCTGGGGGAAGGCCTGCGTGATCTCCCGCAGGCAATCCAGGAACTCCGGGCGTCGGTCGTACCAGTCCCGGGCGAAGGTGACGGTGTCCACCATCGCGTCGGCCTGGTCGGTGGAGTCCTTCATCTCGTCGAGCTGCTTCTGGAGGGCGGCGACGTCGTGCTGGGTGATCCGCCAATCCACGAACAGATATACTCCAAGCACCAGGAGCGCCAGGCAGGCCGCGACCGCCCAGAGCGTGCGCCGGGTCCGCCAGGTCTTGACCGGCGGCGCGAGGCGCGAATGCAGGAAGTCGATCGCCGCGGGCTCGCCCATGCTGCAAGCCAGCGCCACGGCTTGGGCGAATCGGTCCATCCCCGACGTCGCACCGCCTGCGACGGACAAATCGGTCTCCAGGGCGCAGCGCCTGGCGGACAGGCCGAGTTGGGCGCACAGGGAGTCCAGCGAGGCGGCGTCGAGACCGGCGGGGTTCCACAGCAGCAGTTCCCGCACCGCGCCGGCGCCGGTTTCGGCCGGGGCGAGGGCCAGGATTCGCCGCAACTCGCCGGTCAGGTCGCCGGTCTGCGCCGCGGGGCGGTCGAAGCGCACGGGAAGGTGGCGGATGAGACGCACACCCCCGGGCGACTGGACTGCCAGTTCCACGCCCCCCGGCAGCAGGCAGAGGACGAGTCTTCCGGCCGAGGAGACCGCCCCGCGCGTGGCGAGCGCCAGAGCGACGGCGGAGGAGGTGATGGCCGTCAGGGTCAGCCCGGC
>DNAS01000110.1:0-752 GCA_003485185.1 Phycisphaerales bacterium | reverse complement strand
GCCGTCAGGGTCAGCCCGGCGGCCTTCGCCATCGCCTGAAGCTGCTCGACGACGCGGCGCGGCGCCGCCACCAGCAGCGCCGAGGTTCCCTTGCCCGAGGACCAGTCGAGGTAATCGACGGAAAGGTCCTGCGCCCCGGAGGCGAACTCGCGCTCGGCGGCGATGGACAGCGCCCCGCGCAGCGACTCGGCGTCGGCGGCGGGCAGCGATTCCTCGCGGGCGGCGGTCCAGGAGGCCGCCAGACCCACCACGCACCGCGACGACGTGATGCCGTTCTGGCGGAGCGTCTTGCGCAGCTCGCGCCCGAGGCGCTCCGGCTCGTCGAGGCGTGCGTCGGCGGAAAACGGCACCACGGCCGTGTGCAGCACCGTCCGGCGCGGGCCGGACCAGACCACCTCCGCGGCGGAGATTCCCTGCTCCGTCACCGCCAGGCCCAGCGTTTTGCGGGCGTTGAACATCATCGAGCCTCCTGGAGAATGGTTCGGGTGGACGCGATCTCGTCGAGCGGCGTGCCCGCGCGAATCTTGGTGAGGATATCCTGCGACAGCGGCCAGCCGAGATGCGTCAGGTCCTGGCGGTAGAGGACTTTCGGCGGGCTGGTCTGCGCGTCGACCACGATCCGGCAGCGGCGGAACGCCCGCCCGTTGCCCGCGACGCTCACGATGTCGGCGGAGAAGCGATATGTGCGCGTCGTGATGAAGTCGCCGACGACGACCGCCTTTTCCGGGCGCAGCGCCTGCGTCACCCACGCC